>NZ_DATMFZ010000391.1:0-24005 GCF_035556675.1 Geminicoccus sp. | reverse complement strand
GCTTGGCCTCTGCATTGCACTCCGGCTGCTCGCCCAAGCGCATCCGTACCCGACCGCGCGGCATGCAGATCACGCTCACCAGTTTGCCGTGATGGTGCGTGCCGGCTTTCCCATGGGTGGGATCATCACTGTCCGTGGCTTTTGCGCCCTCATCCGTGCGAAGCGGTTCGAGCCGGCGCGGTTCATGACCGGCGTGTGCGAGGTGTCTGGATCCAGGCTGCTGCCCGGCAGCACCCGCACGCCGTGCTCGCGCCACTCGATCCCGTCCGGCCCGCTCATCGTCCCGGCGCTGCTCCCGCTCATCGCCGGAACATGACCGGCACCGCGACGAGCGAACTGACGGGCAGGGGCTACCGGTTCGGCCGGGCCGCAGCGCTGCGGTCGGCGCTTCTCAGAGACGCTGGGGGAGGTGGTCCATCACCGCCGGCAGGTGGCTGGGCGGCTGCACCGCGAGCGGGCGCGGTCGGTCCAGCAGCAGGCCGAAGGTCAGGGCGATGGCTAGCACCAGCAGGCAGATGCGGCCGGGCAACGGGATCATTCCCATACTCCAGGACGGGCGGCATTTTTGGCCGGAAAGCCGTCATGCCGGAACTGATGCCAAAGATCGCCTGGGTTTGGCTGTGACCGCCGTCACACAGTAGGAATAGCGTGGCATGGTTGCCGGAATGCTGTGGCAATGGGGCGACAGGTGGCAGCGAGGGCAAGACAGGCGCTCCGGGCGGGGATGGGGTGCCGCCCTTGCCTGGGCCAGGGATCGGCTCTAGGCACGAGCATCGCCTATCGGAGTTGACAAATCGTTGCCGCCCCCAGCCGCCGAAGCCTGTTCCACCCAGAACGAAGAGGTTCAGCCATATCCGGAGACGCCTGCAGGCCGGCCTGAGGTGACCCGGGCGGTGGCACGCGGCGTGGTCCGCCATCTGGTCCAGGCAGGCATGGCGCCGATCCTGGAAGTGCCGCTCCCGAACGGGCGGCGGGCCGACATCATGGCGCTGGGGCCGGACGGCCGGATCACCATCATCGAGGTCAAGTCCTGCGCGGCCGACTACCTGACCGATCGCAAGTGGCGGTTCTATGCCGATTTCTGCGACCGGTTCGGCTTCGCGGTCGCCGCGGACTTCCCGCTGGAACTGCTGCCGCCGGAGCCGGGCGTGCTGGTCGCGGATGCCTATGACGCGGCAGAGATCCGGCCCCTGCAGCCGTTCACCCTGGCGGCAGCGCGACGCCGGGTCCTGCAGCTGAGATTTGCCCGGCTGGCCGCCCTGCGCAGTCTGGGCGTGGAGGCCGCTGAGCCGTTCGCCTGACGCTCTCCTCGGGTAGCGGCGGTTGTCGGTTGTAGATGTTCTTGTTATGTTCTGAGCATGCAGCAGATGCACAAAGGCCGTGGCGCCACGCTCAACCCGCCGGGCCGCTTCGAGCGGCACGCCGTTGCGCTGGCGGATGACGGCTGGGGCACCCTGGCGGAGCTGCTGGCGGAGGCCGGGCCGCGCACGGAGGTCCGGCCGGACCGGACGGCTTCCCTGATCGCATACAACCAGTCGCCCGATATCGGTTTCGACGCCTCGATCAACCCTTACCGGGGCTGCGAGCATGGCTGCATCTACTGCTATGCCAGGCCCTACCATGCCTTTCTGGGCCTCTCATCGGGCCTGGACTTCGAGACGCGGATCTTCGCCAAGGAGGATGCCGCTGCCCTGCTGCGCCGGGAACTGGCGCGCCCTGGCTATGTCGCCCGGCCGATCGCCCTGGGTGCCGCCACCGACCCCTACCAGCCGGTCGAGCGGCGCCTGGGGATCACCCGTTCGATCCTGGAAGTGCTGCTGGAGGCGCGCCATCCGGTAGGCATCGTCACCAAGTCGGCGGGCGTGGTCCGCGACCTCGACCTGCTTCAGGCGCTGGCCGCCCATGGCCTGGTCCGGGTGCAAATCTCGGTGACCACGCTCGACGGGGAGCTGGCCCGGCGGCTGGAGCCGCGCTGTCCGACGGTGTCCGTCCGCCTCGCCGCCGTACGCCGTCTGGCGGAGGCCGGCGTGCCTGCCGGGGTGAACATGGCGCCGGTGATCCCGGGGTTGAACGACCAGGAGATCGAGAGGATTGCCGAGGCCGCGGCGGCAGCCGGCGCGGACCTGCTGTTCTGGACGATGGTGCGGCTGCCCCATGAGGTGAAGGAGCTGTTCCAGGCCTGGCTCGAGACTCACTGCCCGGACCGGGCGGCCCGGGTCCTGTCGCTGATCCGCCAGGCCCGGGGCGGCCGGCTGAACGACCCGCAGTTCGGCAGCCGGATGCGGGGCGAGGGACCGCTCGCCCGCCTGATCGGCGACCGGTTCCGGCTGGCCCGGCAGCGCCACGGCCTCCAGCACCGCCGGACCCCGCTGCGCACCGACCTGTTCCGTCCGCCGGCACCGGACGGGCAGCTCAGCCTGTTCTGAGCGAGGCATCTACAGTCCGGCCCCTCGACGTCGCGGCACAGAGCGCCTATTCCGCCGGGGCCGGCCGGACCTTTGCGCCGGCCTTGGCACGACCGTCGAAGCGAGGAGCGGCCTGGTTGGCTTCCGATGAGCTGCCCTGCATCGGCGGGGAGCGCGCGCCGCGCAGCCACGCCACCTTCTCCAGGCGGGACTGGGCCGGGCTGCGCGCCAACGTGCCGCTGATGCTGAGCGAGGCGGACCTGACGGCCCTGCGCGGCGTTACCGACTACGTCACGCGCGAGGAGGTCGAGGAGATCTTCCTCCCGCTCACCCGCCTGCTCAACCTGCATGTCCGTGCGGCGCGCGGGCTCACCCGTGTCACCGACGATTTCCTGGGCCGGCTGCCGATCCGCCGGCCCTACATCATCGCGGTGGCCGGCAGCGTCGCGGTGGGCAAGAGCACGTTCGCCCGCGTCCTGCGGGCATTGCTCGCCAAATGGCCGGACCACCCGACCGTCGAGCTAGTCACGACGGACGGCTTCCTCCATCCGACCCGGGTGCTGGAGGAGCGGGGCCTGATGAACCGCAAGGGCTTTCCGGAAAGCTACGACCTGCCGCAGATGATCGCCTTTTTGGCGAACGTGCGGGCGAACCAAGCCGAGGTGCGGGCACCGGTCTACTCGCACGAGGCCTACGACATCGTGCCCGGCCGCTTCCAGACGGTGAGCCGGCCGGACATCCTGATCTTCGAGGGGCTGAACGTCCTGCAGCTCTCCTCGGGCGGATCCAGCCGCGGCGGCTCGGTGGTGGCTTCCGACTTCTTCGACTTCTCGATCTACCTGGATGCCGATGAGGCGGACATCGAGCGCTGGTACATCGCCCGCTTCCAGGCATTGCAGCGCACCGTGTTCCAGCGGCCGACCTCCTATTTCCATCACTTCCGCGACCTGAGCGAGGCCGAGGCGATCGAGGTGGCGCGCGACATCTGGCGGCGGGTCAACCTCGCCAACCTGCAGAGCAACATCCTGCCCACTCGCAACCGGGCCGAACTGGTGATGCGCAAGCGGCCGGATCATGCGATCGGTGAGTTGTGGCTGCGGGAAGCCTGACGTGCTGGCGCATGAGCTCAGGAGGATGAGGCGATGACGGACCGGACGACCACGGGTGCTCCGACTTGCCGGGTGGTGCGGGCGGGAGAGACTTTCACCGGTAAGCAGGCATTGTCCTACACGCCTGCGATCTCGGCGGAATCAGTGGGGGCGCGCGGCATTCACCTGCAGCTCGTCACCATCCCGCCCGGTGCCAAGGCCAAGGCCCACAAGCACGCCGCGCACGAGACGGCGCTCTACGTGCTGAGCGGCAGGTCGGGCATGTGGTACGGCGAGGGGCTGACCGAGCATCTGGAGGCCAACGCCGGCGACTTCCTCTACATTCCGGCGGACATGCCGCATCAGCCCTACAACAGCAGCCAGAGCGAGCCCTGCGTGGCCCTGATCGCCCGGACCGATCCGAACGAGCAGGAAAGCGTGGTCCTGCTGCCCGAGCTGGATCCGGTTCACACCTGAACCGGCCTGCCGATCATCCGATCGTCAGCGTCCGTCTCCAACCGCAGCGGCACCATTGCAGCTGCCTTTGGAGATCTCGATGCGCAAGGCCTTGTCCTGGTTGGAGTCGGGCTCTCGTCGCCGGCAGACGCCCATGCAATCAGCCGAGCTGGCCGGTCATGCCGTCCTGCCCGCCATGACCATGGTGCCTTCGCCCGCACCCGCCGCGTTCGAGGTCTGGAAGCCCAAGGGCTTCGAAGGCATGGCGCAGTCGCCGGACGCTGCCTTCCTCGATCCGTTGCTGGAGGGGCCGCTGCTGGACGGGGAGGGACAGCCGGTGAAGGTGGAAGGTAAGGATGCGCTGCGCATCCTGGAGTTCGATACCTCCCAGGGCACGTGGACCGGCCGTTCCTGGTTTCATCTGCTGGAGGCGGATGGCCACGCGATCGGCGACTTCAACATGATCGACGCCATGCGCGGCCAGGTGATCGAGCGGGACAATCTGGAAGGCTCGCCGGCCGATGCCTGCCAGGGCGAGGTCACCGAACGCTGCATCGCCAGCCCGGCCGCGTTCAAGCGCGTCTACCTGATCGAGCTGGGCGAACCGGCCGGCCGGTGCGCAAGATCGCGCATCTCGACCTGATGGACATCGCCGATCCCAAGGGACTGGCCCGCCAGGGCGGGGCGGACGGCAGGTTCGACTTCCCGTTCTTCACGATCGAGAATGTCGACGTGGCGGGGCCCGGCCGGATCGTGGTCGGCAACGACAACAACCTGCCGTTCTCGGCCGGACGGTTCGTCGACCGGGCCGATGCCAGCGAGCTGATCCTGCTGGAGGTCGGTGACTTCCTCGACCGGAAGTGAACCAGGCTTGATCCATGCCCCGCCGCCCGGCAAACCGGGCTCAACGCAGCGGTAAAGGGGAGGCGGAGCATCATGGCGAAGCTGAGAGTGGGGATCCTGGGGGCGGCCAAGATCGCAACGACCAAGGTCATCCCGCCGATGCGCGAATGCCACTACGCGGAGCCCGTGGCTCTGGCTTCGCGCACTCTGGCCAAGGCGGAGGCGGCAGCCAGGGAGCTGGACCTCCCCCGCGCCTATGGCTCCTACGAGGAACTGCTGGCCGACCCCGAGATCGACCTCATCTACAACCCGCTGCCCAACCACGAGCACGTTCCGTGGACGATCAAGGCCGCCGAGGCAGGCAAGCACGTGCTGTGCGAGAAGCCGCTGGGCCTGGACGAAGCGGATGCACGGCGCCTGCAGGAAGTGCGCGACCGGACCGGCAAGGTCATCCAGGAAGCCTTCATGGTCCGTACCCATCCGCAGTGGCACAAGGCGCGTGCCATCGTGGAGCGCGGCGAGATCGGCAAGCTGCTCGCGATCACCGGGCACTTCTCCTACCACAACACCGATCCGGCCAATGTCCGCAACGTCCGGGAATGGGGCGGCGGCGGCCTGCTCGACATCGGCTGCTACCCGATCACCACCTCGCGCTTCGTGAGCGGGCGGGAGCCTGTCCGGGTGAGTGCGGTGATCGAGCGCGATCCCACGACCGGCATCGACCGGCGCGGCTCGGTGATCCTGGACTTCGGCGACTTCACCAGCGCCTTCACCTACGGGACCCAGATGGCGCCCCGGCAGACCATGTCGTTCGTCGGCGAGACCGGGCGGGTCGAGGTCGAGATCCCGTTCAACGCGCCGAACGATCGGCCCTGCCGCCTGTACCTGGACCATGGCGAGCTGCGCCAGGATGCAAGGGAGGTGATCGAGATCCCGACCTGCGACCAGTACGGGATCATGATGGACGCGCTGGCCAAGGCGATCCTGGACGGCCACGAGCAGCCGGTGCCGCTGGAGGACAGCTTCCGCAATATGCGGGTGATCGACGCGGTGTTCCGCGCGGCCGAGACGGCCAGCTGGGTGGACATCGTGCCCGGCTGAGGCGAGGGCGCGGCGCTGGCCGCCGGTGGAGCTTGGCGATGCTGATCCTTCACGACTACCTGCCGTCCGGCAACGGCTACAAGGTGCGCCTGCTCCTGCACCAGCTGGGCATCCCGTTCCGGCTGGTGGAGCACGACGTGGTCGCGGGTGCGACGCGCCGCCCGGAGTTCCTGGCGCTCAGCCCGGTCGGCAAGATCCCGGTCCTGCAGCTCCAGGACGGCACGGTGCTCAGCGAGAGCGGGGCGATCCTGTGCTATCTCGCGGTCGACAGCGTGATCTGGCCGGCCGAGCGGCTGGAGCGCGCCCAGACCCTGCAATGGCTGTTCTTCGAGCAGTACAGCCACGAGCCCCATATCGCCGTGGCCCGCTTCCTGCGGATGGCGCCGGACGATCCGCGCCAGGCCGACCTGCCCCGCCTGCTCGACCGGGGCCACGCCGCACTGGCGATCATGGAGCAGCACCTGACGGGCAGGCGCTACTTCGTGGGCGAGCGCTATGGCCTGGCCGACATCGCCCTCTATGCCTACACCCATGTCGCCCCCGAAGGCGGCTTCGACCTGGAGCCCTATCCGTGGATAAGGGCCTGGCTGGAGCTGGTGAGGTCGGAGCCGGGCCATGTGCCGATCGACTGGCGGCCGAACTGACCCAGGCACGGTGGCGGGTCAGCCGGCGTCCTGCCGCCGGTAGGCAGCGGAGCCTTCCGGCGGGAAGGGCAGCGTGTCGGCCAGCGCATGGCGCTCGTGCTCGGCGAAGTCGGGGAAGGGCAGGCGCATGTCCTTGCGCCAGTTCTCGACCTCCGCGTGGATCTCCCGGATCAGCGTTTCGTCCGGCTCCTCGTCCCGCGACCAGTGCACGCGCTGGATCGGCAGGGCGAACCGCGCGCCAGAGGTCTCGACGATCTCCTTGATCCGGAGGTGCAGGTCCTCGCGGATGCCCAGGAACTCGGCATAGTCGGTGGAGCCGACGAAGGCGAAGATCTCCAGGTTGAGGGCAGCGGCGCTGTAGCCGGCGAAGCGGATGCGTGCGGGGTCGTTGAGGACGCGGGGGTGGCGGATCAGCATCTCGCGGATGCGGGCCAGGATGTAGCGCAGCTGATCGGTGGTGGTGTCGTAGCTGAGCGCGATGGTCGGATTGAACAGCATCTGGTCGCGCCGGGTGAAGTTCACGATCTGCATCTGCGAGAAGTCGGCGTTCGGCACGGTGATCACCGTCCGGTCCAGTCCGCGGATCCGGGTCGAGCGCAGGCCGATCTCCTCCACCGTGCCCATCTTGTCGCCGAACTGGCAGAACTCGCCGATCCGCACCGGCCGGTCGGCGAACAGCATGAAGCCGGCGATCACGTTCTCCATGGTCGGGCGCACGGCCAGCGCGATCGCCAGACCGGTGACGCCGATGCCGGCCAGGAGCGGGCCGACCGGGATGCCCAGCTTATCGGCGGCATGCACGGCGATGTAGAGGATGCCGAAGATGCCGAGCAGGCGGAACGACAGACGGATGAGCTGCGCGTCGATGCTGCGCGGCCGACGGTGCTGGGCGTGGATGATCGCCGCACCGGCACGGTTGGTCGCCACGTAGACCAGCCAGGCCGCGGCGGCGAAGAATGCGAACTCGGTGGTCATGGTGGCGCCGATCAGCGCCTGCCCGGTCAGGCGCAGCGGCTGGCCCGTCAGATAGTTCAGCCATAGGGTGAGAAGCAGCGTCGCGAGCGCAGCGAGCGGCTGACCCAGCTGCAGGAGGGGCGGCGCTTCTCCGAGCCGCCGGTCCAGACGCAGACCCAGCCAGCTGAGCAGTGCCACGGCCGGCAGTCCCACCATCAGGATCACCAGCAGCGCCAGCCACTTCCACACGGGCTCGCCCAGGATCACCACGTAGGCGGCGGGAGGCAGCCGCTTGATCCAGTCGGCCAGCACGGCCGGCATTCCGGGTCCCGGACCCAGCCGGAACGCCTCGAGGGCGCCGGGAATCGCCAGCTCGCCAGGCAGGACCGGCAGGTCGTGCACCCGGGCGAAGAATGTCGGCAGGCTGGTGACCGTCTCCTTGCTGAACAGGAAGCGGTCGGCCAGGGGGCCGCCCGTGTGCTTGGTGATGATCAGCTCGGTGTCCGGGATGCGCCAGCTGGTGATACCGCTCTGCGCGACGGCGCCCGCGTCCGGCACCTGGTCTGCGGGCGGCAGCTTGATGCGCTGGAGGATCCCCTGGAGCTGGAAGGCCAGTTCGGTGCCGCGCTCGGCCCGGTTCGCCTCGGGCACGCCGCTGAGATCGAGGGTCGAGAGTGCCCGCCCGAGCGGCGCCTCGGCCAGGTTGGTCGTCTCGCCATGGTACCAGCGCCGCGTCGCCTCATGGAAATTGTGCAGGAAGCTCTGGAGCGTCGCCTGCGGGCTGCTCGTGTCGGGCGGGCTGAGCGGCCCGTCCTGGGCGGGTGCAGGACCCGCCATCAGGAGGCCCAGCAGGGTAGCCATCACGGCCAGCCAGAGACGCGGCATTGCGGACAAGTTGGCTTCTCCGGCCGGGGAAGTGGGGACGCTCCGGCATCCCTAGCGGGCCGTTACCGGTTCAGGAACCCGTCGATGCCACCTTCGCGAGTGGCTGGCCGACCCGACGCAGGGTCAGATTGATCCTGCCACCCCCGGGTATGAGGGTGGAGCTGCCGGGCAGGATCCGGTCGATGCCGTGAAAGGCCAGCCGCGCCGGCCCGCCCAGCACCAGGACGTCGCCGCTGGCGAGCGGGAACGACCGGGTCGGAGCATTCCGTTCCGTACCGCCCAGGCGGAACATCGCCGTATCGCCCAGCGACACCGACACGACCGGGGCGGACAGGTCGTGCTCGTCCCGGTCCTGGTGCAGGCCCATCCGGGCCGTGCCACGGTAGAGATTGACGAGGCAGGCCTCGGGAAGTGCCGGATGGCCGGCCACCTCCCGCCACAGCTCCTGCAGTGCCGCAGGCATGGCCGGCCAGGGCAGCCCGCTCTCCGGATGGACCGGCTGGTAGCGGTAGCCCCGCCGGTCCGAGACCCAGCCGAGCGTGCCGAGATTGCTCATGCGCACGCTGAACGGCCGGTTCCAGCGGGGCGTGGTCGGCTGGAACCAGAACTCTTCGCCGATCGCATGCAGGATCCGGTTCACCAGATCCTGCTGCGCGGTCTCATCCAGATGGTGCCGCAGATGGACGACGCCGTCCGGCAGGGCGACGGTGACAGGTGGCGACCCGCCCGCCACCGCCCTGTCCATCACCGCTTGTGGGTCTGGCCGAACAGGATCTTCTTCTCCTCCTCGCCCATCGGCTTGCCGACCTCCGGGTTCACCCTGGCTGCGTGCTCATAGGCGCGCTCGGTGGCCGGCCGCGCCTTGATCTTGTTGAACCAGCGCTGCAGGTGCGGGAAGTCGTCCAGATTCTGGCCCTGGTTCTCGTAAGGGACGATCCAGGGATAGGACGCCATGTCGGCGATGGAATATTCCCCGGCGATGTATTCCCGGTCGGCCAGCCGCCGGTCGAGCACGCCGTAGAGCCGACCGGTCTCCTTGACGTAGCGGTCGATGGCGTACGGGATCTTCTCTGGTGCATAGCGGCCGAAATGGTGGTTCTGGCCGGCCATCGGCCCGAGGCCACCCATCTGCCAGAACAGCCACTGGAGGACGTCGTAGCGGCGCCGGTCAGTCGGCAGGAACTTGCCGGTCTTGTCGGCGAGATAGACCAGGATGGCGCCGCTCTCGAACACGCTGATCGGCTCGCCGCCGCCCGGCGGCTCATGGTCGACGATCGCCGGCATCCGGTTGTTCGGGGCGATCTTCAGGAAATCTGGCTCGAACTGCTCGCCCTTACCGATGTTGACCGGCTTGATCTGGTAGGGAAGACCGACCTCCTCGAGGAACATGGTGATCTTGTGGCCATTCGGCGTGGGCCAGTAGTAGAGATCGATCATGCCGCAGCCTATCCATTCCAGTGGGGCAGAAGTAGTTCCAGGTAGGCACCCCGGGCGGCAGCGGCAAGCCGTGTCCGCCTCACCGGCGCTGCAGCACGCTGGCGTCGACCCTGCGGCCGAATACCAGCCCGATCACCGCTCCGATCGTGATCGCGGTCGCCATCGGCCGGGCAGTGCCGTCGTGCAGCATGCCCACCAGGCTGGAGGCGGCAGCGGCCAGCGAGAACTGCACGGTGCCGAGCAGGGCGGAGGCAGCACCGGCCCGGTCGGGGAAGGACGCCATCGCGATCGCGGTGGTATTGGGCATCAGCAGGCCCAGGCTCGCGATCGCCAGGAACAGGGGGATGAGGGTCAGAGCCAGGCTGTGCAGCCCGCTCCAGGCCACCGCCAGCAGGACGAGGCAGGCCAGGACCTGGATGATTCCGGCCGCACGGATCATGCGGCTGGGATCTACCTTGCGCGCGATCCGCGCATTGACCTGGGCCACGATCACGAAGCCGATCGCATTGGCGCCGAACACCCAGCCGAAATGGCGCTCCGGGATGCCGTAGAGCTCGATCAGCACGAACGGGGCGCCGGCGATATAGGCGAACATGCCCGCGATCGCGCAGCTACCGGCCAGGGCGGGCATCAGGAAGCGCCGGTCGACCAGCAGGCCCGCATAGGTCGCCAGCACCGAGCCCAGGGCGATCGAGCGCCGCATCGCGGGCGGCAGGCTTTCCGGGAGCCGCACGAGCACGGCGACGAGGCAGCCGGACGCGAACAGGGCCAGGAACCAGAACACCGACGGCCAGCCGAGCGTCACCAGGAGCTGGCCACCGAGCAGAGGCGCCAGGATCGGCGCCAGCCCGGTCACCAGCATGAGGGCCGCGAACACCGGGATGGCCTCAGAAGCCGGGAAAAGGTCGCGCACCACGGCGCGTGCGATCACCACCGAGGCGCAGGCGGCCAGACCCTGCACGAAGCGCAGGACCGCCAGTGCCGCGATCGAGGGTGCCATCGTGCAGGCGAAGGAGGCGGCGGCGAACAGGATCAGGCCGATAACCAGCGGCCGCCTGCGCCCGTAGCTGTCCGCAAGCGGTCCCCACACGGCCTGGCCCAGCGCGAAGGCCAGGAAGAAGGCGGCGAGCGTCGTCTGCACATGGCCGATATCGGTGCGGAACGTCTGCGCCAGGGTCGGGAAGGCCGGCAGGTACATGTCGATGGCGAGCGGCCCGAAGGCCGTGAGCGCGCCCAGGATGACGATGAACTCGGTCCGGCGGCCGGCCAGCGCCGGCTTGGTGGTCGCGGAGGATGGCAAGAGGGCAACTTCATGTCGGGCGTGAAACAGGAAGGAGAAGCTAGTCCGATGTGACGCACCCGGCCATACCGGTGCGCCACATCGCACGAATGCATGGATGGTGTTCCGCCCCGTACCGGCGATCAGAGGAGCCAGCGCCTTGCACGACGACTTCCACTATTATGAGCCCAGGCACGGGCACGGGCTGCCGCACGACCCGTTCAACGCGATGGTGGCACCCCGGCCGATCGGCTGGATCTCGTCGCAGGACCGCCAGGGCCGGTTGAACCTCGCCCCCTACAGCTTCTTCAATGCCTTCAACTACAAGCCACCGATCGTGGGCTTCGCCAGCACCGGGTACAAGGACAGCCTGCAGAACATCCAGGATACCGGGGAGTTCTGCTGGAACCTGGCGACCCGGGAGTTGGCCGAGCACATGAACCTCACCAGCACTCCGGCACCGCGCGAGATCGACGAGTTCCAGGTGGCCGGGCTCACGCCGGCACCGTCCAGCGTGATCGAGGTCCCGCACGTCGCCGAGAGCCCGGTGTCGTTCGAGTGCCGGCGCACCCAGATCCTGCAGCTAGAGGGCGCGGACGGTCAGAAGGTATCCACCTGGATGATCTTCGGCGAGGTGGTGGCGGTCCGCATCCGCAAGACGCTGCTGAAGGACGGGATCTACGACACGGCAGCGGCACGGCCCATCGTGCGCGGCGGCGGGGCGGCCGATTATTTCGAGATCACGCCCAGCGCGCGGTTCCAGATGCGTCGCCCGGGCTGGCCCCTGGACAGCCGCTAGAAACGCCGCAGCCCGTCTCGTCACGCTCCGCTGCCCGGCGTTTCGCAAGAATACGCCGGATCCCTCCGGCCCCTGGATCTTTTCAGATCTGTCCCAGAGTGACCATGGGAGAGGTCGGATGCCCGTCACCTATGACCGCATCTCCAAGCTGTTGCACTGGCTCGTGGCAGCACTGGTGGTGACGCAGCTGATCACCGCGCTCACCTGGCCGCAATACGGCGACGAGAGCATGGCGCGCTACGTCCTGTTCCGCATCCACATGTTCTCCGGCATCGCGATCCTCATCCTGATGGTGATGCGGCTGGCATGGCGGCAAAAGAGCCCGTGGCGGCCGCTGCCCGACGACGTGCCGCCGGCGGTGCGGATCGCGGCGCGGGCCAACCACGTGGCCTTCTACGTCGCGCTGATCCTTCAGCCCCTGCTCGGCCTGCTGATGATCTCGCCGTTCGGCGGGGCCGGCAGCTGGCTGAACGGGGCACATGTGATCCTGGGCTGGACCGTGGTGGTCCTGGTCGTCCTCCATGTCGCCGGTGCCCTCTGGCACGGCTTCGTCCGCAAGGACCAGGTGATGCAGCGCATGCTGCCGTTCACCACGGCCGACCGGTGAGACCGGTCAGAACTCCAGGCAGATCTTGCCGAAGTGGCTGCCGGATTCCTCGTGGCGGAAGGCATCGGCGATGCCTTCCAGCGGGAAGCTGCGGTCGATCACCGGGCGGATCCCGGTCGCGTCCAGGGCCTGCACGAACTCGATCTGGTGGCGGCGGCTGCCGACGATCAGGCCCTGCAGGCGCGCCTGCTTGGCCATCAAGAGGCTGGTCGGCACCTCGCCGGCCCGGCCGGTCAGCACGCCGATCAGCGAGATGTGCCCGCCGATCCGGACCGCGGTGATCGACTGGGGCAGGGTGCCGGGCCCGCCTACCTCGACCACATGGTCCACGCCCTGGCCGGCGGTCAGCTCCTGGACCAGCCGGCCCCATTCCGGCTGCTGCCGGTAGTTGATGACGTGATCGGCACCCAGCTCGCGCACCCGCTCCAGCTTCGCGTCGGACGAGGAGGTGGCGATCACCGTGGCCCCCATGGCCTTGGCGATCTGCAGCGCGAAGATCGAGACCCCGCCCGTGCCCAGCACCAGGACACGGTCGCCGGCCTTCAGCCCGCCATCCACCACCAGCGCGCGCCAGGCGGTGAGGCCGGCCGTGGTGATGGTCGCGGCCTCGGCATGGCTCCAGCCCTTGGGAGCGTGGGTGAACCAACTGGCCGGGCGGACCACCGCCTGGCGCGCATAGCCGTCGACGCCGTCGCCGGGCGTGGTCTTGAAGTCGGCGACCCGTGCGGGTCCTTCCAGCCAGTACGGGAAGAACCCGGACACCACATGGTCGCCCGCCTCGAACTCCGCCACGCCGTCGCCCACCGCCTCGACCACGCCGGCGCCGTCCGACATCGGGATACGGTCGGGATCGGTCGGGATCTTGCCGGTGACCACCAGATAGTCGTGAAAGTTGAGAGAACTGCCGTGCAGGCGTACCCGGATCTCACCGGGACCCGGATCGCCTGGATCCGGCAGGTCCACTTGATCCAGCCGGTCGAGCCCGCCGGGTGCCTCGAGCCTGATCGCCTTCATCCTGTTCCAACTCCCTCGGTCTACGTTGCGACGCGTCGCTGACCTATTCCCGCTCGGGCCCACCTCGGCCCATGCACTGCATGTACGGCACCGATCCTGGCTGGTAGCCGGCATCGGTGCAGGACTGGCGCGCAGCGGCGTCTGGATTGGCCGCCTCACCGTCGAACCAGCCGCCGCGACGGCCTCGATCGTCGCAGCCGGCCAGCACGATGAGGCCGGCACCCAGCAGGAACAGACTCCACCGTCGACGTGCGTGCATCTCGGTTTCTCCGAAAGCCGGGCACTGCGGCCAGCGCCCTCGACCTTCAACCGCCGACATGCCGCTGCGCTCCTTCAGCCGTTCAGGCGGAACAGCGGGCGCAGGCGGATGCCGACGAGCGAGCCCAGGAAGGCCATGGCGAACCAGATCCAGCCGTGCAGGCTGCCGGACGCGATGCCGCCCAGCAATGCCCCGATGTTGCAGCCCGAGGACATCCTCGCGCCATAGCCCATCAGGAGGCCGCCCAGCACGGCGGCGGCCAGCGAGCCCAGACGCAGGTCGACCTTGGGGCCGAACCGGCCGGCCAGGGACGCCGCGATCATGGCGCCCAGGATCAGGCCGATATCCATGGCCGAGATCGGGTGGGCGAACAGGCTGCCCTCGAGCTGGGCGCGCGCACCGGCGCCGGACCAGCTGTCCCAGGCGGCGACGTCGACGCCCAGGGCCGCCAGCCCCTTGGCACCCCAGAGCGCGAAGGCGCCGGTAATGCCCCAGGGATGGCCGGCCACCAGCAGGGTCAGGAGCGAGAGCAGGGCCAGCGCCACCGCACCCCAGAGCAGCGGCCAGGGCCCCGTCAGCAGGCGGGGTGTCGCACCGCCGCTCCAGCCGAGCGGCGCCAGCTTGCCGGTGCGGCGCTGCTCGGCACGCGCGGCCAGGTACGCGAGCCCTCCCAGCGCTGCCAGGCTCAGGACGAGGGTCGGCAGGACGCCGAACTGCTGCCAGAGCGAGAAGCTGCCGAGGTTCGGCAGGCTGTTCCAGGCGGGTGCGTGGGCCACGCCCAGCATGGAGCCGGCGATGAAGGCCAGGAGCGTCACCAGCATCCGGGCACTGCCGCCGCCCACGGTGAACAGGGTGCCGGAGCCGCAACCGCCGCCCAGCTGCATGCCGAGCCCGAACAGGAAGGCGCCGGCCACCAGGGGGATGCCGATCGGCGTGGTGAAGCCGTTGACCGGGCGGCCCAGCACCTCGCCCCAGGCGATCACCGGCACCATGAGCACGGTGGCCAGCGCCAGCAGCAGGAACTGGGCGCGCAGCGAGGCGCTGCGGCGCTCGGTGACGAAGGCGCGCCAGCCGCCGGTGAAGCCGAACGCCGCATGGTAGAGGGCGACACCCAGCAGGCTGCCGACCAGGACCAGGGCGCCATTCTTCAGCGAAACGACATTGCCGGCATAAAGGGCGGCCGCGGCCAGAAGCAGCAGGGCCAGGATGGCCACCGTCCGGTCGAGGGGCCGCATGGCCGGACCAGCCGCGACCGGTGCCGGCTGGGCGTGAGCGAGGCTGGCCATCAGTTCACCGTCCGGTTGGCGCCGACCTCGGTGGGCGCGCCCTCGACCTTGGCCCACTCGTACATGGAGCCGTCATACATGCGTACGTCCGGGTTCTGGCCGAGCTTGTTCAGGACGAACCAGCCGACCGAGGCCCAGTGGCCGGTATTGCAAAAGGCGATCTGCTCGCCCTGACCCTGGACGTTCAGCTTCGCCAGCAGGGTGTCCAGCTCGGTCCGGCCGAGCGGATGCGCGCCGTCCGGCACCAGCACGTCGTGCGGCAGGCTCACCGCACCGGGGATGGTGCCGGCGACGCCGACATTGGAGGGCGTCGCCTGGCCGGTGTACTGGTCCTTCGGACGGGCATCGACCAGCGGGACGCCTGCCTCCTGTGCTGCCCGCACGTCCGCGGCGCTGGCGACCAGTTCCGGGCGGAACCTGGCGGTGAAGGCCGCAGGCTCGGGCGTGCGGCCGGGACCGGTTTCCACCGGCTGGCCTGCAGCCACCCAGCCGGCCTGGCCACCTGCCAGGATCGACACCTGGTCGTGGCCCATCACGTCGAAGGTCCAGAACACGCGGGTGGCGGCGCCGAAATCGCTGGAGGTCTGGCCGTGCGGGACGATCACGACATGGCTGTCGTTGCCGATCCCGAGCCCGCCGATCAGGGCCTCGACCTGGTCCGCCGGCGGCAGCATGCCGATCACCTCGCCGGCCTTGGTGCGCCAGCCGGCCTTGGCGTAGTCGGAATGGATGGCGCCCGGGATGTGGCCCTTGGCGAACAGTTCCGCCGAGGAGCCTTCCTCCACATCACGAATGTCGAGCACCACCAGTTCCGGATCGTCCAGATGCGCTGCCAGCCAAGCCGGGTCGACCAGCGGCTCGGCAGCGCCCGCGAGCGCGGTGGAGGCCAGGAGCAGGGCAGCGGCGGAGGGCAGGGCGGAGTACCGCATGGCGAACAACCTCGGGGGCGGGAGACGGCCGGCATGTGGTTATCGCTCGAAACAATGTCAAATATCTCATAATAACAATGCAATTATGTAAAAATTCCAAGGCCGTTCTCTCGGGTTCGTTTGGTAAACACGGCACTCGCCGATGCAGCCGCCGGACACGGGATTTGCGACCAGCCATCCTAGCATTGGCAGGGCCGGACTCACATCGGAATTGGGGTGAACACCATGGACTGGCTGCGTCCAAGATGACATTGGATTTCCGGAAGTAGATTCGGCGACTGACAACAGTCGTGATGCTTGTCGATTGGAGAAACCGCCTGGAATGGGGTCGGTTCTGCAATATCGTTCCTTGGAATGATGCTCGCCATTGACGTAGCGCTTGCTGGAGTGCACGGTCGATTATGGCAATCCAGTCCATCCGATGATCCTCGACCTGCAAGTCGGGCGCCGTTCCGCTTGCCTCATTCCTGCCCCCTGGACCCAACATCGTCCGGGCAAGGGCGAGGCCGAGTTCTGGCGTCACCTGACCGGCGGGTTGCGGGGACTGGGCGGGCCGGCTGCCGGTTCTTGGTCAGTCGGAGGGGAACGATGGCGATGCAGCGAACAATCCTGGACTGGCGGAAGGTCGCGATGGCTGGTGCCGTGGCACTCGGGACGCTGGCCGTCCCGGGGACGGCCGGGGCCGTCGACGACAGCGCCCGCATCCGGCAAGGCTACAAGATCGCACCGGTCAAGCTGACCATCGGCAACCGCAACCGCGCCCTGGTCGGGCTCGGCAGCTACATCGTCAATGCCCAGGGCGGCTGCAACGACTGCCACACCAACCCGCCCTATGCCGAGGGCGGCGACCCGTTCCAGGGGCAGAAGACCAAGATCAACACGGCGGGCTATCTGGCCGGCGGAGTCCCGTTCGGGCCGGTCACCTCGAGGAACATCACGCCCTACAAGAACAGCCGCCCGGCGGGGCTGACCTTCCGCGAGTTCCGCCGGGTGATGCGCACCGGCCATTCGCCGAACAAGCGCGGCATCCTCCAGGTCATGCCCTGGCCGGTCTATGGCAACATGAACGAGCGCGACCTGGTGGCGATCTACGTCTACCTGCGCTCGATCCCGGCGATCAGGCCGCAATCGGGCAGCTAGGCCGGCACGCGCGAAGGGCAGGGGGTGTCGGTCCCAAGGCCCCCACCCAGTTGGTCTCATGGCCCACCGGGACCCAGTCATTGGAGCAGCCTGGTGAAGATGAACCAGACGTTGCGGCGGTCGGCACTGGCCGCAACCGCACTGCTGCCGTTCGCAACGCCGGCGGTTGCGGAGCCCATGGACCACCAGCCGGCCGCGTGTGCCGATCACACGCCGCACGAGACCCGCATGGTGAAGGTGGCGCCCGGCGTCGAACTGGAAGTGGTGGACTGGGGCGGCTCGGGCCGGGCGATGGTGCTGCTCACCGGGCTCGGCGACAACGCGCACGTGTATGATCACTTCGCCTACCAGTTCACCGACCATTTCCGTGTCATCGGCATCACCCGGCGCGGCTTCCTGCCGTCCAGCCAGCCGCGCCACGGCTACGACGTGCCCACCCGGGCGGCGGACGACATCGCGGTGCTGGATGCCCTGGGCATCCGCAAGGCCGTCTTCGTCGGGCATTCCCTGGCCGGCTCGGAACTGAGCGAATTGGGACAGCGGTACGCAGCGCGCGTCGACAAGCTGGTCTATCTGGACGCAGCCGACCTGTCGGAGCGCTTCCTGCCTTCGCGCCGCGAGCCGCCCGGTGCGGAGTCGCTCTTCACCGAGGCGGTCCTGAAATCCTTGCAGGACTATCAGGCCGCCTCGGCGCGCTACCTGGCGCTGCGCGAGCCCGACCCGTCGGTCTGCCTGAACGTCAGGTTCGATGCCGACGGCGCCATCGTGGATTCCACCTCGCCGCAGCGGGTCGCCGAGCGGCTGCTGGCGGGCGTCGCCGGATCGGCCAACCCGCCGACCAACTGGGCGAGGATCCGGGCCCCGCGGCTCGGGATCTTCGCGCCTTTCACGCTGCGCGACCGGCAGTCCTGGTACTGGTACCTGAGCCGGGCGGAGCAGGCCCAGTTCGACAAGGCCTGGCCCGAGATCGCCGCCTGGTTCCGGCGGACGGTCAGGAAGTTCGCCCGGGGCAACGAGGCCAACACGCACACGCTGCCGGGCGCTCCGCACTATGTCTATATCAACAACGAGGCGGAGGTCGTGCGCTGGATGCGCAAGTTCCTGGGGATCCCGCCGAGAGGGTGACCTGACGAGAATGGAGCGGGGCGGTCGTCGGACGTGGCATGGCATGGTCCGGCCGGTTGAAAGCTGGGGGCTTTCCACTCAGGAAGACGCAGGAGCGCGAGACCTGCCCCGGTATTTCCGCGACGCTGATCCGCCATGAGGCGGAACTGGCCTGCGGAGGAGCGTGTTAGGAGGGCCATCCAGGTGAAGCATGGCCGAACAATCCACCCACGCCCTCAGTGACGCGCTCGACCAGCTGGAGCAGGCAGTCCAGGGGGAGCACATCACCGTCCGGGACGTGGTCGAGAAGCTCGGCGACCGGTCGTTCGCGACGCTAATGCTGATCTTCTCCCTGGTCGCCGTGTCGCCGGCCAGCGCCATTCCCGGCATCACCGCAGTCGTGGCGGGGATCGTGTTCATCCTGGCCGTGCAGATGGTCTTCGGGCGGAAAACCGTCTGGCTGCCGGGCTTCATCACCCGCCGCCGCATGTCCAGTGCCAAGCTCTGCAAGGGGATCGGCTGGCTGCGCAAGCCGCTGGGCTTTGTCGAAAGGTTCCTGAAGGCGCGGCTCACCTTCCTGGTGCATCGCCCCTGGATCCTCCTGCCCCTGCTGCTGATCCTGGCGCTGACGCTGTTCATGCCGTTCATGGAGGTGATCCCGACCTCGGGCTCGATCGCCTCGGCCGTGATCGCCCTGTTCGCCGCCGGCCTGCTGACCCGGGACGGCGGCCTCGTCATCCTGTCGCTGCTCCTGCTGCTGGCGGTGCCGCTGATCGTCTGGCAGGTCGGGTTCAGCGGCTGAACGGCTGCGCACTTCCCGTTGCCATGGGCTCCAGCCTAGCGTTCGGGCGCGGAGGCCGGGGCGCGGGTGCCAAGGAACATTCGCGCAAGCGTGCCGTCGCCGAGCGCCTCGTTCAGGACGCGCAGGGCGAAATAGGGGAACAGCACCAGCAGCATGATGACGATCCCGGCGATCGTCTCCAGCAGGCGGGGGCCGGCGAGCTCGCCCAGCGACGCCGCGATCGACCGGCCGTGGAACAGCCCGACGACGGCTTCCTCGACGAGGGTCAGCACGATCAGCAGCACCAGGAAGGCGAAGGTCTTGTGGAGGGTCGGCCAGATCAGCGGGCCGTGCATGGCGCGCTCGCCGATGCCGATGGCGCGGCCGGCGAGCATGAACTTCGCCAGCACCAGTGCCTTGACGACCGCACTGCCCCAGGGGGTGATGTCCATACCCTGGGCGTGCAGCGTTGCAGTCTGCATCAGGATCACCGCGCCGAGCGTGACATAGAGATAGGCGGACAGGAACAGGAATTCCCGGAACTCGTGCAGGGCACGCTGGCGCAGCGAGGCTCGTGCCTTGATCTCCGTGGTCATCTTGACCTCCTGCTGCACGCCGCTTCCATGCTGCGGCATGCGGCCCGCGGAATGGCGGCGGGATGCCGGTCCCGGAATTCTGGGCCTGATCGCGTTGCCCGGGACTCTACCAGAAGAATGGCCAGTGTGGACGCCGCAGAACGGAGCGAGGGGGCAGGTCTCGATCCGGGGAGGCAGCTCGGCTTCCTCTACCGTGAGGTACTTCAACGCAGGGGCTGAGCCTGATTTCCCTGGGCCGGTCCACGGCCGTGGCTACATGGCTTCCAGCAACTCCACCACCTCCTGCCGAAGCTCGTCGTAGGCGGGCAGGTTAGTCCTTGGATGCGCAAGTTCCTGGGGGATCCCACCAAGACGCTGGCCCAAGAGGAACAGAGGTGAGTCGAGGGTCATCTCCATCGTGGAGCGTCCTGTCCCATCGATAGCCGGCATGCCCGATAGGGCCGGTCCTGAAGCCTTGCCCCCGCCAGATCGTAACAGGGCGGATGAGGAGCCGAGATGGGACATGGGGCTGCATGAAATATTTGCCTCGGCCAGAATAACATTGATATTATGTAGTTTCCGGACGAAGATGTCGGGAAGCAGCTTCGTGAAGATCAGGGACCGGTCCATGAGCAGTTGGTATACTGCGGCGTCACGCCGTTCGATCTTGGGTATGGCCGTCGCTGCCGCCGGCATGGCCGGAGCCTGGGGCAGGCCGGTCCTGGCGGCCGGGGATGAGCCGGCACCCAATGCCATCTCCCCGGACGAAGCCCTGCAGCGGCTCATGGACGGCAACGCCCGCTATGCCGCCAATGCCCCGATGCCGAAAGACTACGCCGCCGGACGCGAGGCCCGGGTGTCGGCGCAGCACCCGTTCGCCAGCATCCTGGCTTGTGCCGATTCGCGCATCCCGCCCGAGATCGTGTTCGACCAGGGGCCGGGCGACCTGTTCGTGGTTCGGGTCGCCGGCAACTTCGTCAATGACGACCTGCTCGCCAGCCTGGAATACGGCTCCGCCGTGCTGGGCGTCCCGCTGCTCATGGTGCTGGGCCATTCGGGCTGCGGAGCGGTCGATGCCACGATCAAGGTGATCCAGCAGGGAGCGGAACTGCCGGGTCACTTGCCGGGACTGGCCAAGGCGCTCGAGCCGGGGGTGCAGAAGGCGATCGATGCAAAGCCCGCGAACCTGCTCGATGCGGCGACGACGGAAAATGTCCGCGCCAATGTCGCGCGGCTGCAGGCGGCGACGCCGGTGGTGGCGGAGCTGGTGGCGTCCGGGAAGGTCAAGGTGGTGGGGGCGGTCTACGACATCGCCACGGGCAAGGTGAGCATGATCTGAGCCAACGGGTGGTGGGGACCGGCGACTCCGGTCGCCTCGTCAGCCTCGATCCTAGGTCGCCGGTACAGGATGGTGATCGAGCGGGCGTCGACGCAGCACGGGGAGCCCGGGTCGCTGCGCCACGGTACCCGGACCTGGTGCGCGCCGGGTGCCAGCGGGCGGGTCTGCCAGGCGAAGCCGTGGGTTCCCTTCCAGGGGGGATTATGCCGGGATGCCAGCCGCCGTGCTGAGCGGCGGCTGGCCGGGGAAGGGTGTTACTGCCGCAGCATCTCGCGGACCGAGCTGGCGAACTCCTCCACGTTCGACTGGTCGATGATCTTGGTCGGGACGATCTGCATCTTGTTGGCCGGGACCATCGACCGGTCGCCCTCGATGTAGCGGGCGAGCGCCTTGACCGACTGGTAGCCGAACTCATAGGGCTGCTGCACGACCGTCGCCTCGATGACGCCTTCCGAGATGCCGCGCAGGGTCAGCTGGTCCTCGTCGAAGCCGACGATCTTGATCGTGCCTTCCCTGCCTGCCCCCTTGACCGCATTGTAGATCTGCGGGGTGTTGTAGGCCCACAGGCCCGAGAGCAGCTGGATGTCGCTGCCGTACTTGGTCAGCGTGTCCTCGACGTTGGCGCGGGCCTTGGCCTGGTCGCCGCTGTCGGTGCGGATGTCGACGATCTCGACCTTGCTGCCCTCCAGCACCTCCTTGATGCCCTGCACCCGCTCCTGCGCGTTGGCCGCCTCCATGGTGCCGACGAACAGCATGATCCGGCCGCCGTCGGGCAGGGCCTTGAGGATCAGCTTGCCATGCTCGCGGCCGGCATCGACATTGTCGGTGCCGATATACATGATCCGGTTGGAGTTGGGCGCGTCGCCGTCGACCGTGAACAGGGCGGCCTTCTCGGCGACCTGGTTGAGGATGTCGGTGGAGTTGTCGGGGTTCACCGGGCTGATCGTCACGCCGGCGACGTTCAGGGCGAGCAGGTCCTGGAGGATCTGCTTCTGGGCCGCGGCGGACATCTCGCCCGGCACGAACATCCGCACGTCATAGTTCGGCAGCTCGGCCGCGGCCTTTTCCAGCCCGCGCCGCGCGATCACCCAGAAGTCCGCCGGGACGTTGACGACGAAGGCGATGATCGGCTTGTCGGCAGCCAGGCCGGGCCGCCCGAGGAGCGAAGTAGCCAGCACAGTCGATGCAGCACCGATGACTGCCTGACGCTTGGTGATTTTCAAGGGAAATCCTCCGTTGATCTTGCAAAG
The DNA here is from genome assembly GCF_035556675.1 of Geminicoccus sp. Lineage (GTDB taxonomy): Bacteria > Pseudomonadota > Alphaproteobacteria > Geminicoccales > Geminicoccaceae > Geminicoccus. The sequence goes on along the minus strand of NZ_DATMFZ010000391.1, from coordinate 1,830 downwards.
GCTACGTGGCTTGGCATGTAGCAGGTGTTTTACTTGTCATCCCGGCGGATGATGCAGAAATACCCGGAATTGTCCAGCGAGTTCGCGCCGGATTGGTGCAGCCAGACGCGCCTGCGCCCTCATCGTCCTGACACTGCTCCTGCTGCTGGGAGTGCCGGTAGGGCGGTCAGGCGGCTCGGGTTCAGCGGATGAGGCATAAGGGGGAAGCATGGCGGGGAGGCGAGGTGCCCGCGCACGGTCGCCGCAACCATCGTCTCCGCCCTTCCGTTCAGGATGGCCCGAGATCCGCCGGCATGCCTTCCAGCAGCTTCACCGCTTCCTGGCGAAGTGTGTCGTAGGCGGGCAGGTAGTCCTTGATCCAGATGGTGACGTGCTGGTCCGCGTCGTAGAGGTCCAGGTGGTAGCGGCGCGTCTCCGGAGTGCGGTGCTGGTTGGTGTAGCGGTAGGAGCCGGCCGAGATGATTAGGTCCGGGCAGTCCGACCCGGGCGGGCCGACGAAGAACATGTAGAACTTGGTCCACTCGCCTTCGCCTGGGGTCATCCGGAAGCAGACCACCTGCCGGTCACCCTGCATGAAGATCTCGAGAACCTTCGGCTGCTGCGGGTGGGGATCGAGGATCAGCCTCCAGCGGCGGAATACCGGGCAGGGTAACGGACTGGACGGTGTCTCCCGGTTGTCCGCCACGTGATCGCCCGATGCCGGTTGCAGCCATGCCGTCAGCCGTGCCCAGATCCCCAGCATTCCCGTTCTCCGCCACCGGCGCGTCGCGCCAGTATGTGACTGACAGGTTCAGGCCGTGCATCCTGCATCTCAACTTTCGTCGGCAACAACGTTCTTCCGGGCTCGGTAGCCTGGGCAGGATAGGGGACGCAGGTGTCGGACCTTCCGCAGCAGGATACTGCCTGAAGAGAAGCCCGCGCGCCCGATACTGCGTTCTGACGGGTGATCTGGAGCCAAAGAGCAAGGTCTGACCGCCATTTCGCCGATCTATTGATCGCCAACGCCACTTCCTGTAAGACACGGTACTCAACAGAAGGCCAGAAACCTATGCGTACACCACTAGCGATAGTTCTTGCTATGCTTGCTGGATCAGCACTGGCTGATCCCAACCCGACCACATTCCACCGATCGGGAACAGCAACCTTTAAGTGCGCCTGCATTCTTGCAACAACTGGCTGCTCATCACGAATCGCCGACGCACTAGCCGGGAGCCAGCGGCACACCTGGAGCTATGACGGTAGTGTCAATCAAGATGTTACGCTGGACATCTCTGAACTCTGCTGGCGCAAGCGAAACGTTGATGACATGGGCGAAGGCGTCTGCTGTAACACAGGTTCATATACGAATGACGCGGGCTTCTTTTGGGGGGAAGTTTCCAGAATTGAAAAATGATGACGGATGAGCAATCTCACCGAAGTATTTAATTCTTTCTTTCTGCTTACTTAGCAACTACTTGATTATTTTTGCTATTAATTTTCTCTTCTTTCCTCATTCGGTCCGGCTGCCGATTAGAAGCTAAGCATGAATCGTTCGTCATTGAAAACTAAAGCGCAATGAGTAAAATGAAATTATTATCCCAAAAGATAATTTGGTGGAGCAGTCGTGAATGACTGCTGTGACTATCTCAAAATAGCAATTAATTGTTTGCTTAGCAACTATGGCGACACTGATCAACCACGTTTGAGCTGGAGCTCACACTATGAGGTGGAACTGATGAGGCGCAACTTATTGCTCGATGTTGTCTGCTCAACATCAATCTTGGTCATTGCCTCCAATGCCGCATATGCTTTCGAGGATCCGCTTGTTCGACTACGAGCGATAGATAGTTT
>NZ_DATMFZ010000390.1:0-33370 GCF_035556675.1 Geminicoccus sp. | reverse complement strand
ATTCCTGAGTGGAATCTCGGCAACTACGCCATCCTGTTCACCACTCCGACCTACATGACCTTCCTGCTCCGCTCGGTGCTGACGGCAGTCGCGGTCTCGGTGGTGGCGCTGATCTATTCCTGGCCGATCGCCTACTTCATGGCCAAGCATGGCGGCCGCTACCGGCTCCTGCTCAGCCTGGGCGTGGCGGCGCCGTTCTTCACCGGCGTGATCCTGCGCATCACCGGCATCCAGGGCATCATGGGCCCGGTCGGCCTGATCAACATGGGGCTGATGAACTTCGGCCTGCCGCCGATCAGCTTCCTGATGTACACGCCCACCGCCGCGGCCATCGGCATCGCGTACCTGTTCATCCCGTTCATGGTGACGGCGATCTACCTGTCGCTGCTCAACTTCGACTTCGAGCTGCTCGAGGTCGCCAAGATCAACGGGGCCAAGGCCTGGCGGGCTTTCTTCGAGGTGACCCTGCCGCTCAACTGGATCGGCACGATCATCGGCCTGGTCCTGGTGTTCGTACCGGCTCTGGGCGATTCGATCACCGCCCGCTTCCTGGGCGGCCCCAACGCCGCCTCGTTCGGTCAGGTCCTCTCGCTCCAGTTCGGCGAGACCGGCACCTGGGCGCTCGGCTCGGCCATGGGCGTGGTGCTGTTCCTGGTCTCCTCCTTCGTGATCTTCCTGATGTGGCGCTCGGTGAACCTGCGCCGCAGCGGCTTCACCGGGCGGGAGGGCTGAGCGTGAAGGCGGGCGAACTCCTGGCCAGGCTGACCGGTGGCACCCTGCTGCTGAGCCTTTATCTGTTCCTCTACGCGCCCATCGCCTACGTGATCTACGTGTCCTTCCAGAAGGACCTGAACTGGCCCTTCCCGCCGAGCTGGACGCTCGCCCACTATGCCGCGCTGGGAGCGGACCAGACCTATCGGGAAGGCTTGTGGAACAGCATCCTGCTGGGCGTGGGCAGTGCCGTGATCTGCACCGCCGTCGCGACCATGGGCAGCATCGCGGTGCTGAAATACCGGTCGCGCTGGCGGGCGCTGATGGTGGTGATCTTCCTCTGCCCCCTGTTCGTGGCGGACCTGCTGGTCGGCATCTCCAACCTCCTGTTCAACCGCCAGATCCTGAACCTGCCGGGCAACATGGGCTCGGCCATGATCGGCAACGCGGTGCACTGCACCTCGTTCGCCTTTTTGATCATGCTGGCCCAGCTGTCGCGCTACGACTGGCGTCTGGACGACGCCGCCATGGTGTTTGGCGCCCGGCCGCTGCGCTGCTTCTTCGAGGTCACCCTGCCGCTGATCTGGCCGGCCATGCTCGGCGCGTTCCTGGTCAGCTTCATCCTGGCCTTCAACAATCTCGAGATCTCCTTCTACAACCTGGGCGCCATCCCGACCCTGCCGACCATCGCCTGGGGCTCCCTGCGCTTCGGCCTGGGCGGCGAGCTGTTCGCGCTGGCGGCCCTGGTCAACGGCGTCGTCCTGGGCGCCTTCGTCGTGATGTATCTACTGATGCGCTACCGGATCGTCAGCTTCGGCCACCGGGAATGATCGGGCGCGCCACCAACCAACCGAGGAAGGGTTCGTCATGCGGGTGATCGTGGTAGGGGCCGGCAGCGGCGGTGCGACCTTTGCCGGCCGGCTGGCGCAGGACCGCCGGCACGAGGTCGTGCTGGTGGAGGCCGGTCCGGACTTCGGCCGGTTCGACGCGCATGGCTGGCCGTTCGAGCTGCTGGATTCGCGGCGCATCCCGACCACGCACGACTGGGGCCTGGAGAACCAGGACCCAGGCTCGCCGCGTTCCTACCGGCTGGAGCGGGCCCGGGTGATGGGCGGCTGCTCCTCGCACAATGGCTGTGCCGCCGTGCGTGGCATCCGCAGCGACTTCGAGAAGTGGTGCGAGGCGGGCGGGGTCGACTTCTGGAATCCGGACGAGTTCCTGGAGGACTTCGCCGCGATCGACCGGGCGCTGAACGTGCGCACCCTGCCGTTCGAGGAGTTCTCGCCCTACCAGCAGGATTTCTACCACGCGGCGCGCGCAGCCGGCATCCCGCACTCCGACGACATCAACGACATCGACGAGGGGGTCGGCGTCTCGATCTGCCCGATGAACAAGAAGGGCGGCATTCGCTGGAACGCCGCGTTCGGCTTCGTCGACCCGGTGCGTGGCCAGGACAATTTCTCGGTCGAGGCCAATTTCGAGGCGGCCGAGCTGCTCCTGGACGGCCGGCGCGCGGTGGGCGTGCGCGGCTTCCGGCGGGGCGAGCCCCATGAGCTGAGGGGCGACTATGTGGTGGTCGCATCGGGCGCCTATGGCTCGCCGATGCTCTTGCTGCGCTCGGGCATCGGCGACCCGGCGACCCTCCAGGAAGCCGGCATCGAGCTGCGTCACGCTTTGCCGGGTGTCGGGCGCAACCTCCAGGACCATCCGGCCATGGCGCTCACCTACCGCGCCAAGGGCCAGCTGATCGGGCGGACGCAGGCGCACGAGCAGCTGCGCCTGAACTATGACGAGGGCACCATCGCCAAGGTGCAATCCCCCTTCGCCCAGAACCCCTTCGACATGCACATCTTCTCGGTGGGCGGCCGCACGCCCGACCTGCAGGACTGGTACTGGCAGGTCTATGTCGGCCTCCTGAACCCGCGCTCGCGCGGCCAGGTTCGCCCGGTGCGCAAGGACGGCAGCCTCCATTTCGCCATCGAGCACAGCCACGTGACCGACCTAGAGGAGATCGATCTCCAGGCACTGGCCTGGGGTGTGGCGGAGGCCCGCCGGATCATGTCCCATGCGCCGATCGCGGACGAGCTGGAGGAGATCGTTCCCGGCGTCGGCACGCAGGACGACAAGGTCAGGGACTGGATCCGCGCCTCGCACCAGCACTACTACCACCCGGCCTCGACCTGCTCGATCGGCCGGGACCCGGCGGCCGGCGCGGTAGTGGACGGTTACGGGCGCGTCCACGGGCTGGACGGGCTGATGGTGGCGGATGCCTCGATCATGCCGTTCGTCACCACGGCGAACACCAACCTGCCTACCGTCGCCCTGGGCCATCGCCTCGCGCGCAAGTTTGATGCCATTCAGGAGATCCCGCGCGACTGACCCTTGCGCGGGATGCCCGGGTGTTGCATCCGCATCGGGCGCTTCGTGCGTTAAGCAAGTGCGCGCGCGTGTTATGTTGCTCGGGCCGCTTGAGCCCGGAGGGTATTCTTCCTCGAGCGACGCGCGGCCGAGAGGATTTTGGAGATGCAGACCGCAGGGTATGCGACCGCCAGCGCGTCGGTACCGGCGAACGCAGCCGAGCTGGACCGGCGCTACGGGGCCAGGGTCGAGGCGATGCTCGCCCACTGGCTGGACGACGAGACCCTGGCCGCCGGGCTGCGGCGGCCGGTGCTGGCCGAGGTGGCGCGCAATCACGGCCGCTTCGACCCGCGCCTGGGCTCGGTGGAGGACTGGGTCTTCAGCGAGGCGCGCCGGGAAGCCCGCGCGCTGATCGGGCCGGAAGGGGTCGCGGGCGTGATCCCGGTCATGCGCCACACGCCCGATCCCGGCATGCTGCCGCGGCAGAAGGAACGGCGTGGCGGCGCCTCGCGCAAGGGTGCCTCCAGAGCGGCGCCGCGCCGGAAGTGGCTGGGCGGGCTGGCGGCACTCGTGGCGGCAGGTGCCGTGCTGACCGTTGCCTGGTACCGCCCGTCCCTGACCGAATGGCAGGTCGCCGATCTCCAGCCGGACCTGTCCCGGCCACCGGTCTTGGAGCCGGCGCCGCCGCCGCCCGCCGCCGCACCGGCACCGCTGGCTCTGCCGAAGCTCGACGCGGAAGCGGAGCTGGGCCCGCTGCCTGAACCGGACTTGGCAGCGATCCTCCAGCCACCCGAGCCTGCCCCGGCACTGCCGTCACTGGCGGCACCGCCGCCTCCGGCACCCCCGCCGGCCTTGCCCGGACCCGCAGCCGGCCCGGTCGGTCCGGTGGACCCGCCTGTAGCCGCGGCGGCGCCCAGCCCGGCAGAACCGCCGAGGCCGCGCCCGCTCCGCTTGGCGGCACCGACGGCACCCGCGGTCGCGGGCCGGCCGATGCCGGTGCACGCGCCGCCCAGGGTGTTCATCCACTACAGCGCGCTCGACGACGGTGCCGGCGCGCGGGCGCAGGTCCTGGCGCAGCTCGTCCGGGACCAGGGCTTCGAGGTGACCGGCATGCGCGCCGTGCCGTTCCAGATCGGCGAGCCCAGCGTGCGCTACTTCTTCCCGGACAATGCGGGCGACGCGGGTGCGCTGGTGGAGGCCAGCCGGAGGATCCCGCAAATGGCCGAGCTGGCCAGGAGCGGGCCCACCGACTTCACCCATTTCCAGCCCAAGCCCCAGCCCGGTACCCTGGAGATCTGGCTGCCGGCGGGCTGACGGGGCTGGCCGGATGCCGTAAGGGGGCAGGTGGCGTTCCGACAGCTCGGGAGAACAGCTCATGCCTCATCCAGCCCTGGCCCCCGGCCGCGTTGCCGTGGTCACCGGTGCCGCGGACGGGATCGGCCGGGCCGCTGCCCGGCGCTTTGCCGGGCTCGGCATGAAGGTCGCGATCGCCGACATCGACGCGGCTGCCCTGGAGACCGCCCGCGCCGAGCTGGTCGCGGCAGCGCCGGGCGGCGAGCAGGACGTCCTGGCCATGCAGACGGATGTCGCGCTCTACCAGGATGTCGAGCGGCTGGAGCGGGCGGTGCTGGAGCGCTTCGGCGACGTGGCGCTGCTCATGAACAACGCCGCGACCGGCAAGGGGGCCGGTACGTTCGAGGACCGGGCGCAGTGGGAGCGGCTGCTGGCGGTCAACCTGATGGGCGTGGTCAACGGGCTGCAGTGCTTCGTGCCGGGCATGATCCGCCGCGGCCGGACCGGGGCGGTGGTCGCGACCGGATCCAAGCAGGGCATCACCACCCCGCCCGGCAACGCCGCCTACAATGTGTCCAAGGCGGGCGTGAAGGTGCTGACCGAGCAGCTGGCCCACGAGCTGCGGGAAGCCACGGGCGAGCGGATCACGGCGCATCTGCTGATCCCGGGCTTCACCTTCACCGGCATGACCAGGCCCGGCCGTACGGCGGACACTCCCAAGCCGGAGGGGGCGTGGACGGCCGACCAGGTGGTGGACGTGCTTCTGGATGGGCTGGAGCGCAATGCGTTCTACCTGTTCTGCCAGGACCACGAGACCAGCTGGGAAATGGATCAGAAGCGGATGCGCTGGGCAGCTGATGACCTGATCCTGCGCCGCCCGGCCCTGTCGCGTTGGCATCCCGCCTACCGTGACGCGTTCGCCGCCTTCATGAAGGACTGAATCAGGCATGGAATATGTGAAGCTCGGCCGTACCGGCCTCGATGTCTCGCGGATCTGCCTCGGCTGCATGAGCTACGGCGATCCGGGCAAGGGCACTCATGCCTGGTCGCTGCCCGAGGAGGACAGCCGGCCCTTCATCCGCAAGGCAGTCGAGTTGGGCATCAACTTCTTCGACACGGCCAATGTCTATTCCGCCGGCTCCAGCGAGGAGATCGTCGGCCGGGCGCTCAAGGACTTCGCCCGGCGCGACGAGATCGTGCTGGCGACCAAGGTACACAACCGGATGCACGAGGGGCCGAACGGGGCCGGCCTGTCGCGCAAGGCGATCCTGTCCGAGATCGACAAGAGCCTGAAGCGGCTCGGCACCGACTATGTCGACCTCTACCAGATCCACCGCTTCGACAAGCACACGCCGATCGAGGAGACGCTGGAGGCGCTGAACGACGTCGTGCGCGCCGGCAAGGCCCGCTATATCGGCGCGTCGTCCATGTATGCCTGGCAGTTCATGAAGATGCTGGCGACGTCGGAGAAGCATGGCTGGGCCCGCTTCGTCACCATGCAGAACTATCTGAACCTGCTCTACCGCGAGGAGGAGCGGGAGATGCTGCCGCTGTGCCGGGCGGAAGGGATCGGGCTGATGCCCTGGAGCCCGCTGGCGCGCGGCCGCCTCACCCGCGAATGGGGCACCAGCACCAGCCGGTCGGAGACCGACGAATTCGGCCGCACCCTCTATGCCAACAGCGAGGCGGCCGACCGAAAGGTCGTGGAAGCCGTAGGGGAGATCGCGGCCAAGCGCGGCGTGCCGCGCGCGCAGGTGGCCCTCGCCTGGGTGCTGCAAAAGCCGATGACCACGCCGATCGTGGGTGCCACCAAGCCGCACCATCTGGACGATGCGGTGGCAGCCCTGGATCTGCGGCTGAACGCCGAGGAAATCGCTGCCCTGGAGGCGCCCTACATCCCGCATCCGGTCACCGGCTTCAGCTGAGCCTGCCGCGGACTTGGCGAGCATGCGGCGCTGGTGGATCGTGGTGGCGATGGCGCTGCCGCTGTTCCTGCTGAGCATCGACTTCTACGGCATCACCGTCGCACTCCCCTCGATCGGCCGCGACCTGGGGGCCGGGACCACCGCCCTGCAATGGACCGTCAACGCCTTCAACCTGGCGCTGGCGGCACCGCTGATCGCGTTCGGCCGGCTGGGCGACCTGGTCGGGCGACGGCGGACGATGCTGGCCGGCATCGTCCTGTTCGCGGCCGGCTCGGCGGTCTGCGGGCTGGCACCCGGCATCGCGACCCTCCTGGTCGGCCGCTGCGTCCAGGGCCTGGCCGTGGCGCTGTTCTCGGCAGCGCCGCTCGCGATCGTGACCGACAGCTTCGCGCCGCACGAGCGCGGCGTCGCGTTCGGGATCTGCACGGCCGTGGGGGCCTGTGGATCCGCGATGGGCCCGCTGGTGGGCGGCGTGCTCACCGAGATCCTAAGCTGGCGCTGGCTGTTCCTGGTGAACCTGCCGATCGCCGTCCTGACGGCGAGCCTGATCCTCCTGGTCGTGCCGGAATCGCGTGACGAAGCTCAGGAAGGCGGGATCGACCTCGCCGGCATGGCCACGATCACCGCCGGCCTGACCCTGCTCACCTTCGGCCTGCAGCTGGGCGACGACTGGGGCTGGCGGTCATTGCCCGTGCTGGCGGGGCTGACCGCCGGCCCGCTGTTGATCCTGCTGTTCTGGTGGATCGAGCGACGGCAGCGCCAGCCCCTGATCGAGCCTGCCCTGTTCAGGCAGCCGGCGCTGGTCCAGGCACAGCTGGTGGCGCTGGCCGGCAATTTCGGGTTCAGCGCGCTGCTGTTCTTCAGCGCGCTCTACCTCCAGCACATCCTCCGCCTGGGGCCAATGGCAGCGGGCGTGGTGCTGCTGGCGTTCTCCTGCTGTTTCGTGCTGACGCTGCCGGGCACCGGGATCTGGATCGGGCGCCTGGGCGCCCGCCAGGCCATGATGCTCGGCATGGCGCTGATGGTGGTGGCCTTCCTGCTGTTCCGCCCGATCGACCCGGACAGCGGGTTGATCTGGGTGATCGCCGCACTGGCCACGGCCGGTGTCGGTCAGGCCCTGGCCTTCAACGCCTCGACCACCGCCACCATGAATGCCGTACCGGAGGGCCGTGCCGGGGCCGCTGCCGGGGTGCTGAACGGTTCGCGCCAGCTGGGGTCGGTGCTGGGCATCGCGGTTACCGGCGCGGTGTTCCAGGTGAGCGAGACCGGCCGGCTGCTCCAGGCCCTGCACCCGAAGCTGGCGTTGGAGCCCGCGGAGGAGCGGGTCGTGGCGAGCCTGCTGTCCGGATCGGCCCAGGCGAGCGAGGCGATCCTGGCCCTGGCGCGCGCGACCGGCCGGGCCGCCGATCCCGCCTTCGTGCGCTATGTTGAGGGTAATGTGACCGCCGCCTTCATGGAGGCGCTGCAGGCGGGCATGCTCGTCTGTGCGTTCGCCTCGCTGCTGGGTGTCGTCGCCACGTTGCGGGCCCGGCCGGGCCTGCTCAGTCGGCAGTACGCTGCTGGAAGATGATGAAGTGCCGGCCGACCAGCATGGCGGCCAGCAGCCCGTAGGCTGCCCAGAACACGGACAGCTCGGCCAGCCTGACCCGCTCCAGACCCGCCTGCGCCGCCCATGCCTCCATCTCCGCAGGCGCGATCAGGCGCAGCGGCGGCATCGACCCCCGATCGGAGCTCCGGGAGGCCCGGCGGCCGAGCGGGTGGGCCGGGTGCAGGATCACCGTGACGAGCAGGCCGCCACGGGACAGGCAGCCGGCAGTGTCACGGAGTGCCTGCGCCGGGGCCGGAATGTGCTCCAGCGAGCCCAGGAACAGCACGAGATCGAACGGCTCACCTGGCCAGCCGGCGAGCGCCGCGGCAGGCAGCACGTCGAACCGGATGCGGTCGGCTTGGCCGGCAGCGTGGGCATGGCGGCGTGCACGCTCGACCATGGCGGGGGCGAGGTCGATGCCCAGGCCGGACTGCAGCTGGCTGGCCAGTGCCAGGAGGTGCAGGCCGGTACCGCAGCCGACGTCGAGGACGCGGCAGGGCTGCTGCCGGCGGCTGAGGCGGCGCAGCAGGGCCACGCGCAACCGGAAGCCCACCCCGCGCAGCGACCAAGGCCCGTGGCGTCCGTCCCAGCCTGCCGCCAGGGCGTCGAAGGCGACGGCCGCTATGGCTTCGGACATGGGATGATCGTCGCCGCCCATGTGCATCCCCGGCCTCAGTTGGTCAGGGCCACGACGCTTCGACAAGCAGAGCCCTTTGCTGTGATGTCCCGCGCATTATCATCAGATCGGCGTCTATCTGGAAACTTGCGGAACATCACTCCTGGCGAGGCGTGATCGTCAGATCCACGGCAGCGCTCCGTTCCAACATCCGGACGATCCAAAGACCCATGGACTTCGTGCAACATAACAACTTGGCGGCCGCGGGCGCCGTTCTTTCGGTTCTGGCTGCCCTGATCCTGACCAGCCTGCTCGCCCCGCCCGAGGCGACCGCGCTGCTCGTCGAGGGCGGGCCGGTCGAGACGCTGACCGCCATCCTGCATTTCCTGGTGGCGGCTGCCGCTTTCGCCCTGTGGTGGCGCCGGGGCGGCCTGTTCGGATTGCTCGGCATCGCGGCGCTGGCCATGGGTGCCCGCGAACTCGACCTGGACAAGGCCTTCACCACCCACAGCGTGTTCAGCACCAAGCAGTATTTTCATCCCGAGGCGCCGCTGCCCGAGAAGCTCCTGGCGGGAGCGGCAGTGGTCGTGCTGCTGGTGCTAGCCGTCTGGCTGGTGCGCATCAGCCTGCCGGCTCTCAGATCGCTGGCCAGGCAGAAGGCGCCGGCGTTCTGGAGCATCGTCACCGTGCTGGCGACGCTGCCGCTGCTGAAGACCGTCGACGCCTTGCCGAGGATCCTCCGGGAGAACGGGATGGAATTGGGGCCGCACGCGCTGGCTCGGCTGATGGCGCTCGAGGAGGTGGGCGAACTCGCCCTGCCGCTGCTGGTAGCCCTCGTCCTAGTCCAGCTGCTGGCGCCGGTGCCTGAACGGCAAAAGAAGAAGACCGGACGCCCGCTCGATGTCGGGCACCCGGTCCTCCGGAGATAGGCTGGCCGCCAACGGGCAGCGGCCAGGGTGCTGTCAGGCGGTGCCTGCCGGCGCCGACTGGGCCAGGAGCTGGCGCAGCACGTAGTGCAGGATACCACCGTGCATCACGTACTCGACCTCGTCCAGCGTATCGACCCGGCAGAGCACCTTGTGCTCGTCGGTGCTGCCGTCGGCCCGGGTGATGCGCAGTGTCAGGTCCATGAGCGGCTTCAGGCCCTGCTCCAGCCCGGTCACGTCGACCACCTCGCTGCCGTCCAGCTTGAGCGTCTTGCGGTCGGTGCCGGGGTACATGACCAGCGGCAGCACGCCCATACCGACCAGATTGGAGCGGTGGATGCGCTCGAAGCTCTCCGCGACGACCGCCTTCACGCCCAGGAGGTTGGTGCCCTTGGCCGCCCAGTCGCGCGACGAGCCAGTGCCATATTCCTGGCCGGCGAAGATCACCAGCGGCGTTCCCTGCTTCTGGTACTCCATGGCGGCGTCGTAGATCGACATCTCCGTACCGTCGGGCATCAGTCTGGTGTAGCCGCCTTCCTTGCCGTCCAGCATCTCGTTCTTGATGCGGATGTTGGCGAAGGTGCCGCGCATCATCACCTCATGGTTGCCGCGGCGGGCACCATAGGAGTTGAAGTCGCGCTGCTCGACGCCGTGCTCCAGCAGGTAGCGCGCCGCCGGGCTGGTCTTGGCGATGTTGCCGGCCGGGCTGATGTGGTCGGTCGTGATGCTGTCGCCGAAGATGCCCAGCAACCGGGCACCCTTGATGTCCGCGAGCTTCCTGGCCGGCTCGGCAGGCATGCCCTCGAAATAGGGCGGCAGGCGCACATAGGTGCTCTGGTCGTCCCAGTCATAGGTCATGCCGGTCTCGCCGGCGCCGATCGCCTTCCAGCGCTCGTCGCCCGCGAACACGTCGGCATAGGAGCTGGCGAACATGTCGGCGGTGACCGCCCTGCGCACCGCCTCGTCCACCTCCGCGGGGCTGGGCCACACATCCTTCAGGTAGACGGGCTTGCCGTCCTTGCCGGTGCCGAGCGGCTCGGTGGTGATGTCCTTCTGCATCGAGCCGGCCAGCGCGTAGGCCACCACCAGTGGCGGCGAGGCCAAGTAGTTCGCCTTGACCTGCGGATGGACGCGGCCCTCGAAGTTGCGGTTGCCGGACAGCACCGCGGCCACGACCAGCTTGCCCTCGTTGACCGCGTCGGACACCTCGTCCGGCAGCGGGCCGGAATTGCCGATGCAGGTGGTGCAGCCATAGCCGACCAGGTCGAAGCCGATCCGGTTCAGCGGCTCGGTCAGGCCCGCGGCATCGAGATAGTCGGTGACGACCTTGGAGCCGGGGGCGAGCGAAGTCTTGACCCAGGGCTTGCGCTCCAGGCCCAGCGCCGCGGCCTTCTGCGCCACCAGCCCGGCCGCGATCATCACGCCCGGGTTGGAGGTGTTGGTGCAGGAGGTGATCGCGGCGATCACCACGTCGCCATGGGTCAGCTCATGGTCGGTGCCGGCGAGCGGCGCCTTGGCATCGAGCGGGGTGCCGCCCGCCAGGGCCGGCAGGGAGGCCTGGAAGCCGGCCTTGGCGCCTTTCAGTGCCACCCGGTCCTGCGGCCGCTTCGGCCCGGCCATGGACGGCTCGACATCGCCCAGATCCAGCTCCAGCACGTCGGTGAACACCGGGTCCGGCGCGTCGCTGTAGCGCCACATGCCCTGGGCCTTGGCATAGGCCTCCACCAGGGCCACGCGCTCCGGCTTGCGGCCGGTGAGCTTCAGATAGTCGATGGTCACCTGGTCGATCGGGAAGAACCCGCAGGTGGCGCCGTATTCAGGTGCCATGTTGCCGATGGTGGCCCGGTCGGCCAGCGGCAGGTGGTCGAGGCCCGGCCCGAAGAACTCGACGAACTTGTTCACCACCCCCTTCTTGCGCAGCATCTGGGTGACGGTGAGCACGAGGTCGGTGGCGGTCGCACCCTCGGGCAGCCGGCCGGTCAGCCGGAAGCCGACCACCTCGGGCAGCAGCATCGATACGGGCTGGCCCAGCATCGCCGCCTCGGCCTCGATGCCGCCCACACCCCAGCCCAGCACCGCCAGGCCGTTCACCATGGTGGTGTGGCTGTCGGTGCCGACCAGCGTGTCGGGGTAGGCGACCTGCTTGTTGCCGTCCTTCGCGGTCCAGACGACCTGGGCCAGGTGCTCCAGGTTGACCTGGTGGCAGATGCCGGTGCCGGGCGGGACCACGCGGAAATTGTCGAACGCCTGGGAGCCCCAGCGCAGGAACTGATAGCGCTCGCCGTTGCGCTGGTACTCGATCGCCACGTTCTCCTCGAACGAGCGCGGCGTGCCGAACGCATCCACCTGGACGGAATGGTCGATCACCAGGTCGACCGGCACCAGCGGGTTGATCTTCTTCGGATCGCCGCCCAGCGTCACCATGGCGTCGCGCATCGCGGCGAGGTCGACCACGGCGGGCACGCCGGTGAAGTCCTGCATCAGGACCCGGGCCGGGCGGTACGCGATCTCGTGCTTGGAGCTGCGCTGCCGCAGCCACTCCGCCACCGCCTTCAGGTCGCCGACCTTCACGGTCCGGTCGTCCTCGAACCGGAGCAGGTTCTCGAGCAGCACCTTCATCGAGAAGGGCAGGCGGGACAGGTCGCCCAGCTCCTTCTCGGCCTCGGGGATGCTGAAGTAATCGTAGGAGAGCTCGCCGACCTCCAGTGTGCGGCGGACCTTCAACGTATCATGGCCGGTTACGCGCACTGCATCGGTCTCCTCGTGGCGGCGGGTCGGTTGGCGTCCTTGGGGCAGCCGCGGCGCGGATAGTACGTGCGCCGTGCTTTGGAAAGGCTAAGCCCGACCCTTAGAATCGATCCCATGTGCGCGGATGTCGTGCTGCGGTGCAGTGGCGTCAAGCCGTTTCCGCGCCCCGCAGCGCGGCGATCCGGCGCTCCGCGGTCTCCGTGCGGATCCGGACGAGCAGCACGGAGACCATGTACAGCTTGAACACGACCGCCATGAGCAGGAGCGGCCACAGCATGGACGGCGCCATGGCCGGCCCGTCCATGCGCAGCACCGAGGAGGGCTGGTGCAGCGTGTTCCACCAGTCCACCGAGAACTTCACGATCGGGATGTTGACCAGGCCGACCAGAGCCAGGATCGAGGCGGCCCTGGCCCCGCGGCTGGCATCCTCGAAGGCGTCGTAGAGGGCGATATAGCCGAGATAGAGGAAGAACAGGATCAGGACCGAGGTGAGCCGCGCGTCCCATACCCACCAGGTCCCCCACATCGGCTTGCCCCAGATTGACCCGGTGACCAGGGCGATCGCGGTGAAGCAGGCCCCGATCGGAGCGGCCGCCCGCGCGGCGATCTCGGCCAGCGGGTGGCGCCAGATCAGGGCCACCGCACTGCCGCTGCCCACCACCAGATAGGTGAACATGCTCATCCAGGCGGCGGGCACGTGCACGTACATGATCCGGTAGGCATCCGACTGCTGGTAGTCGGCGGGTGCTATGGCCAGGGCCCAGACCAGGCCCACCGGGAAGAGGGCCAGCGCCAGGAAGGTCGTCCAGGGCCGGATGGCGTCGGCGATCCTCTGGAAGCGCAACGGGTTCGCATAAGCGTGCACGGGTAGGCGGGTCCTGTTGACGATCGTTCCAATCTAGGCGGTCCGGGCAGCGGATGCGAGGCCCATCTGCGCGAGGGCGGAGTGCTGCCCGGTCATTCCAGCGCCAGCCGCAATGCTGCCGCGATCGCGAACGGGGCCAGCGCCAGGCTGCCGAGCAGGAGGGCGCCCAGGATCAGATAGGCCACCGTTCCGCCGACCCCGACGGTGGTGGCCTCCACCGCCCCCACGCCGAAGATCAGGGCCGGGATCTGCAGCGGCAGCACGAGCAGTGCGGTGAGCGCCTGGCTGCGCCGGCTACCCACCAGCAGGGCAGCACCGATGGCGCCGATCATGACCAGCACGGGCGTGCCGAGCAGGAGGGCTGCCGGCAATGCCACCAGGGCCGCGGGAGGCTGCTGCATGAGCAGGGCCAAGAGCGGCGAGATCACCACCAGCGGCAGGCCGGTCACCAGCCAGTGCACGAGGCAGCGCACCAGCGCCACCAGCTCCAGCGGCAGGATGCCCAGTTCCAGCTGCTCGAGGCTGCCGTCCTCCAGGTCGGCCGCCCACAGCCGATCGGTGCCGACCGTCACCGCGAACAGGGCCAGGACCCAGATCACGCCGGAGCCGATCCGCGCCAGGGTTTCCGCACCGGGCCCGACACCCAGCGGGAACAGGACGGTGCCGGTCAGCAGGAACAGGACCGGCAGCAGGGCTTCGCCCGGCCGGCGCAGCGCCAGCATCAGGTCGCGACGTGCCAGAGCGAGGGCAGCACCGGGCAGGCCGCTCACAGCTCGAGCACCAGAGGATCGTCCAGCGTCACGTCGCCATGGCTCGCCGCTACCACGATGCCGCCGCCTGCCCGGTGCCGGTCGATCAGCCGGGCGAGGTGCTGCCGGTTCGCGGCATCCAGGCCCACACCGGGCTCGTCCAGCAGCCAGACCCGGCGGGGTACCGCCACCAGCCGGGCCAGGGCCGCGCGCCGGCGCTGGCCCTGGGAAAGCCGTCCGGCCGGTACGTCCAGGAGCGGCCGCAGGTCGAACACGTCCGCCGCCGCCACGGGATCGGCCGGCCCACCGGCCAGGGCGGCCCCGATCTGCAGGTTCTCGCGCACGGTCAGACCCGCCTTCAGCGCGTTGACGTGGCTGATCCAGTGGAGGGCGGCCGGCCAAGCGGGGTCGGTGAGCGGGCGATCCTGCCATGACGCGCTGCCGGCGGCCGGTCTGAGGAAGCCCGCGAGCGTGCGCAGGAAGGTCGACTTGCCGGAGCCGTTGGCGCCGCGCAGCAGGAGCGCGTCGCCTTCGGCCAGATCGAACGCCACCGGCGCATGCACCGGGCGCCCTGCGCGCGCCGAGACCAGATCGTGGACGGCCAGCACGGGCAGGCTCAGCCCTTCCCGCCTACCTGCGAGCGTTCGCCGGCCGGCTCCGCACCGCCCTGCAGCGGCGGCGTGATCCGCAGATTGGTGCGCCCGCACGGGCTTTCCCCACCCAGTTCCCGCGCCAGATGGCCGGTCTCCAGGCGGATCAGCGGGAAGTCCGGGTTGAACACGGTCACCACCACCCGGCCGGGCGCGCCAGTCGTGACCGGGCCATCGCCGTCCGGATCCAGCAGCTCGACCAGCACCGATTCGTCGACCACCAGGCCTTCGTGTGCGCTGGTCTCGTACGCGATCAGGCCGATCTCGTCAGTGGCGTAGATGAAGAACGTCTCGATCGCGTGCAGGGCCGAGCTGGCGACCAGGAGGGTCGGATCGGGTACCTCGCCGGTCAGCAGAGCGCAGCGGAACGGCTGCTCCTGGCCCAGTGCCTCCAGCAATGCCTCCAGGGCCCGTGCCTCGCCCACGAAGACGCTGGGGCGCAGCCGGCGCAGCGTGTCGAGCTGGCGAGGCTCGGTGCCCGGCCCGGCCGGGACCACGGTGCAGCTGAGCGCACGGGCACCGGTCTCGGCCATGGCCGCCAGTGTGCCCAGATGGTGGGGCAGCGCGTTCCAGACGAGGTCGGCCCGGCGCACCCCGGCGGCGAAGAAGGCGCGGGCGAAGCGCCAGTAGTCGACCCTGGCACCCTCGGGCACGAGCTGGCCCTGGCTGCCGACCAGCAGCCTGGCCAGCCGGCCGATCGGCGTCGCGACCATGCCGCCGAACGGCGGCCGGGCCTCCTGGCGCGCGGCCAGGGTCGCCTGATCGAGCAGGGGCAGGCTGCGCAGCATCTGTGGCGAGGTGATGCGGTCCGGGTCGATGCCGGCCAGATGGCTGGCCATGCCCGGCGCATTGTCCATCGTGTGGTGGAGCAGGCCGGGCAGAGCGTGGAAGATCGCCGCCTCGCGCTCCTGGGATGACCTGACCTCCTGGCGATCGAAGAACAGCGCCTTGCTGTCAGGCATCATGACGTCCATCGCCCATCGTTCGACGTGATCAGAAGATCGTGCCGCCGGTCACTCGCCAATGGCAACGTGGTAGCGTGCCTCCAGCGCGGTCACGTGGTCGCGGAGTGCCGGGCCCGGCTGCTCGGCCAGCCAGCGGTCCCAAAGCTCGCGCAGGCTCAACGGCAGGACCGGCACACCGGACGCCACCACGCGCCGGCGCAGGAGGTCGACCTCGGCGCGGTGCGCGGCGAACACCGGGTGGGAGCGGGCGTCGGACGGCTCCCAGAACAGGTAGGTCAGGGTGGTGGTCTGGCCGGGGAAGGTGCGGGCGAGACCGATGGCGTGCTTGGCCAGCGCCACCGCGTCCAGGAGCCGGAACAGCTGCGGGGTCTGGCGCAGCTCGACCAGCAGCTCATGCCAGGCACCGAGATGCGGCTCGGGCATCGGCTGGTCGTAGCCTTCCGCGATCCGGGTCTTGGGCGTGGTCAGGTGCTCGGTGACGCGGGTGACGAGGCCGACCACGCGGCTCGGGCCGGTCAGGAGCAGATCGGTCTGCGGCGGTGTGCCGCGGATCCCGGTCGGGCAGCGGGCGGCGAAGCGCAGCCCCTGGAACCCGTCGAGCGGGCCTACCCGGAGCCCCGCCGGGTTGCGGCTCCAGGGGAGGAAGCAGTTGGCGGTGAGTGCGAGCGAATCGTCCACGGGCGTGCGCGGCCGGTCCGGCAGGATCGTGTGCTGGTCGGCGGGCAGCCGTGCAGTCGGCACCAGGAGGTCGTGGAGATGGCCAACCCGGCCCTCGCCATCGATCTCGATGCCCGGTCGCTCATGGCGCAGTGCCGCGGCGAGCGCCCGGGCAGCACGCTGCGCCAGCCCGGAGCGGCGTCCGGGCGGCCGCTTGCCCGCCAGGAGGTCGGAACTGCCCGGCGGTGGGGTGACGCGTCGGTCCATCACGGTGTACGGATCCCGCGCTCGAGGAACCTGCGCCGGGCCATCGTCCTGCCGATCGAGGAAACGATGGCGCGCTGGACCGGCATGTGGAGGGAGAGCAAGGCCGCTGCGGACGTCGGCGTCAAGCGAAACAGTGAAGTTCCTGGAGGGTGCGCTAGAGCTACGTGGCTGATATGCTGCAGTTCCGGTACAGGCCGCGATGGCTGCGGCATGGCCTCAGGCAGTTGCCGGCCGCGGATCGGAATGAAGTGCCTGCGCCGCGGGCGCACTGGTATGGACGTAGCGGCGGCCGCAATACTTGCAGACGGTCTCGCCGCCCTTCTCCAGGGTCATGTATTCCACCGGATGGCCGAGAGGACCTTCACCTCCATCGCAGCGGACATACAACTTATCGGTGATCACGACTTCACGACCATCAACGTTCAAGAACAGGTCCGCCACGCGACCACCCCTCTTTGCAAAGCCAGACCGCCCGAGCAGCGCTGCGCCCGACGCCGCGAGTTTGCCACGGCAGCCGGCGGCGCGCGATATAGTCGCTACGGGACGATGGAGACAACTAGAGATGGCTCTTGCTCCGCCCAGCCACGCGCTCTCGATCCGGGGGCTGGGCAAGGTGTATCGCGGCACTGGCCGCCAGCCCGACAAGCGTGCGCTGCACGCCGTCGACCTGACCGTGCCGCGTGGCTCGTGCTTCGGCCTGCTGGGGCCGAACGGTGCCGGCAAGTCGACCATGATCAACATCCTGGCCGGGCTGGTGAACAAGTCCGAAGGAAAGGTCGAGATCTTCGGCATCGACCTGGACGAGCGGCCGCGGCTCGCGCGTCGCGCGATCGGAGTCGTCCCGCAGGAACTCAACCTCGACGCGTTCTTTACGCCCCGGGAGGCGCTCGACCTGCAGGCGGGCCTCTACGGTGTCCCGGCGCGCGAGCGAATCACTGACGAGCTCCTGGAGGCGGTAGGCCTGGCGGACAAGGCGGACGCCTATGCCCGCACCCTGTCCGGCGGCATGCGCCGCCGCCTCCTGGTGGCCAAGGCGCTGGTGCATCGCCCGCCGGTCGTGGTGCTGGACGAGCCCACCGCCGGCGTCGACGTCGAACTGCGTCGCTCGCTGTGGCGCTACATGCGCGAGTTGAACGAGCAGGGTGTCACCATCGTGCTCACCACCCACTATCTGGAAGAGGCGCAAGAGCTGTGCGACCGGATCGCGATCGTCGATCGCGGCCGGGTGGTGGCCTGCGACACTACGGCCGCGCTGCTGCAACGCCTGGACGAGAAATGCCTGATCGTGCGGGCCGACCGGCCAATGCGCCAGGTGCCGCCGTCGCTGGACGACGGGCAGGCGTTGGTCGACGCGGAGGGGCGCCTGATCCTGCGCTACCGCCGCTCCGCCGTGCGGGTCGAGCAACTCCTGGATCGGGTGCGCGCAGCCGGCGTGACGATCGTCGACCTGACCACCCAGGAAGCCGACCTGGAGGACTTGTTCGTCCGGCTGACCGGGCATGCCGCCGAGGCGATGACCAGCGCTGCCTGAACCTTTTATTTACCTTTCGCTGCCATGATCGGGGCATGCCACCCCGACGAGGCCGATCGTGCCGTGCATCCTCCGTACCTGCCTGCGTATTTTGCTGCTGCTGCTCCTGGCCGTGCGGCCGGGGGCTGCCGAGCCGCCGCCCGGCTGCACGCCGGAGATCGCCGGGGCATTGCACTGCATGGCCGGCCAGGCCTGCCGCTGCGGCTTTGCGCGGGGCGGCCTCATGACCGGCGAGCCGTCCGGCTGGCGCTGGGACTGCGGGGTGCTGCAGGGCAGCTGCCCCCAACCATCCGGCGAGCTGTCCGGCAGCTGGTATGAGCTGCCCCTCGGGCTCAGCATTGACCAGTCCGACCAGAGCATCCGCCTGGACCAGTCGACCGGCGTGGTCACGGGCGGGCGGCCAGGACCCCGGCCTCCAGCCGGGCCGCTGCCGCTGTTTCCCGACGGCCAGGGCAGCCACCGTCCATTGCCGGGAGGGCAGCATCACCGGCGCTGAGCGGTGCCGCCCCTCCGCGTTCGATCGCCGGGTTCAGCCGCCCGCCAGGTGCTTGCGCAGATTGGTGAACCCGCCGCCGAACACGCCGTTGGCGAAGGTGTCGATCCATTGCGCGCTGGCATCGGGTGCACAGTCGAACGTCGACCACCACTCCACCAGGCTGCGCGCACCGTCTGTGACCGGCGTGACGCGCAGGGTCGCCTGGTAGTTCTGGACGTCGAACGGGGTGGTCTCGAAATTGTAGGTGTAGCTGCGTTCCAGGTCGGACAGCGCCAGGAGCCGCTCGCGGATCTGGGCGCCGTCATGGGTGTAGAAGTTACGCACGCAGCCGACCTGGTCCGCGGCCTTGCCCTCCTCGATCTCCGACCGCGCCACCATGTGGCCGGCCCAGGCAGGCAGGGCGTTGAAGTCGCGCACCACCGCCCAGACCCGGTCGGCGGGCAGGTCGATGACGGTGCTGGCATAGGCTTTCGGCATGGTCGTTCGCTCCCTGATCATCGGCCCTCACCATCCTGGCAGGCGGCTGGCCGCATCCCTGCCTAGCGCGGATCGCCTCCGCCTGGAACCGCAAGGCGGCATCGCCCGGCACGAGAGGCAATGGACCCGGTGCTGGGCTCGCGTGGCCGGACCTCGACAGCCCGGCCTTTCCCCACGACAACTCGGGCCAAGGCGGGCACCCGGGCCGGGTGCGGACAGCGTCATCAGGGACGGCTTCGGGGGTAAGGCGTGGCGGACTTTCTGCTAGGGATCGACAGCGGCGGCACTGCGGTGAAGGTGGCCGTGATCGCGGCGGACGGGACCGAGTTGGCCGTGCGCGGCACCACCCACCCGGCACTGACCCCGGCCCCCGGGCATGCGGAGCGGGATCCGGAGCGAACCTGGGAGTGCCTTGCCAGGGACATCCGGCTGGTGCTCGCCGATGCCGGGCTGGAAGGGCCGGACATCGCGGGGATCGGCGTCACCGGCTATGGCAACGGGCTCTGGCTGCTGGACGAGGCCGGCCGGCCGGTGGGCAATGGCGTCCTGACCTCCGACCTGCGTGCCGCGTCGATCTGCGCGGACTGGCGGCGCGACCCGCCGGACGAGGCCACCCGCCAGCGCCGCCTTCAGGTCGCGGCCTGGCCGGGCAAGCCCATGCCGATCCTGGCCTGGCTGCAGCGCCATGTACCCGACCAGCTGGCCCGGGCGCGCTTTGCCGTTTCCAGCAAGGACTATCTGCGCTCCCGGCTGGTCGGCACCGTCGCGGGCGAGGTCAGCGACCAGTCGAGCAGCGGCTATTCTCCGGTGGAGCGCCGGGAGAACGACCCGGCCATGCTGGCGGCGGTCGGCCTGTCCGAACTGGCGCGGCTGATGCCGCCGTTGCTGGAACCCATGGACATTGCCGGGGAGGTGACCGCCGAGGCGGCCGCGGCCACCGGACTGCGGGCCGGCACCCCGGTCTCTGCCGGCTGCTCGGACAATCTCGCCGTGATGCTCGGCACCGCGGCGGTGACGCCGGACGATGTCGTGGTGATGGCGGGGACCTGGGGCCTGCACCAGTGCTTCCTGGACGCGTTGCCCGCCGACCCGAGCGCTATCTTCCTGACCCACGGGCTGCTGCCCGGGACCTGGCTCGCCATCGAGGGCAGCCCGACCTCGGCCGGTCAGCTCGACTGGTTCGTCGAGCGTTTCATCCGCAGCCAGCGGCCGGACCTGGCCGACGGTCAGCTGTTCGCCATGCTGAACGAGGGGGTGGCGAGGCTCGATCCGCGCGACCCGCCCGTGTTCTTCCTGCCCTATCTGAACGGGGCGATGGACCAGTCCTCGGCGCGCGGCAGCCTGATCGGCCTGACCAACTGGCACGGCCTGCCGCACACGGTGCGCGGCATGATGGAAGGGATCGCCTTCGAGCACCGCCGCCATCTCGACCGGCTGGCCGCCCTGCGCGGCCGGCCCGGTTCGGCGCGCTTTGCCGGCGGTGCCGCCCGCAGCGAAC
Source organism: Geminicoccus sp. (assembly GCF_035556675.1). GTDB lineage: Bacteria > Pseudomonadota > Alphaproteobacteria > Geminicoccales > Geminicoccaceae > Geminicoccus. The sequence goes on along the minus strand of NZ_DATMFZ010000390.1, from coordinate 13,050 downwards.
CCTGGCGGGAGATCTTCGCCGCCGCCCTGGACCTCGAGCTGGAACTGCCGGCCGGCCGCGAGCTGGGTGCCCTGGGTGCCGCGATCCTGGCCGCCGTGGCGCTCGGCCGGCAGCCCGACCTGCCCACCGCGGTGGCCGCAATGACTCGGCTGGAGGGCCAGGTGCAGCCGGACCCGGCGCTGACGGAACTGCTGGCTGGCCGGTACCGGATCTGGCGCGACCTCGCAGTCGCGCTCGCACCGCACTGGGACGCCGTGATCGACGGTACCGGTACCACCCGATGAGCCGGACGCTGGGTCTGGACGAGGCCCGCCGGATCGCGCTGGCCGCCCAGGGCTTCGCCGCGAGGCGACCCGGCCTGACGGGCGAGGCCCGCATCCGCCGGCTGATCGAGCGGCTGGGCCTCTTGCAGATCGATTCGGTGAACGTGCTGGTGCGGGCGCACTATCTGCCGCTGTTCTCCCGGCTCGGCAGCTATGACCGCACCATCCTGGATCGCCTGGCGGCGCATCACGGCCGACGGGTCCGCCCGGCCGGGCGGCGCCTGTTCGAGTATTGGGGCCACGAGGCCTCGCTCCTGCCGGTATCGGCCCAGCCGCTGCTGCGCTGGCGGATGGCCAGGGCGCGGTCGGGCAAGGGTGTGTGGCAGGGCGTGCGGGCGGTGGCCGAGGCCAGGCCCGACCTCGTCGCCCGGATCCACGATGAGATCCGCGACCGTGGCCCGCTCTCGGCCGGCGATCTGACCGCGCCGGAAAAAGGGCAGGGCGGCTGGTGGGGCTGGTCGGACAGCAAGACCGTGCTGGAGTGGTTGTTCTGGACCGGCGAGATCACGGCGGCCGGCCGGCGCGGCTTCGAACGGGTCTATGACCTCACCGAACGGGTGCTGCCCCCGGAAATCGTCAACGCGGCCACGCCGGATCCGGCCGAGGCGGCGGCCAGGCTCACGGCGCACGCGGCCGGCGCCCTGGGCATCGCCACCGCGACGGACCTGCGCGACTACTGGCGCCTGCCCGTGGATCTCGCGAACACGGCGCTGGCGCGGCTGGTCGAGGCCGGCGACCTCGTGCCGGTGAGCGTCGAGGGCTGGCGGCCGCAGGCTTATCTCACCAGGGACGCGGTGCTGCCGCGCAAGGTGGCGGCCCGGGCACTGCTGGTCCCGTTCGACCCCCTGATCTTCGAGCGCAGCCGCACCGAGCGGCTGTTCGGCTTCCGCTACCGGATCGAGATCTACACACCGGCCCACAAGCGGCTGCACGGCTACTATGTCCTGCCCTTCCTCCTGGGCGACCGGCTGGCCGCGCGCGTCGACCTCAAAGCGGAGCGCGCCACCGGCTGCCTGCTGGTCCGCTCCGCCCATCTGGAGCCGACCAGCGAACCGGGTGCGACCGCCGCGGCGCTGGCGCAGGAACTGGTGGCGCTTGCCGGCTGGCTCGGGCTGTCCCGGGTCACGGTCGAACCGGACAACCCGTTCGACCGGCTGCTCCGCAGCGCACTGGCCCCGCTCGCCTGAGAATGCCGCCGCGGCCTGACCTACCCCGCGGCGGCACGCTCCACGGCGCGCACCAGGTCCTCGCCGATCTCGCCCTGGAATTCGGCGATGACCGGCCGGGTCGCGTCGATCCAGGCTTGGCGCTCCTCCGGCCGCAGGGCGACCGCCTGGGTGGCACCCGAGCGCAGGATGGCCTCCCGGGCGTCCCGGTCCTCCTGGTCGGCCAGCCGGGCGACCTCCTGCCGGGCCTCCTCCATCGCGGTCCGGAACGCGGCGCGCAGGTCCTCGGGCAGGGCTCGCCAGAACTCGGTGGAGACCACCGGCATGGAGCCCAGCACGCCGTGCCCGGTCTCGGTCACGAATGGCTGGAGGCGGAACAGCTCGCCTCGGGCGAGCCTGGCCCAGCTCGTCTCCAGGCCGTCGACCTGGCCGCCCACCAGCGCGCCGCCGAACTCGGCATAGGGAAGCGGCACCGGTACGGCGCCGAGGAGCTCGAACTGGCGGGCCAGCGGCGCTGCGGCCGCCGTGGCAAAACGCAGCCCCCCGGCATCCGCAGGCAGCCGCAGCGCCCGGCTGGCGGACAGCTGCTTTGGCCCCTCCCGCCAGTAGGCCAGGCCCACGAAGCCAAGGCGCTCCACCGAGACCCGCAGGGCCAGCGCCGCCTCGTTCGCCTGGAACTGGTCGAACATCGTGGTGGAGCGGAACAGGAAGGGCAGGTCGAACAGCTGGAAGCTCTTGGCATAGCGGCCGAAGTGGGACAGCGGCGGTGCGATGATCTGCACCCGGCCCAGCGCCAGCGCCTCCATCTCGTCCTGCGGGGGCAGGAGCTCGCTGTTGGGAAACACTTCCACCCGCACCCGGCCGCCGGTCAGCGATTCGACCCGCTGCCGGAACAGCTCGGCGCCCATGCCCTTGGGCGTGGTCGGCGCCTCGGCATGGCTGAAGCGGACCACCTGGTCCTGCGCGCGCAACACGCGCGGTGCCGCCACCGCCCCCGCTGCCGCGGCACCGGATGCCAGGAAGCTGCGGCGGTCCATCGGGCGGATCCTCGGGGAGTGCATGGCGATCATCTGGCGCGGCGCCCCGGGCACGGCCAGGGTGCGGTCCGCAGGAGCGGCCATCCGATGCATGGAAGCCACGACCGTCAGTGCCGGGGACCGCGCTCGAGCAGGGCGGTGGTGCTCAGGCCGGGCTGGATTTCCGCCAGGTAGAGCTCGCCGCCCCACTCGGCCAGCTCCCTCGCCCCCACCACCTGATCGGGGCGATAGTCCGCACCCTTGACCAGGAGCTCCGGGCGCAGCGTGGTGATCAGGTGCAGCGGCGTGTCCTCGGCGAACGGCACCACCAGGTCGACATCGGCCAGTGCGGCCAGCACCCGCGCCCGGTCCGCCAGCCGGTTGGCCGGCCGGCCCGGCCCCTTCAGGCGGGTGACCGAGGCGTCGTCGTTCAGCCCGACCACCAGCAGGTCGCAGCGCGCCCGCGCGGCATGCAGGTAGGCGACGTGGCCGGCATGGAGCAGGTCGAAGCAGCCATTGGTGAAGCCGACGCGTCGGCCCTTGCGCCTCGCATCCGCCACGATCTCGGCAGCCCGCTCCAGCTCCACCACCTTGCCATGCGCCGGTGCCAGGGCCGCCATCAGGTCGGCGCGGCTGACCGGCACCGTGCCGATCCGGGTCACCGCGATCGAGCCCGCCAGATTGGCGAGCCTGGCCGCCTCCGCCAGGTCGCTGCCCGCGGCCAAGCCGGCGGCGAGCGTCGCGATCACCGTGTCCCCGGCGCCGACCACGTCGAACACCTCGCGGCGGATGGCCGGGATCCGGGTGGCGCCCGCACTGGTCGCAAGCAGCATGCCGTCCCCGCCGAGCGTCGCCAGCACGGCATCCACCCCCGTGCTGGTCCGCAAGGCCTCGGCAGCATGCTCGACAGCCCCGTCATCCCCGACCGGGACCCCGCTGGCCTCGGCGAGCTCGCGCCGGTTGGGCGTCAGTACGGCAGCACCGCGGTAGCGCGCATAGTCGCGGCCCTTGGGGTCGACCAGCACCGGCCGGCCTGCCGCCCGCGCCCGCGCGATCACCTGCTCCACCAGTGCCGGCGGCAGGGCGCCCTTGGCATAGTCTGACAGGACGATCGCCCGGACGTCGCCGATCTTCTCGTCCAGCCAGTCCAGGATCGTCGCCATGCCCTCCTGGTTGAGCACCGCCCGGTTCTCCCGGTCCACCCGCAGGAGCTGTTGGCCGCCGCCCCAGTACCGGGTCTTCACTGCAGTGGCGCAGCCCTCCTGGCGCCACAGGATCGCACCGGCCGGTGCCAGCTCGGCCAGCATCCCGGCGATTTCGTCGCCCTCGGCATCGGCACCGACCATCCCGGCCGCGGCGACCTGCGTGCCCAGCGCATGGAGATTCGCGATGACATTGCCCGCCCCGCCGATCCTGGTCTCCTCCCGGCCCATCTCCAGGACCGGGATCGGTGCCTCGGGCGAGATCCGCCCGACCTGCCCGAACACCGCCCGGTCGAGCATCAGGTCGCCGATCACCATGACCTGCACGTCGGCCAGGCGGTGCAGCAAGGTCTCGCTCGTGATCGCCGGGTTCATCGATACGGGTCCGCACGCAGCAGGCTGTCCTGCACGTAACGCCTGACCCCCTCCTCCAGTGGCGTCGGCTGGAGCGGGCAGCCGGCGGCGCGCAGCCGGTCCAGCCTTGCCTCGGTGAAGTACTGGTAGTGCTGGCGCAGCCGCTCGGGCATGTCGACGAACTCGATCGCCGGCTCCTGGCCGACCGCCCGGAACACGGCATGGGCCAGCTCCAGGAAGCTGCGCGCGCGGCCGCTGCCGACGTTGAAGATGCCGGAGCGATCCGGGTGGTCGTAGAGCCACAGCATCACCTGGACCACGTCGTCCACCCAGACGAAGTCGCGGCGCTGGTCGCCGTCCGCCACGCCATCGCGATGGCTCCTGAACAGCCGGCATACGCCGGTTTCCTGGATCTGCTTTAGGAACTGCGGCACCACCGACTGCTGGCCGCCTTTGTGCCACTCGTTGGGGCCATAGACGTTGAAGAACTTGAGCCCGGCCCATTGCGGCGGCAGCTTCTGGCCGCGCCCGGCCAGCTCCACGATCCGCCGGTCGACCATCAGCTTCGACCAGCCATAAGCATTGCGCGGGCGAAGCTCGCCGAAGCGGGCGGGATCGTCGTCGAAGCCGGCCTCGCCGTCGCCATAGGTGGCGGCCGAGCTGGCATAGACCAGCCGGGTGCGGTGGCGGGTGCACCAGTCGACCAGGTCCAGCGTGGTGCGGATGTTCTCCTGGACGATCAGGTCCGCGTCGCGCTCGTCCGTGGACGAGATGGCGCCCAGGTGGAACACCGCCTCGACCTTGCCGGCATGGCGGTCCAGCCAGGCGAACAGCCCGTCCGGGCGAATCACGTCGGCCAGCCGGCGCTTGGCGATGTTGTGCCACTTGTCGCCGCTGCCCAGGCGATCGCAGCAGACGAGGTCGGGCACCCCGCGCGCATCCAGCGCTGCCAGCAGCACCGAGCCGATGAAGCCCGCCCCTCCGGTCACCAGGATCACGACGATCGCCTCCGCTCGTTGCCAGGCCCTGCTTCTGCCACCGCCTCGGCCAGCTTCGCCACGATCTCGCCGCTCAGATCGGCCACCACCTGGCTCATCCCGTCGACGATCGCGCCATAGTCGCCGGGCGTGGCCTCCTCCGAGAGCAGGCTGTGCCCGGTGAGCAGCAGCCGGCCGTTGCGGTCGAACATCCGCCAGCGCGCATCCAGGGTTATGCGCCCGGCCGCGTCCGCCTCGAAGCGCAGCACGTTCAGGTCGAGCTCGATGCTGGGCTCCAGCCCGCGATTGTTCGGCACGGCCACCACATGCTCGCCGCCCAGGCGCCGGCGCAGATTCTCGATAAGCACCTCGTTGAACATCAACTCCAGCTGCTCGGACCACTGGTCGAACTCGGCCATCGTCATCCGGGTCTCGGTGGCCCGGGTGACGATCTGCGGCCGGTCCAGATAGTCGGGAAAGCCCACCGGCGAGATGCCGAGCAGCCTGGTCGGCGAGCTGGCCGGCGCGTCCATCTCCACGGTCGGGATCATCTGGTAGTAGCGGGTCGGTACGGAGGTGCCGGCGCAGCCCGCCAGGATGCAGGCAGCCAGGACCCAGGCAGCCGAAGTACGGGCAGGGAATCTTGCTGGGTTTCTCATCAGTACCGGCCTCCTGGCTTGCCGCGCAGCAGCGCCTCGGGATGGCGCTCCAGATAGTCGGCGAGGTCGCGCACCGAACGCGCGGTCTGGGTCAGCTCGCTCATCAGTCGGTTCAGGTCGCGCTGGGTGGTCGAGCGCGGGCCCATCAGGCTGTCGGCCGAGCGGGCCGCATCCCCCAGCGCGCCCACGGTACGCTCCAGCTCGGCCAGGAGCGGCGTGGCAGAACGGTCCAGGTTGCCGGTCAGGTCCGAGAGCCGCACCAGCACCTCGTTGAGGTTCTTCAGCGAGCTCTGCACTTCGCCCGAGCCGGCGATGGCCGCTATCGATGCGGCCGTGGCGCGGAGCTGCTCGGTCAGGTCGGCGATCGGCAGCTCGGCCACCTTCTCCATGATGCCGGTGAGCGAGCGTTCCAGCGTGTCGAGGCTGCTCGGGATGGTCGGCATCACCGCAAGCTCGCCCTCCCGGCCGAGCTCGGCCGGCGGCGCATCGGGTATCAGGTCCAGCGAGATCACCATCTGGCCGGTGATCAGGTTGCCGGTGGCTAGTTGCGCGCGCAGGCCGCGCTGCACCAGGGCTGCCAGCTGCTCGTGCGCCTCACGAGGCTCGCCACTCGTGGTCAGTTCCTCCGCATGGATGAGCCGGACACGCTGCGGCTCGATCTCGTAGATCACCGGGATGCGCAGCCGGTGCGTGGCGACATCGTAGTCCAGCCGGACCTCCCGGACCGTGCCGATGCGGATGCCGCGCACCTCGACCGGGGCGCCCACCGTGAGGCCGCGCACCGAACCCTCGAAATAGGAAACCAGCGGCACGCGTTCGGTGATCGCTCCCTGGTCCAGGCTGTCGGGCCCATCGAACAGGGCGAATGCCAGGCCTGCGGCCGCGACTTCGCCGCCCGGCGGCGCATCGAACACCACCCCGCCCCGCCACAGCGTCTCAAGGTTGCCGATCGAGAAGCGCACGCCTTCCGCGCTGACGCTGAAATCGACGCCGCGCTCGCGCCAGAAGCGGCTGCTCGTGCGCACCAGCTCCGCAAAGGGCTGGCGGATGAACAGGTGGATGGCGAGATCCTCGCGGTCGGTCGGCGGCTCGACATCGGTGATCTCGCCCACAGTGACGCCGCGGAACAGGACGGGGCTGCCGACCGACACGCCGCCGAGGCTGGCGGCACGCAGGACGAAGGGGCGGCCGGGCGTGTCCGAGCGCACCCGCGGCGGCGTCTCCAGGCCGCTGAACGTGGTCTGGGCGGCACCGCCGGCACCGGGATCCAGCTCGATATAGGCGCCTGACACCAGCGTCTCCAGCCCGGAGATCTGGCCGCCGCCAAAGCGCGGCCGCACCACCCAGAACCGGCTGGTTTCGCTGATCAGTCGTGCTGCCTCCGCCTGCACCTGGATCGTGACGTCGACGGAGCTGAGATCTTTGCCGATCGTGACCGAGTTGACCTGGCCGATGTCGATGTCGCGGTAGCGCAGCCTGGTCTTGCCCGTCTCGATGCCCGAGGCGGTCTGGAAGGTCACGGTGATCACCGGGCCGCGTGCGCTCCAGCTCGTCCAGCCGACCCACAGCGCCAGGGCCAATGCTATCAGCGGCACCAGCCAGACGATGCCGAAGGTCTTGCGCGCGCGCGGCACGGCGCGGGCCGGCTCGGGCTGCTGCTCCGCCGTGTCGCTCATGCGCGGTACCAGAGGAAGTGCGGGTTGAAGGCGGCCGAGGACAGCATGGTGAGGATCACGACCGCCGCGAAGGCCATCGCCCCGGCACCCGGCACGACGGTCGCCACGTTGCCCAGGTGAACCAGTGCCGTCAGCGTCCCGATCATGAAGATGTCGACCATCGACCAGCGCCCGACCAGCTCGACCAGACGATACACGCGCGTCTTGTGCCGGGCGACGTCCTTGTCCCGGCCGGGCGGCAGGATCAGCCAGCCGAGCGCCAGCATCTTGAGGATCGGCACCATGATGCTCGCGGTGAATACCAGGGCCGCCACCGGATACATGCCGATCTGCCAGAGCTCCACCACCCCGCTCAGGATGGTGTCCGGCTCGCCGGAGCCGAAATAGATCACCGTCATGACCGGCAGCACGTTGGCCGGGATGTAGAGCACGACGGCGGCCAGCAGGAAGGCCAGCGACGACTTCCAGGCATCCGGATCGTCCGCATGCACGCGGGCCCGGCAGCGCGGGCATCTGGCCCCGCCGGATCCGGCCGGCACCTGCAGCATCTGGCGGCAGGCATGGCAGCTCATGAGCCGGCGGCCGGCCGGCACCTGCAGCACGCCTGGCCCGGCCTGGGCCATCAGCCCGTGCCAGACCGCCATCGGCTCGGTCTTGGCCTCGGCGGCGATCTCCAGGAGGACGGTGGCGACGAAGGCATAGACCGCGAGGCCCAGCTCGATATGGGCCAGGTCGATCAGCTTGACGTAGGCGACGATGATGCCGAGCAGGTAGATCTCCATCATCGCCCAGGGCCGCACCCCGCCGACGAACCGGTAGATCCGCCCTGCCAGCGGCCAGCGATGGCCGTACCGCAGCGGCACCAGCACATAGAGCAGCCCCAGGATCTTCAGGGCGGGTGCGAGGGTGGCGACCAGGAATACGAGCATGCCCAGCGGTGCCATGTCCGCCTGCCAGAGCGCCCGGCTCGCCGAGAGCAGGGTGGTGGACTGGGTGAAGCCCTCGATGTCCAGGATCATGAACGGCATGGTGTTGGCGACCACGAAACTGATCGCGGCCGCGAGCAGCAGGGCCACCGGCGCATCCAGTCCCCCGGCAAAGGCACCGAGATCGGCATCGCACCGCCGGCAGCGGAACTGGTGCCGCGTGTCGCCCACGGGTACGGCCTGGATCCTGCCGCAGTCGTGGCAGGCCAGCACCACGGCGCCAGGCGGAACGGGGGCGGCCGCCATCATCGGGACATCCTGCCGGCCTCTTGCCGGTGCTGGCAGACCTTGCCGCTCATGGCTCCCAGTAGGGCCTCCCGCCGAACCGCTCCACCAGGAAGTCGACGAAGCTGCGCACCTTGGGCGAGAGATGCCGGTTGGCGGGGAACACCGCGTAGATCGCCCGGTCCTGCGGACGGTACTCTGCCAGGATCTCGACCAGCCGCCCGTCGCGCAGGGCGTCGCCGACGATGAAGGTCGGCAGCACCACGATCCCCTGGCCGTCGATGGCGGCCTGCATCAGGATCATGCCGTTGTTGCTGCTGACCGGGCCCTTGACCCGCACCGTCCTCGGGCCATCCTCGTCCGCGAAGCGCCACTCGTCGCGCTCCGACGAGTAGGCGTAGATCAGGCAGTCGTGCCGGGCGAGGTCTTCCGGCCGTTCCGGCCGGCCGCGCGCGGCCAGATAGGCGGGCGAGGCGACCAGCACCATGTGGGCGGGGGCCAGGCGGCGGGCCACGAGCGTGCTGTCCTTCAGCCGCCCGATCCGCACTGCCAGGTCGAAGCCTTCCTCGATCAGGTCGATGACCCGATCGTTGACCACGAGGTCGACCTGCACGTCGGGATGGCGGCGGCGGTATTCGGCGATCGACGGGGCCAGATGCCGCTCGCTGAAGGTCACCGGGGCGTTCACCCGCAAGAGGCCGCGCGGGCGGTCGTGGCTCTCGAGCAGCCGGCCGTCCGCCTCGTCCACCAGCTGAATGATCTCCTGGCAGCGGCGCAGATATTCCGCACCGATCTCGGTGAGGCCGATCTTGCGGGTGGTGCGGTTGAGCAGGCGCACGCCCAGCCGGTCCTCGATCGCCGCCAGATGCTTGCTGACCATGGTCTTGGACATGCCGAGCGCCGTGGCCGCCGGGGCGAAGCCGCCCTTGTCCACGATGGTGGCAAACACCCGCATGCCGGTCAGCTGATCCATGGCCGGAGCGGATGACACAGCCATCATCCCTTGGGAAGAAACAATCCGTCGAACCGATGCGGCCTGTCGACCATCGGATGGACATGGCAGCCTTGGGGGCGACTGCCGGGTCGCACCGCCCTCATTGTTTCCAGTAGGAATCGCCATGAAGAAGCTCTTGCTCGCTGCCGTCCTGTTCCTCCCGCTGGGCGCGCCGATCCTGGCGGCACCCGCGCCCTGGGCGATCGACAACAGCCATACCGCGATCACCTTCACGGTGGATCATTTCGGCTACTCGACCGTGCACGGCTTCTTCCGCGACTTCACCGGCGAGCTCAGCCTCGACCCGGAGGCGCCCGAGACTTCCTCGGTCGCCTTCACCATTCAGGCCGACAGCCTGGACACGCTGTTCGCCAAGCGCGACGAGCACCTGAAGAGCGCCGACTTCCTGGATGTCGCGAACTTCCCGACCATCACCTTCCAGAGCACCAAGGTCGAGCCGGAGGGCGACGACAGCGCCAAGGTGACGGGCGACCTCACGATCAAGGGCGTGACGAAGCCCGTGGTGCTGGACGTGAAGCTGAACAAGCTCGAGCCGAGCCCGATGACCAAGACAGACACGGCCGGCTTCACCGTCACCACCGTGATCAAGCGTTCCGACTTCGGCGTATCAGCCTATGTTCCCGCGGTCGGCGACGAGCTGACGGTGCGGATCGACACGGAGACTAGCCCCGCGGCCGCCAAGACCGAGTGAGCCGGCCGCTCCAAAAGTCGACGAGGTATGGCATCATGAACCTGTGGACTTGGTTGGTCCGGGCCGCCCGGTTGCCGGCAGTGGCGCTGGTGTGCCTGGCAGCGGCGCTGCCGGGCCCGGCCGTGGCCGAGGACTGGGTGGTCGATCCCGCGGCCAGCACCCTGACGCTGACCATCCAGCAAGGCCAGAGCCCGGTCGAGGCCCGCTTCGAGCGCTTCACCGCCGAGGTGAGCTTCGATCCGGCCGCCCTGGACCAGTCCTCGGTCACGGTCACGGTCGACCTCGGCTCGTTCGCGTCCGGCGACAGCCAGCGCGACGGGCAGGCCAAGGGCCCGGACTTCCTCGACGCGGGCAGTGCGGCCGAGGCGGTCTATCGGGCCATCTCGTTCGCACCGCTCGGCGGCGACCGCTACCAGATCGAGGCCGAACTGACGCTGAAGGGTGTCACCCGTGCGCTCAGCCACGAGGCGACCATCACGGTCGATGGCGACCAGGCCCATGCCGCCGGCACCGTCCCGATCACCCGGACCGATTTCGGGGTAGGCACCGGCCAGTTCGCCACCGGCACCATGGTCGGGCTGGAGGTGCTGGTCGCGTTCGATCTGCGGGCCCGGTCTGGCTGAGGAGAACGGACGAATGCGGCTGCGCAATGGGGCCAGGCGGTTCGGGCTGGTCGCCAAGAGCTTCCACTGGGGGACGGCGGCGCTCGTCATCCCCTTGTGGGGGCTGGGCTGGTACATGGTCGGCCAGACCCAGGACCTGTTCTGGCAGTACGAGCTCTACCAGCTGCACAAGTCGTTCGGCTTCGTGGTGTTCGGGCTGGCCCTGCTGCGCCTGGTCTGGCGGCTGGTCGACCCGGCGCCACCGCTGCCGGCCGGAATGGGCCGCCCGCTGCGCCTGGCCGCCCATCTCTCCCATCTCGGCCTCTATGCCTGCCTGATCGGCCTGCCGGTCACCGGCTTCCTGATGAGCGCCGCCTCGCCGCTGGGCATCCCGACCGTGCTGTTCGACACGATACCGGTCCCGCACCCGCTGGGCCCGTCGGAAGTCCTGTACGAGCTGTTCCGTGCGGTCCACTACTGGATGGCGATGCTGCTGGCCGCCCTGCTGGCCGCCCATGTGCTGGCGGCCCTGCACCATCACCTGGTCGCCAAGGACGACGTGCTCCTGCGCATGATCCCGTTCGGCCGCCCGAAGGCCCGGTTCCCGGACTGCCGCAACGGCTGACCCGGTGCGGCCGCCGGATGATGGCCCTGGGCGGACCCGGCTCCGGCCGTAGTGCCGGATTCCAGCGCCAGCGGCCCGCCCGGATCCAAGCGGCAGATCGCGGCCGTTGCCCGGCCGGCGACCACTTGCCGGCTTCAGCTCCCCGGAAGTGCCAGGCCGGCGTGCCGCAGCGCCGCCTGGAAGTCGGCCGGCAAGGGTGCGGTCGCCCGGATGGTCACACCGGCGAGCCACGGCAGATCGATCGCGCGCGCATGCAGCATCAGCCGCCGGGACCGGCCCGCCGCCGCGGGACCGTAGATCGTGTCGCCCAGCAACGGGGCGCCCAATGCCTTGAGATGCACCCGGATCTGGTGGGTACGGCCGGTCTTCGGCTGCGCCTCCACCAGCGCCACGCCACCCTGGCGCGCCAGCACCCGCACATCGGTCACCGCCACCTGCCCCTGCTCGGACGGCTCCATCCACCAGCCGCGTTGCGCGCTGCGCTTGGCCAGCGGCAGGTCGATCCGCCCGTCCTCCAGGCCCGGCACATCTACAACCAGCGCCAGATACGTCTTGGTCACCGCACCCCTGGCGAACAGCTCGCCCAGCCGTGCCAGCGCCGGCTTGGTCCGCCCGAGCACCAGACAGCCCGACGTATCCCGGTCCAGCCGGTGCGCCAGCCCCGGCGGCCGCCCCTTGCCGAACGCCAGCCAGGGCAGCAGCGCATCCAGCGTCGCCCCGCCCTTGGGCCCGGCATGCACCGGCAGCCCCGCCGGCTTGTCGATCACCAGCACCATCTCGTCGCGATGGAGCACCCGCCCCTGCAGCGCCTGCGCCTCGGCCGGCACCGGCCCCTCCACCGGCCGCCACCGCCCCTTCCGGCGCCCACCCGCCGGCAAATCACCCCGAACCATCATCCCATCCTTGCGGCCTCGCCCGGCGGACGCTACATCACCACGCGCCTCGGAGGGATGCCGGAGTGGTCGATCGGGGCGGTCTCGAAAACCGTTGTACCAGCGATGGTACCCAGGGTTCGAATCCCTGTCCCTCCGCCAGCTACGCTGAAAAATTGAATAATTTCAATAGTTTGAGTGGGGCATAGTATTTAGCTCCCTCATCCGTTCCCACACACACGTGCTTCTTGCGGCGACGATATGTGGCCGATCACGTTTGCCTGAGCAACTCGTCGGACGGACTGTCTCCCGCAGGGCTGCCTCGATCTGTTCCGGCGACAGATGATGGCGGGCGAACCACCACGGGCTGGAGTGATCCGGCACGATCCGCAGGCCGGACAGCCGGCGCAGGCGTCCAGAGAGCCGGAGGAAGTCCTCCAACCCTCTACAGGTGAGACGCAATCGCTCCCGCAGCAGGAGAGCTGCGGACAGGCCGGTCGATGGATAGGTAGGGTGAGCATACCTGGTCCGTCGTAGTGGCACGCAACCTCGTGCCACTGCCATGGATGCGCGCGCGAAGCGCAAAAGCTGATTGTCCATGCCGTCCGCAGATGGGCCTCAGGACTACACTCAGCATGCCTTTCGACAGAGCAAGGCACTC
>NZ_DATMFZ010000389.1:0-2193 GCF_035556675.1 Geminicoccus sp. | reverse complement strand
TCGGTCGTGAAGCGGCGCCGGCGGGCAATCCCGCTGATCACCTCGATCTTCGAGAACGTGTCGGACATAGGCACATGCCTAGGACTACGCCTAGGCCCTCCGGCTGATGCCGGTGTCCGGTCGAAATGGGGGGCACTTCAGCCGGCCACCAGCGACGCCAGGCCATCCACGGCTTCAAGGCGCACATCGCAGCCGACGCCGGCACGGCCATCGTGGAGGACCTCGCCGTCACTCCTGGCAATGTCCATGACGGCCGTGCCGGCGGCAGTGCCCTGCCCAATGCGCCGGGCGACGTCTACGCTGACAGCGCTTGTCGTGGCCAGGTGTTCGCCGCGGCGGTCCGGGCCAAAGGTGGCATCTTGCGCATCGCGCTCACCGGCATGTGGGGCGAATCCGGCACCAACACGCTGCGCAAGCTCAAGCAATGGAACCACAGCGTGCAACGCGTGCGCTGCCGGATCGAGAAGATCTTTGGCACCTGGAAACGCAGCTATGGGCTGCGGCGCATGCGATGGCGCGGCTAGGCCAAGGCCGCTTGGCAGGTCAGGCTCACCGCCATTGCCTATAACCTGAAGCGAGCCAGCAGGATCATGACGCTCAGCAGCACCTGAGCACCAGCTTCATGCGCCGGCTACGGACGAACAGGAGCAGCCAAGCGAGATACAGCCGCCTGACGCCACCCAACCAGCGACCAATCCGGTAAATCATCCAGGCCGGGCAAGCCCAACGGCTACCCGCGCACAGGTCTCCTGATACCAGATCACCAAAGTTGTGACCTAAGTAGATAGGGTAGGCGGTGAAGCTGGTTGGCCTTCTTGGTTGGTTGGCCAGCGAGTTCCAGGCGTGGCAGGCGGCATCGAGGATGGACTGGTCGTCCTTGCGCACGCGGTGGGAGAGGCAGTGCTCGCGCAAATAGAGCCAGACCCGCTCGACCGGGTTGAGCTCCGGGGCTGCGGGGCGGTAGCGGCAGCAAGGTGATGTTCTCTGGCACCTGCAGCCGCCTCGCCCCATGCCGGCCGGCTTGGTCCAGGACGAGGACGGCGTGCGTACGCGGCTCGAGTTGCGCGGCAAAGGCCTTCAGGAACAGGTTCATCGTCTGGTATGGAAGTCAGGCAGGGCAAGCGCGAAGGCCTGGTCGGATCCTGGTGGACTGCACCCCGTTTGAACCGGACAGGGTCGATAGCCGATAAGGCATAGGCATACGCCTATGGATAAGGACGATGGCTTCCGATCTGAACGGATCTCCGCCGCGCATCGAGGTAGTCACTGCCGTCCAGCGACGGCGCCGTTTCTCGACTGCGCAGAAAATACGTCTGGTCGAGGAAAGCATGCAGCCTGGGATGAGCGTATCCCTGGTCGCGCGCCAGGCCGGCATCTCGCCCAGCATGCTGTTCAACTGGCGACGCCGCATGCTGGAAGGTGGCTTCGAAGCTGTGCAGGCCGATGAGCCAGTGGTCGGCCAGACCCAGGTCCGCGACCTGGAAAAGCGAGTCCGGGAGCTGGAGCGCCTGCTGGGGCGGAAGACCCTGGAGGTCGAGATCCTCAAAGAGGCCCTGGATGCGGCGCGCGCAAAAAAACCGATCTCGCTGCTGCCGTCATGGCACGGTCGGCAGGGCGATTCGCGATGACGGCCATCGTCAGCACGCTCGGCGTTGCCCGCTCCAACCTGATCGAGCGCTTGGCGCGCACGTCCAAGCGGCGCGGGCGCTACCACAAGACTGAGGACAGCCGGCTCCTGCCGTTGATCCGCCAGCTGGTCGATGAGCGGCCGTCCTACGGCTACCGGCGCATCACGGCGCTGCTGAAAACCGCCGCCGGCAGAACGAGGATCTGCCAAGGATGAACGCCAAGCGGGTGCTGCGCATCCTGCAGAGCCATGGCCTCACCCTGCAGCGGCACACCGGCCGGCAGCTCGGTCGGACCCATGATGGGGTCGTCGTCGCCCTGACCTCCAACATTCGCTGGTGTTCGGATCACTTTGAACTCACCTGCCGCAATGGCGAGATCGTCCGCATCCTGTTCGCGATCGACGCCTGTGACCGGGAGATCATCGCCCCGCGGCCGTCTCCTGACGGCCGTCCCGGTGGGATTGGATCGATCGCCTCCTGCGATCGATGGTCGGCCACCACGGCCGGCATTTCGGGAGAGATGGTTCAGGATCTCATGGTCGCCTGCGTCGAGCAGCGCTTTGGC
>NZ_DATMFZ010000388.1:0-2753 GCF_035556675.1 Geminicoccus sp. | reverse complement strand
GTGCACATAGGCCCGTGCATTCGGCTCCCACAGCTTTCCCGCGCTGTCACGCCAGGAGTCGCAGGTCAGCGTGATCGACTGGCTGCGGCCGTTGCGGCGGTTCAGTTCCCAGATCGCGCGAGCCTGCGCGATGTCGCGACCATCCACGATCTGCTCCGAGACGAACCCATGCGGGCGGAACTCCACCATGGACGGGTCGCTGACCTGTGCATGCGTCCATCCGGTTGCACCCCCGGCCTGAGGGAGGCCGGTGAGGGCGTCCACCGCGGTCCAGACCACGTAGTAGTCGCTGAAGCGCTCATCCACGGTCAGCGACACGCTGGCGGCTTCTATGTTCTCGCCGAGCACGAAGCCGCTCGCCATCGAGCCTGACCCGGCCCGGGCGAGAATCAGGTTCCCGTCCGTCCCTTCGTAGGCCAGGACCTGCCGGTAGCGCGCCACCCGATCGATGACCTCGAAGGGGGTTTCGCCGAAGTTGATGTTGAACTGCGGGATGGTGTTCCCCGCCTCCTCATCCACACGGGTGACCGTGATGCCGAATGGTGACGCCAGATCGCCGGCGATCTTCAGGGCGTCGCCGCCGCTGATCTGCATGAAGGTGCTGCCGTCCTGCCGGATGCCGGCGGAGCAGTCGACCAGGTTGCGACACTTGCCGCGGCCCTGCACCCGGACGGTATGCCCTTCGGGCGAGATGGCGGTCTGGTAGCGGTCAATTCGGCCAGTCAGCACCACGTCACCGCCGAGCATCACCGCGCACGGCTGCCCCGGCCCGATCGGCAGCAGCTCCGCCTGCGCGGGATAGAGTTCCGTGAGGACGATGTCGAAGTCGGAAGGCATCCGCTCCACACCTCGGGTGACGCGGATCCTCTGCCAGCCGCCGAACCGCCTGCCCCCGACCACCAGGGTAAGATCGTCGTCCATCGGATCAGTCCGTGAGTGCCTGGAACTCGGTCGGCATGAAGCCTGGATGCGGCGGGTTCGCCCGCCGGATCAGTTCGTCCGACCGGGACGCATCGGCATAGAGCGCGTAGGCCACCACCAGCGAGGCCTGCGCCTGTGGCGTGGTGACGGTCCGCAGGCGTGGAAGCGGCGCCCCGCGTGCCGCGAGGTCGTCCAGCACCAGCGTCCGGATCTGGCTCAGCGCGGGGTACAGACCGCCTGACGAGGCTTCCCCGATGCGGAGCTCCTCCGTCCGCAGAAGGCCGGAGACCTGCTCCTGCAGGGCCTGGCCCTCGTCATGGGAGGCGGGCAGATACTCGGCGCAGGCGATCGCCAGGGAGCAAAGCGCCGCCTGCCGGCATGCCGCCGCTGTCGCCGCCTGCACCGCATTGAGCGTGCTGCCCAGCGGCGCGTCGGTCGGCACCACGGTAACCGTGTAGGACGCCAGACGCGCCAGCAGGCGCACCGCATCTGTGGGATCGGCGCAGGCGTCGCGGATGGCCTCGCTGACCGCAAAGGCCGACGGCACCAGTCCGGCGTTCTGCCCCGCCGCGGCGACGGCTGCCAGTTGGTCCGCGGCAGCATCCACGGCCGAGCGGGCGGCCACCACGGCATCGAGGGCGGCCTCCAGAGAGGACGGCGCTGCGGCGCCTTGGCTACGGCTTCCCTGGCTGTAGCGGCCATAGGTTCCGCTGTCGGGCGTCACGCCTTTGACCGCCCCGGTCGTCAGGCCGGCATCCCGCGCCAGCGAACTGGCGAGGTCGCCCCAAGCCGAGACGGTTGCCTGCACCGAAGTGATGATGCCGACACCCAGCACCGCAGCGCCGACCAGCTCGCCCACAAAGGAGTCGCTGATGGCGCCAAGGGTCCGATCGATCGCGCCCAGCACGGCGGAAACCGTGTCCGCGGCGCCTGCCGGATAGGTCGGGTCGAGCGTTTCCGAGAACTCGAACTGCAGCTCGACCAGCCCGCCGCGCTCGGCCCGCTCGACCATCCGAACCGGCGCCACCAGGGCGACGCGCATGATCCCGAGCGAGGGGTGCACCAGTGTCCCCGGACCGGAAACCTCGCAGGCGCGCAGCATCAGCTTGGCCCTGGCATAGGCGCCGTCGCCGACCAGGAAGCCGGAAAAGGTAACCCGGCGCTCGAAGCGGCCGAGGTCCTCCACCCAGACCTTGTCGCGGTAGGGATAGCTGTGGAGCGCGGTGCGCCGCCCTCCCCCATACTCTGAGCCCCGCACCCCGAAGGGGATACCGCGCCAGGAGGCCGGCAGCAGAAGGTCGTACCAGGCCATCCTGCCCTCCCCTTATGGCGCGACCAGGGTCATGCCGGTGTTCTCGATGAGCGGACCGGAGGCCCGGACATTGCCGCTGGAGGAGCGCACCTGGGCAGACATTCCTGGCGGCAGCCGGCCGGTAATCTCCAGTTCCAACTTCCCGCGCAGTGCCCGACTGACCTCATCCCCGGTGGGCGCCAGGGAACGCGCCGCGCCTTCGGCGACAGGCGCCGCTAGGTTTCCCGCCGGTGCACCGCCCTGATACTGGGCCGTCGCAGTCGCCAGGCGGGACAGGAACCGGCTCTGGCTGGTGCCCTCCTCAATGCCTCCAGGCAAAGACGTCCAGGTGCGCGAGAGCGCCGGCCCGATGCCGGATCGAACGGCTGGATCGCCGCTCTTGAGATCGGCCATCAGATCCCGGCCGGTCCGCGTCCGGTAGTCACGCTGGGCGAGCCACCACGCGGCACGGTCCTGATTCGCGGGGCTGAAGTCCTGCAGGCCCAGCGCCGCGGCTGCCTCGTCCCAGGTCCCTTTCAGG
>NZ_DATMFZ010000387.1:0-2753 GCF_035556675.1 Geminicoccus sp. | reverse complement strand
GTGCACATAGGCCCGTGCATTCGGCTCCCACAGCTTTCCCGCGCTGTCACGCCAGGAGTCGCAGGTCAGCGTGATCGACTGGCTGCGGCCGTTGCGGCGGTTCAGTTCCCAGATCGCGCGAGCCTGCGCGATGTCGCGACCGTCCACGATCTGCTCCGAGACGAACCCATGCGGGCGGAACTCCACCATGGACGGGTCGCTGACCTGCGCATGCGTCCATCCGGTTGTACCCCCGGCCTGAGGGAGGCCGGTGAGGGCGTCCACTGCGGTCCAGACCACGTAATAGTCGCTGAAGCGCTCATCCACGGTCAGCGACACGCTGGCGGCCTCTATGTTCTCGCCGAGCACGAAGCCGCTGGCCATCGAGCCCGACCCGGCCCGGGCAAGAATCAGGTTCCCGTCCGTCCCCTCGTAGGCCAGGACCTGCCGATAGCGCGCCACCCGGTCGATCACCTCGAAGGGGGTTTCGCCGAAGTTGATGTTGAACTGGGGGATGGTGTTCCCCGCCTCTTCGTCCAGGCGGGTGACCGCAATGCCGAAAGGGGACGCCAGATCGCCGGCGATCTTCAGAGCGTCGCCACCGCTGATCTGCATGAAGGTGCTCCCGTCCTGCCGGATGCCGGCAGAGCAATCGACCAGGTTGCGGCACTTGCCGCGGCCCTGCACGCGGACGGTATGCCCCTCGGGGGAGATGGCGGTCTGATAGCGGTCAATTCGGCCAGTCAGCACCACGTCGCCG
Organism: Geminicoccus sp.; assembly: GCF_035556675.1. GTDB lineage: Bacteria > Pseudomonadota > Alphaproteobacteria > Geminicoccales > Geminicoccaceae > Geminicoccus. Next base: position 2,014 of record NZ_DATMFZ010000387.1, on the reverse strand, counting down.
CCGAGCATCACCGCGCACGGCTGCCCCGGCCCGATCGGCAGCAGTTCCGCCTGTCCGGGATAGAGTTCCGTGAGGGCAATGTCGAAGTCGGAAGGCATCCGCTCCAGACCTCGGGTGACGCGGATTCTCCGCCACCCGCCGAACTGCCTGCCCCCGACCACAAGGGTAAGATCGTCGTCCATCGGATCAGTCCGTGAGGGCCTGGAACTCGGTCGGCATGAAGCCTGGATGCGGCGGGTTCGCCCGCCGGATCAGCTCGTCCGACCGGGACGCATCGGCATAGAGCGCGTAAGCCACCACCAGCGAGGCCTGCGCCTGCGGCGTGATGACGGTCCGTAGACGCGGCAGCGGCGCCCCCCGCACCGCGAGGTCGTCCAGTACCAGCGCCCGGATCTGGCTCAGCGCGGGGTACAGACCGCCCGCCGAGGCCTCCCCGATGCGGAGCTCCTCCGCCCGCAGGAGGCCGGACACTTGCTCCTGCAGGGCCTGCGCCTCGTCATGGGAGGCGGGCAGGTACTCGGCGCAGGCGATCGCCAGGGAGCAGAGCGCCGCCTGCCGGCATGCCGCTGCTGTCGCCTCCTGCACCGCATTGAGCGTGCTGCCCAGCGGTGCATCTGTCGGCACCACGGTGACCGTGTAGGACGCCAGACGCGCCAGCAGGCGCACCGCATCTGCGGGATCGGCGCAGGCGTCGCGGATGGCCTCGCTGACCGCAAAGGCCGACGGCACCAGCCCGGCGTTCTGCCCCGCCGCAGCGGCGGCTGCCAGTTGGTCCACGGCAGTATCCACGGCCGAGCGGGCGGCCACCACGGCATCGAGCGCCGCCTCCACCGAAGCCGGCGCTGCCGTGCCCTGGCGGCGGTTGCCCTGACTGTAGCGGCCGTAGGTTCCGCTGTCGGGCACCACGCCCTTGGCCGCCCCGGTCGTCAGACCGGCATCCCGCGCCAGCGACCCGGCGAGGTCGCCCCAGGCCGAGACCGTCGCCTGCACCGAAGTGATGATGCCGACACCCAGCACCGCCGCGCCGACCAGTTCGCCCACAAAGGAGTCGCCGATGGCGCCAAGGGCCCGATCGATCGCCCCCAGCACGGCGGAAACCGTGTCTGTGGCGCCAGCCGGATAGGTGGGATCGAGCGTCTCCGAGAATTCGAACTGCAGCTCGACCAGCCCGCCGCGCTCGGCCCGCTCGACCATCCGGACTGGCCCGGCCAAGGCGACGCGCATGATCCCCAGTGAAGGATGGATCAGGATGCCAGGGCCACGAACCTCGCAGGCCCGAAGCAGAAGCTTGGCCCTGGCATAGGCACCGTCGCCGACCAGGAAGCCAGAAAAGGCCACCCGGCGCTCCAGGCGGCCGAGATCCTCCACCCAGACATTGTCGCGGTACGGGTAACTGTGGAGCGCGGTGCGCCGCCCTCCCCCGTACTCGGAGCCCCGCACCCCGAAGGGGACGCCGCGCCAGGAGGCCGGCAGCAGAAGGTCGTACCAGGCCATCCTGCCCTCCCTTTATGGCGCGACCAGGGTCATGCCAGTGTTCTCGATGAGCGGTCCCGAGGCCCGGACATTGCCGCTGGAGGAGCGCACCTGGGCCGACATTCCTGGCGGCAGCCGGCCGGTGATCTCCAGTTCCAACTTCCCGCGCAGTGCCCGACTGAGCTCATCCCCGGTGGGCGCCAGGGAACGCGCCGCGCCTTCGGCGACAGGCGCCGCCAAATTTCCCGCCGGTGCACCGCCCTGATACTGGGCCGTCGCAGTCGCCAGGCGGGACAGGAACCGGCTTTGGCTGGTGCCCTCCTCAATGCCCCCTGGCAGAGACGTCCAGGTGCGCGAGAGCGCCGGCCCGATGCCGGATCGAACGGCTGGATCGCCGCTTTTGAGATCGGCCATCAGATCCCGGCCGGTCCGCGTCCGGTAGTCACGCTGGGCGAGCCACCACGCGGCACGGTCCTGATTCGCGGGGCTGAAGTCCTGCAGGCCCAGCGCCGCGGCTGCCTCGTCCCAGGTCCCTTTCAGG
>NZ_DATMFZ010000386.1:0-2475 GCF_035556675.1 Geminicoccus sp. | reverse complement strand
CTGCGCTCCGGTGACGGTGACATGCACCGCATAGAGCGAGGTCGTGCCGCAGATATAGAGCCGGTTGCGCTTGAACCCGCCGAAGCAGACATTCGCCACCACCTCGGGCACCAGGATCTTGCCGAGCAGCTGCCCGTCCGGTGCAAAGCAGTGCACGCCGTCACCGGCCGAGCTCCACACCCGACCATCCGTGTCCAGGCGGAACCCGTCGAACAGACCGGCATCGCACTCCGCGAACACCCGGCTGTTCTTGAGCTTGTTGTCCTCGGTCACGTCGAAGGCGCGGATGTGCTTCGGCCCGTCCGGGTCGTGCGAGGCACCGGTATCCGCGATGTAGAGGATCTTCTCGTCCGGCGAGAAGGCGATCCCGTTGGGCTTGAGGAAATCATCGGCCACCACGGTGAGGCTGCCGTCCTTCGGATCGAAGCGGAAGACGTAGCAGCCGCCATATTCCGGCTCGGCCTTCCAGCCTTCCAGGTCGGATAGGATCCCGTAGGAGGGGTCGGTGAACCAGATGGTGCCGTCCGACTTCACCACCACATCGTTGGGCGAGTTCAGCTTCTTGCCGTTGTAGCTGTCGGCGATCACGATGATCCGCCCGTCCAGCTCGGTGCGCGACACTTTCCGCCCGCCATGCTCGCAGGAGATCAGCCGGCCCTCGCGGTCGCGCGTGTGGCCGTTGGTGTTGTTGCAGGGTTGGCGATAGACCGAGACGGTGCCTTCCAGCCCGGTGAAATCCGGGACGAACCGCATGATCCGGTCGTTCGGGATGTCGGAGAATAGCAGGAAGTTGCCGTCGCGGAAGAACACCGGGCCTTCCGCCCAGGCAGCGCCCGTCCAGAGCTTCTTCAGCCGCGCATTGCTGTTGGTCAGGTGCGCAAAGCTCTTGTCCAGCACGAGATATTCGCTCACGACGACGGGCCTCCCTGTTGTCCGTGGCCCGATGGTAGAACGTTTTCTCTGCCCGTGGAATCCGTCTGCCTGATGATGGCGTGAGCCGCCGGCACTCCGTGTCCAGCCGATGGCGGCGCTGGAGTGCGCTTTGGCGGCTGGCCTCGAGCCGTCAGGCGGAGGTTTCGCTTATTGCCTTCTGCAGTGCTACCTCCTGCTCGTTGGTGAGCGAGGTCTGCAGCACGTGGCCATGGAAGCCCTCGGCGCGCAGGCGCTCCAGCACCTTGTCGGCGGTCACCTTGCGGATCTGCAGGAACAGGGCCGAGCTGTTGGGCTTGATCGCACCGCCGACCCTCCTGATGAAGTCGTCGTCGATGCCATAGTCGGACAGGCGGCCGGCCAGGGCACCGGTGCCCGCCCCGACTCCGGCGCCGATCACCATGCCCGCCAGCGGATTCAGGAACAGCAGGCCTACCAGCGCGCCCCACAGCGCCCCGGACGAGCCGCCGCTCAACGCTCCGACCTTGGTGAGCGGCACCATCTGCTTGAGCTGGATCTCGCCCTCCGGCGGGCGGATGACCACGCAGGCATCCGTCAGCTCGATCAGCTGCTCCTTCGACATGGCCGTGAGCGCGTGCAGCACCTTGTCGGCGGTATCGGGCTCGTCGAATGCGACGCAGATCAGGTCGGACATGACGGAACGCTCCTCCTCACCATGGGGCGATGGCACTCGTTCCACCGCCTGCCATAACTTGCTCCCGATACAATGACAGGCCTGTGGCCGCGATAAAAAACGACCATGTCATGGGAAACCGGCCGCGGTCGCAGCGATCCGGCGCCGGCTCAGTCCGGGATCGCCAGCGTGCGGCCATCGAAGGTGATCCACGCATCCTTGGCCGGCGTCAGGCTGATCGGCGGCAGGTTCGCCAGCTGGATCGGCGGCACGTTGCCCTCGGCATCGCGCCCGCGGGGCAGGGTGCGGACCAGCTGGCTGGGCGGCAGGGCATCGCCTCTGGTCAGATGCGCGTACATCAGGTCCATCGCCTGCACGAAGTAATGGTGGAGCGGGATGAACCGCTCGTCATAGCCGGGCAGGGCATTGAATGCGTCCAGGTGCTGGCCGTGCGTCACCTCCACATAGCTGATCCGCGACCGCTCGCCGTCCTGCAGACGGCTCAGCGCGTAATAGGGCCTGGAGCTGTGGTTGGGCGCGATCAGCGCGTCGGACCTGCCATGCACCAGGATGGCCGGCGTGCCACGCAGCCGGCCGCTGGCCAGGATCTGGTCGATCCCATCCGCCAGGCGGTGGTGACGATAGCGCTCGGCGCCCGCCCAGAGCGCCATAGTCGGCCGCCCGACGATCAGCGAGCGCAGGCAAAGATGCCCGTCCAGGTTCTGGTCCTGGCGACCGGTCGAGCGCGACGGGGAGACCTGGTCACGCATGGCGCCGTCCGGCGCGTCGTTGTTGACCACGGTGACCCCCGCAGTAGGGGGGATGCCGTTGGCGGTGGCGAACAGCGTGGCCGCCGCACTCTCCGGCAGCGGAATCACCCGATCCGGGGTGGCGCTGGCCGGATCGGTGTC
>NZ_DATMFZ010000385.1:0-28041 GCF_035556675.1 Geminicoccus sp. | reverse complement strand
CTTCGCCTTCTTCATATGCACCTTGAGGATCTGGATGCGTCCGGTCTTGTCCGGCCGGTCGACCAGGACCTGGCGGTCGAACCTTCCGGCGCGCAGCAGCGCCGGGTCCAGGATCTCCGGCCGGTTGGTCGCGGCCAGGAGGACCAGGCCGCTGCGGCTGTCGAACCCGTCCAGCTCGACCAGGAGCTGGTTCAGCGTCTGCTCCTTCTCGTCATGGCCGCCGGCCATCGGCCCGATCCCGCGCGCGCGGCCCAGCGCGTCGAGCTCGTCGATGAAGATGATCGCCGGCGCCTTGCCCCGCGCCTGCTCGAACAGGTCGCGCACCCGGGCCGCCCCCACGCCCACAAACATCTCGACGAACTCCGAGCCGGAGATCGAGAAGAACGGAACCTTGGCCTCGCCGGCCACCGCCTTGGCCAGCATGGTCTTGCCGGTGCCGGGCGGGCCCACCAGCAAGACGCCCTTGGGCATCCGTCCGCCGAGGCGACCGTATTCTTCGGGGTTCTTGAGGAAGGCCACGATCTCCTTGAGCTCGTCCTTGGCCTCGTCGACCCCGGCCACGTCCTCGAAGGTCACCTTGGTGTCGGTCTCGACATAGACCTTGGCCCGGCTCTTGCCGATCTGCATGAGCCCGCCGCCGATCCCTCCGCCCAGCCGCCGGAGCAGGAACATCCACAGGCCGAAGAACAGCAGCACCGGCAGGACCCAGGATAGGAGGTCCGACAGGAAGTTGCTCTCGATCTGGCCGGTGAAGCGGACATCGTACTTCTGCAGCTCGTCGGCAAACGCCGGATCCACCCTGGTCGTGGTGAAGTAGCGCTGGCCGCCAGGCAGCGGCTCCTTCAACTCGCCGCGGATGAAGTTGTCGGAGATCGCGACCTCGGCGACCTTGCCGTCGCGCAGATACTGCTCGAACTCGCTGTAGAGGATCGGCGCTACCTGCTGGCTCGTGCTGTACAGGTACTGGATGAACAGGATGCCGGCCAGCGCGGCGAGCCAGTACCAGAGGTTGAACTTGACGTCCTTGTTCATGAGCCGCGTCCCTCGCCTCGTCCACCGCCTGCGGGCGGCGTCAGCCTGCCCGTAAAACTGGAGCGGCACCAGCCGAAGGGCAGGGGCTGCGGACTGGCCGGAATGGCGGTGCGCCGCTAGCCTTGGCCGCGCCCGGGCCTGTGCGCCGGGTGTGACGGAGGTGGGATGCTGTCGATCGCCTGTCCCTGGTGCGGCCCGAGGGACGAGACGGAGTTCCGGTTCGGCGTGGAGGCGGCAGTCCGGCGCCCGCTGCCCGACACGGCGGACGACCGGGCCTGGGCGGACTATCTGTTCTTCCGCGAGAACCGCCGCGGCCGGCAGCAGGAGCTGTGGTGCCATGGCGCCGGCTGCGGCCAGTGGTTCCTGGTCGACCGCGACACCGTCACCCACGAGATCCATGGCACCTCGGTGCTGCCGGGTCATCCCTCGGCCGAGGGCCGCCGGGCAGGGCCGGCCGAGGCACCCGCCGGCCATGACGCGCCAGCTCCCTCCGAGGCGGTGCTGGGCGGTGCCGGGGAAGCCGCGTGAGCCACCATTCCCTGCGCCTTCCGGCAGGCGGGACCGATCTCGACCGCGCCCGCCCGCTCTCCTTCACCTTCGCCGGCCGCCGCCTGCAGGGCTTTGCCGGCGACAGCCTGGCCTCGGCCCTGCTGGCGAGCGGCCAGCGGGTGCTCGCTCGCTCGTTCAAGTACCACCGCCCGCGCGGGCTCTGGGGCTTCGGGCCGGAGGAGCCCAACACGATCCTGGACGTGCGCTTCCCGGATGGCCGGCACGACCCGAACGCACGCGCCACGCTGGTGCCGCTGGAGGACGGCATGGTGGTCGGCACCGTCCATGGCTGGCCGTCCGCACAGCGCGACCTGTACGGCTTCGTCGACCGGCTGCACCCGCTGATCCCGGCGGGCTTCTACTACAAGACCTTCATGCGGCCGAGCTGGCACCTGTTCGAGCCACGCATTCGCAAGATGGCCGGCCTGGGCGTGGTGCCGGACCAGAGCGAGCCGCTGCAGCGCGCCCAGCGCCATGCGCAGGTACCGCTCGTGGTGGTGGGTGCCGGGCCGGCCGGACTGGCCGCTGCCCGGGCCGCGGCGCTGGCCGGGCTGGAGGTGATGCTGGTCGACGATCAGCCACGCCCGGGCGGTCAGCTCCTGACTGATCCGGTCGTGATCGACGGCCAGCCGGGCGATGCATGGGTAGCGGTGGTTACCGCCGAGCTGGTTGCCCATCCGAAGGTGACCCTGCTGCCCACCACCACGGCCCTCGGGATCTTCGACCATGGCCTCCTGGTCCTGGCCGAGCGGCGGCGGCTGCCGCGCGGCTTCGCGCCCGAGCGGCTGTGGAAGGTGCGGGCGGGGCAGGTGATCCTGGCGACCGGGGCCATCGAGCGACCGCTGGTCTTCCCGGACAATGACCGTCCGGGCGTGATGTCCGCCTTTGCCGCGCGCAGCTATCTGGCCCGCCACGGCGTGCTCGCCGGGCGTCACCCGGTCGTGCTGACCGGCAATGCCGCCGGCCGGCGCACCGCCGAACTGCTGGCGGCCGCCGGTGCGGAGCCGGTGATTGTCGATCTGCGCGCCGACAGCCCGCCGCATCCGGAGTTCCCGACCTATGCCGGCGCGGTGGTGACCGCGGTGCACGGGCGCAAGGGTGTAACCGGCGTGCGCGTGGAGCCTCTGTCGGGCGGGTCTGCCACGGAGATCGCCTGCGACTTGGTGGCGGTGGCAGGCGGCTGGACGCCCAGCTTGCACCTGCACATGCATGCGGGCGGCCGGCTGCGCTTCGAAGAAACGATCGACGCCTTTGTGCCCGAGGGGCCGGCCGGCGTGGTGCGGACGGTCGGTGCCGCGAACGGTGCGTTCGCCACGGCGGACTGCCTGGTGCAGGGACATCAGGCCGGGCTCCTTGCGGCCAGCGCCGACCTAGCGCTCCCAGCACCCGTGGCGGAGCCGGAACCGGCCTGGACGCAGGCGGTCTGGCGCAAGCTGGACCGGCCCAAGGCCAGGCAGTGGGTCGACTACCAGCACGACGTGACGGCCAAGGACATCGAGCTGGCCGTCCAGGAGAATTTCGTCTCGGTCGAGCATCTCAAGCGCTACACCACGCTCGGCATGGCGACCGACCAGGGCAAGACCAGCAATCTGAACGGGCTGGGCCTGCTGGCGCAGCGGCTGGACCGGCCGGTGGCGGAGGTCGGCACCACCACCTTCCGCCCGCCCTACACCCCGTTCTCGCTGGCCGGGGTGGCCGGCTCCCGCCAGGGTAGCCTGCTGAGCCCGCTCCGGCTGCTGCCGGCCTATCGGGAGCACCAGCGGCAAGGGGCGGTGTTCGAGGATTATGGCGGCTGGTGGCGGCCGGCTTGCTACCCGAAGGGCGGGGAGGGCAGGCAGGCCGCGATCGAGCGCGAGGTGCTGGCGACCCGCTCCGGCGTGGCCCTGTTCGACGGCAGCCCGCTCGGCAAGATCGAGCTGAAGGGTCGGGATGCCGGCAGCTTCCTCGACCGGCTCTACTACCACCGGCTGAGCGACCTGAAGCCCGGCCGGATCCGCTACGTGTTCCTCCTGACCGAGCATGGCAAGGTCTATGACGACGGCGTGGTGGCAAGGCTGGCAGAGGACCATTTCCTGCTCTCGCCGTCCTCCAGCCATGCCGCGGGCGTCCATGCGATCGTCGAGGAATGGCGGCAGACCGGCTGGCCGGAGCTGGAGGTGATCGCCACCAACGTCACCACCGCCTGGGCGACCTATGCGGTGACCGGGCCGAAGGCGCGACGTGTGGTCGAGCGGCTGCCATTGCCGGTCGACCTGTCGGCCGCAGCCCTGCCGCACATGGGCTTCTGCCAGACCGAGCTTGCCGGCGTGCCGCTGCGGATCGCCCGGGTGAGCTTCACCGGGGAACTGTCGTTCGAGCTGAGCGTGCCGGCCGCCTACGGCCCGGCCCTTTACCGCCGCCTGGAGGAGCTGGGCGCGCCAGAGGGCATGGTGCCGCTCGGCTCCGAGGCCCTGCTCGTGCTGCGCGCGGAGAAGGGCTACGTGCTGGTGGGCCGCGACACGGACGGCAACACCGAGCCGCAGGACCTGGGTTTCACGGCACCACTGCGCACCAAGCAGCACGACTTCGTCGGCCGCCGCTCCCTGCAGCGTGTGGCCAGCCGCGAGGCCGGGCGGCTGGAGCTGGTGGGGCTGCGCAACACCGTCCCGGACGAGCCGATCCCGACCGGCGCCCACATGTTCATCCGCGACGAGGCGGGCAACCGGAAGAGCCGCGGCTACGTCACCTCTGCCTACCGCTCGCCCACGCTCGGCCGGCCGATCGCCCTGGCCATCCTGGCAGACGGCAGGGCGCTGCAGGAACAGGGCGCGGAGGTCGACCTGTTCCACCTGGACCGGACCTATCGCGCCCGGGTGGTGAGCCCGGTCTTCTATGATCCTGCCGGGGAGCGCCTGCGTGGCTGAGGTTTTCGAGCTGCGTCCGCTGCCGCTGGCCGATGCGCTGGGGCTGGTGCCGATCCCGGCGGTCGAAGGCCTGCGGGTGGAGGTGGCAGCGCTCCGTGCCGTGATCGGCGTGGCGGGCACCCATGGTGCGGCGGGCCTGGGCGATGCGCTGGCGGACGTGCTGGGCCACCGACTGGACCCGGCCCCCGGCAGTGCCGGCGGCACCGAGCCCCGCTCGCTATGGACCGGGCCGGACCGCTGGCTGGTCGCCAGCGAGCGGTCGGACCGTTTCGACCTGGCACGGCGCATCCGCGAGGCGGCACCGCGCCCGACCCTGGTGACCGACCTGACCGACGGGCTGCCGGCGATCGACCTGATCGGGCCGCGTGCCCGGGAGCTGCTGGCCCATGGCTGCCCGGTGACGCTGGCAGACGGCCGGGTCGCCCGGACCCTCCTGGCGCTGCAGCCGGTCACTTTGCTGAGTGAGGCGGACCGGGTGCGCCTGTTCACCGACCGCGCGCTGGTGCCGTTCCTCTGGGATTGGCTCGCCCGCCACGCACCGCTCGCGGCGGCCTAGGCGCGGACGTAGCCCGGCCACGCAGCACATAGATCCCTGCACCAATCACCAGCGCGGCGCCGACCACGACCCAGGCGTCCGGCCAAGTGCCGAACAGGCCGATGCCGATCAGCGTGGCCGGGATGATCTGGATGTAGGTGAACGGGGTGAGGCTGGCGGGTGCGGCGCGCCTAAAGCCCTGGATCAGGCAGAACTGGGCGGCGCCGAACAGCAGGCCGGACAGGACCATGACGGCCCAGGCTTCGGCACTGACCGGGCGCCAGTCGAGCGGCAGCACGATGCTGGTCGCGATCAGGCCGGTGCCGATCGACCAGGCGAGCGTGGTCACCGGGTCGTCGTGGCGGCCGATGAAGCGCATGGCGATCTGGTAGAGCGCGAAGAACAGGGCGCAGCCGAGCGGGAAGATGGCGGCCCAGGCGAACGCGTCGGTGCCCGGGCGCACCATCACCAGGATGCCGGCAAAGCCCAGCAGCACGCCGATCCAGTCGTGCCGGCTGGTGCGTTCGCGCAGGAGCGGCGCCGATAGTGCCACCACCAGGAGCGGGGCGGCGAAGGTGAGCGCCGTCAGCTCGGCCAGCGACAGGAGTCCGAAGCCGCCCGCCACGGAAAAGCTCGCCAGCACCGGGAACAGGCCCATCACCGCCTGGACCAGCGGCCGGCTCGTGCGGAGCCTCGCCAGCCCGCCCTGTCGTGCCAGGACCAGGAGCACCACCGGCAGGGCGAAGGCACAGCGTGCCCAGACGATCTGCACGACGCTCTGGGTCTGGGCCAGGAAGATTCCGGCAGCGTCCATTGCCGCGTAGCCGCTGACCCCGGCAATCACGAACAGGACGGCTCCGAGCGTCAGCCGGGGGGCTGCGGTTCCAGCGGTCATAGGTCGGCAGTCTCGAAGCTCGCTTGGCGGCCATGATGCCTGGCCGATCGTAGGCCGGGATTTGGCATGGCGCTGCCCGGCCGTCACCTGCCGATTGGCGCTGTCGGCAATCACAGGCAGGATTCGGGGAACCGGCGACCGGGTCGCCTGCTCAACAAGTTGCCGGTCCGAATCGAGGGGAGGCACGTCATGCCGTTGTTCTGCCGATGCTGTGCTGGCCTGTCGCGCCGCCATCTCCTGGCGCTGGCCGGGGCGAGTGCCACAGCCGGGCTTTCCGGCTGCGCCGCCTATAACGAGCTCGCCGCCTCCACGGTCTCGCCCGAGCAGGAGGCGCAGCTCGGCGCCCAGGCCTTCCAGCAGATCAAGGGCGAGACGCCGCAGCTGCGCAGCCCGCAGGCCCAGGCCCGCGTCCAGCGGATCGCCAGCCGGATCGTGCCGGCCAGCGGCTCGAGCATCCCGTTCTCCGAGTGGGAGGTCGTGGTATTCGACAGTGACGAGGTGAACGCCTTCGCGCTGCCCGGCGGCCATATCGGGGTCTATCGCGGCATCCTCGACATCGCGAAGAGCGACGACGAGATCGCGACGGTGATGGGCCACGAGGTCGGCCACGTCACCGCCCGCCATGCGGCACAGCGGATCGGCACCAGTCAGTTCGCCGAGCTGGGCACTGCCCTGTTCGGCGCCGGTGCCCAGGCCTACGGGCTCCCGACGCAAATGATCGGCCTGCTGGGAGCGGGCGTCCAGTACGGCCTGATCCTGCCCTATACCCGCAACCAGGAACTCGAGGCCGATTCGCTGGGGCTGCGCTACATGGCACAGGCCGCCTACAACCCCGAGGCGGCGGTGACGTTCTGGCAGGCCATGCAGGCCAATGCCGGTGCCGACGGTGCGCCCGCCTTCCTGTCGACCCACCCGAGCGGCGAACAGCGTATCGCCCAGATCGAGGCCATGCTGCCGGAGGTGATGCCGCTCTATCAGCAGGCGGCGAGCTGACTGCCTGGGCTGCTCCCTGGCCGCCCTTGGCGGTTGTCGACTCGCTGGTTAGCTCATTATACCATCCGCCCAGGCCGTGGATCGATCCATCGGATCTAGCCGGCTGATCACGGGGTCATGGGGGGAACAGATGAAGCTGCTGCTTTCGGCGCTGGGCGCCGCGATGCTGGTCGCGCAGGCCGGTGGCGCACTGGCGCAGGAGGTGAAGGAGATCCGGCTGGGGTCGCCATGGCCCACGTCGAGCACCATTCACGAGGCGCTGCCGGTGTTCGCCGAGGAGGTCGAGAAGCTCTCCGAGGGGCGCATCAAGGTCCGCGTCTATCCGGACAGCCAGCTGGGCGACATCCAGGCGCTGATCAACGGCGTGCAGCTCGGTACGGTCGACATGACCTATCTGGCAATCGGCAATGCCGGGGTGCTGCGCGGCGGCGCACCGCTCAACGTCGCCTACACGCCCTACCTGTTCAACACCAAGGAGGATGCCGAGCGGATCGCCAACAGCGAGGTTTTCCAGCCGCTCTACGACGATCTGGCCGAGCAGTCGGGGGTGCGCATCTTCGCGGTGCATGGCGCCCGCTCGCCGCGTGCCGTGCAGAACACGCAGCGGCCGGTCAAGACGCCAGCCGACCTGGAAGGGCTGAAGATCCGCATCCCGCCGATCGACGGCATCCGGGTAGCCTTCGAGACGATGGGTGCGCGGCCGGTCGTGCTGGGCCTGGGCGACACCTACAACGCAATCGAGCGTGGCCAGGTGGACGGGCATGAGAACGGCATCGACGCCGCGGTCGGCTACAAGTGGTACGAAGTCGCCAAGTACTTCACTCCCACCGACCATATCTTCGAGACCGCGGCCTTCTACGTGAACGAGAGCCTGTGGCAGTCCTTCTCCGAGGAGGACCGGGAGATCTTCCGCAAGGCCGCCGCGACCGGTGGTGCCGCCATGACCAAGGCGGGCGAGGCGGTCGACAAGGAGGGCTATGAGATCTTCGCCGAGAACGGTGTCGAGGTGACGGAGCCCGACAAGGAGGCGTTCCGCGAGGCCCTGAAGGACGTCTACAAGCAGTTCGAGGGCACAGTCTGGCCAGACGGGCTCGTGGCCAAGATCCGGGCCATGCAGGAATAAGAAAGCTGGATCGAAGGCCGCCTGCACCAAGAGGCGGCCTTTCTTCTTGGTGAGCTCTCCATGACCTTCGAATCGATCGACCGGCGCGTGGCGACGCTCGCCCGGATCGTCGGCAGCGTGCTCGACATCTTCATCGGCCTGCTCGTCGTTGGCCTGCTCTTGCTGGTGTTCTCGCAGTTCATTGACCGCAACTTCTTCGTGCTCTGGCGGCAGTCGCCCGAGGAATACGTGAAGATCGGCCTCGTCTGGCTCTGCTTCGTCGGACTCGCCCGCGCGTTCATGACCGACGAGATCATCCGCATCATGATCCTGCACGAGGTCCTGCCGCCCAGGATCCTGACGATCCTCGACACGCTCGTCGACCTGCTCATGCTGGCCGTGCTGGTCATCCTGGCGGTCAAGAGCGTCACCATGATCCAGGTGGCCCAGTATCAGATGATCCTGGGCACCAACCTGACCCTGGCGGTGCCGGCCTACGGCGTCCTGGCCGGCGTCCTGCTGCTCATCCCCCTGATCGCGTGGCGGATGGTGCGCCGCATCGTGCTGGGAGCACCGCGCCCGTGAGCCTCCTGTTCCTGTCCTTCCTCCTGCTGCTTCTCCTCGGCACCGAGGTCGGGTTCGCGATGGTGATCGCGGCCTGGTTCGGCATCGAGTTCAAGACGGACCGCTTTGTCGACCTGGTCATGCTGCCGACCTCGATGCTGAGCGGCGTCAGCTTCTATGCCCTGGTCCAGATCACGCTGTTCATCCTGGCCGGCGAGATCATGAATCGCGGCGGCATCACCCGCCGGCTGATCGACTTCGCCGGCGTCTGGGTCGGGCGCGGGCCTGGCAGCCTGGGCCAGGTTTCGGTCGGCGCCAACGTCATGATGGCCGGCATCTCCGGCTCGGCGGTGGCGGATGCGACCGCGATCGGCAAGGCGATGATCCCGGAGATGCGGGTCAAGGGCTATCCGGTCAGCTATTCCGGCGCGGTGATTGCGGCCGGTGCTTTGATCGGCCCGATCATCCCGCCATCCATCCCGATGGTGGTCTACGCCCAGATGGCGAACACCTCCGTCGCCAAGATGTTCATGTCGGGCCTGCTGCCGGGCCTGCTGCTCGCCGCCGGGTTCATGGTGATCAGCGCGTTGATCGGCCGGGCCCGCGGCTTCCCGGTCGGCCCGAAGGTCGACTGGCGCACGAGGCTCAAGGTCTCGGCCAGTGCAGTCTGGGCGCTGCTGCTGCCGATCATCATCCTGCTCGGCATCCGGCTGGGGCTGATGACCGATACCGAGATCTCCTCGGTGGCGGTCGTCTATGCGCTGTTCGTCAGCATGTTCGTCTACCGCAGCCTGAAACTCAGTGAATTGCCCGAACTGTTCGCCAGTGCGGGACGGAGCAGTGCGGTCATCCTGTTCCTCCTGGCGGCGGCAGCACCGTTCTCCTGGCTGGTGGCGGAGAGCCAGATCGCCGACCGCGTGGTGGACATGATCCACACCATCTCCACGGATCCGGTGATGGTGCTGGTCATCATCAACATACTGCTGTTGCTGGTGGGCCTGGTCCTGGAGCCTCTGCCGGCCATGGTCATCTTCCTGCCGGCCCTCATCCCGATCGGCATCGATCTCGGCATCGACCCGATCCATTTCGGCTGCGTGGTCGTGATCAACCTGATGATCGGCCTGATCACCCCGCCGGTGGGCCTCCTGCTGTTCGTCGTGTCCAGCATCGGCAAGATCCCGTTCATCGCGGTCGCCCGCGAGGTCATGCCGTTCCTGGCCTGGTCGATCGTGGTGTTGTTCCTGGTCGTGGTGTTCCCGCCGCTGGCCCTGTGGCTGACGCTGGGGATGTGAGCGCATGAGCAGAATCGAACGCGCCGTCACCATCGCGGACCTGCGCACCCTGGCGCAGCGGCGCCTGCCGCGCTCGATCTTCGAGTTCATCGATGGCGGTGCCGGCGACGAGCGGACTCTGCGGGACAATGTCGACGACCTGGCCCGGCTGCGGCTGATGCCGCGCGTCGGCGTCGATGTCGGCACCCGCCGGACTGCCGTCGACCTGATCGGCGCCACGTCCGCCCTGCCGCTGGTCCTGGCGCCGACCGGCCTGGCGGGCCTCTACTGGCCAGGCGGCGAGATCGTGGCCGCCCGGGCCGCGAAGCAGGCGGGCATCCCGTTCTGCCTGTCCACCAACTCGGTGGCCTCGATCGAGGAGGTAGCGGCGGCCGTGCCGGGCGGGGACCGCTGGTTTCAGCTCTACTTCCTGAAGGACCCCGCCCTGATGAGCGGGATGTTGCGCCGGGCCAAGGCTTCGGGCTACCGCGTCCTGTGCATGACCCTCGACCTCGCCGTGCACGGCCGGCGCGAGCGGGACATCCGCAACGCCTTCACCGTGCCGCTCCGGCCGCGGCTGCGCACGGTGGCGGAGGTCCTGGCGCGGCCGGCCTGGCTGGCCGGCTTCCTGCGCAACGGCGTGCGGTTCGGCAATTTCGCTGATGCCGCGCCCAGCAGCTCGGGCTTCAGCAGCATCGCCCAGCACGTCGCCAAACTGTGCGACGCGTCCGCCACTTGGCAGACGGTCGAGGCGGTCGCCAGGGAATGGGACGGCCCCTTCGTGGTCAAGGGCGTGCTCAGTCCGGAAGACGCGCTGCATGCGGTCGAGCTCGGGGCCGAGGCCGTGATCGTCTCCAACCATGGTGGCCGCCAGCTCGACCACGTGCCCTCGGCCGCGGCGGCACTGCCGGCCGTCATGCGCGCGGTGGCCGGCCGGGCGCAGGTCATCCTGGATGGCGGCGTGCGGCGCGGCGTCGACCTAGTCAAGGCGCGGGCGCTCGGCGCCGATGCCTGCATGATCGGCCGGCCGTTCCTGTGGGGGCTGGCGGCGGCCGGCGAGCCCGGCGTGGCGCGAGCAATCGAAGTGTTCCGCGAGGAACTGGACATCGCGCTGGCCCTGCTGGGCGTGCCGTCGGTGGACGCGGTCGATGCCGACTGCCTGTACCGGGAAGCGTCGACGGCCTAATCCGGGCAGGATCTTCAGGTGGCGAGCCTGGTCGGCCGGCGTTCCTGGGAACGCGGCATCACGGTCCGGGCTCAGAAAGACGGCTAGGCACTGGCGTCCTGCGCCTAGCGGCGATCACCCGACGTGGCGCGGAGGGATGATCGCCGTCCACCGTGGCCGGCTTGGATGGCCAGCAGGTGGCGAAGGCCGCAGGAAACCGTCGTTCCTCCGCAGCCGCGTGCTCGACGCCGCTCCCAGCCACGGCCGGTCGCGCCGGCCGTGGCTGCGGTGCGATCACCGGCGATAGTGCTCGCGCAGCTCGATCGCGTTGGCGTGGGCGTCAAAACCCTCGTAGCGGGCCAGCCGTCTGGCCGGCTCTGCCAGGCGATCGTAACCTTCGCGGGTGGCGTAGCCGATGCCGGTGCGCTTCAGGAAGTCGAACACGGAGAGCGGCGACCAGGTGCGGGCATGGCCGCCGGTCGGCAGCACCGCGTCCGGGCCCAGCACGAAGTTGGCGATCACGATCGGGGTGTTTTCGCCCAGGAGGATCTCGCCGGCGTTCACGATCCGGTTCATCAGCGCCATGGGTTCCTTTGCCAGGATCTCCAGGTGCTCCGGTGCGTACTCGTTGACGAAGGCGATGGCATCGTCCAGGTCGCGCGCCACCAGGATGCCGCCGCGCGATCCGGACAGCACGGCCTGGGAGAAGCCCACCCGCTGCTCGCCCATGCGCGCCCAAAGATCGGGCAGTACCCGGGCGGCCGCCTCGGCGACCCGGCGCGAGGGCGTGACCAGGAAGGCCGAGCTGTCCGGGCCGTGCTCGGCCTCGATCAGCAGGTCGAGTGCCGCGATCTCCGGATTGGCGTGCTCGTCGGCCAGGATGATCGATTCGGACGGGCCGGCCGGCAGGCCCGTGTCGATCCGGTCGGCCAGATGCTTCTTGGCGGCCACCAGCCAGGGCGAGCCGGGGCCGATGATCTTGGCGAGCCGGGGCAGGCTGTAGGTGCCGTGCGCCGCCGCCGCCACCGCGACTGCACCGCCAGCCTTGTAGACCCTGGACACGCCCACCCGGCGCGCCGCCACCAGGCTCGCCGCATCCACCCCGCCCTCGGGCGTGGGCGGGGTCAGGATCACCACCTCGGGCACACCGGCCACCACGGCCGGGATCGTGGTCATCATCACCACCGACGGGAAGGCGCCCTTGCCGCGCGGCACGTAGCAGCCGACCGAGGGGATCGGCAGATGCCGCTCGCCGGCGAACGCGCCCGGGCGGATCTCCTCCAGCCACATCGGTGCCGGGAGCTGCTTTTCGTGGAAGTGCCGGATGTTGCGTACCGCCTCCTCGATGGCGGCCTTCACCTCCGGCTCGACCAGCGCCTCGGCCTCCTCGAACTCCTGCTCGGTCGCGAACAGCCGCTCCGGCGCCAAAGGTGCGCCGTCGATCTCGCGGCCGAGTTCGGCCACCGCCTTGTCGCCGCTGGCCGCGACCCGCTCGGCAATGGCCCGCACCGGGTCCATCAGCCCGCTCAGGTCGTGCTCGGCACGCTGCATCAGCCGGGCCCGGGCCTCGGCACTCAGCTCTGCGAGATCGATGATGTTGGCGCCCCGCATCTCATCCTCCACTCGGTCGTGGCGCGGAACCTAGTGCCGTCCGGCCGTTCCCCCAATCGCCAAGCTGGCGGGCAGCCATGAGCAGGCCGCACGCCTGGATGGATCGGCAGCGCGGACGGGCATGTCCGCCCGCTGCGAGGATGAAGGTCGACGCCTCAGCGCCGCTTGCGGAAGAGTTCCATGGCGGCCCCGGCCAGGAGCCCACCCAGCACGAGGGCCCGCGGGTGCTGCAGGACCCGCATGGCCAGCGGGGTCGCGATCGTCGCGAACTGCGCTGCGGGCGGGGGAGCGGCCTGAGCCAGGAGACGCGCCCGGCGCTCGTGGCGCTTGGCGACCGTCACGCCGATCAGGCTGACCAGGCCCGCAGCGATGACCAGGCAGGCACCCACCACCAGGGACGCCGCCCAGCCCGGCATGACCTGGAGCATGCCGCGCCATGCGGCGTCCAGGAAGTAGAGGAATGCGATCAGCCCGAGCACACCCGCCACCGCGAAGGCGACGAGGCGGGCACTATAGGCTTGCACCTGCGGACGCATGCTGTCCACCGGCAGGAACGTCCGCAGGAGCGGCCACATCGACAGCTGCCCTTCAGCGACGCAGGAACTGGGCGAACAGCATGCCGAGCCCGAATGACACCAGGACACTGGTCAGCGGACGTTCCTGCACGAGGCGCTCCGCCTCCTCCAGCTTGCGCCCGCCATAGGCCTTCGCGTCGTGGGACATGGCGTCAACGCGCGTATTGAGCGCTTCCAGCCCGTGCTGGAGGCGGAGCTTCGCCTCCTCGCTGGCATCCGCACCCAGGGCCACCAGCTGGCCGCGCAGGACGTCCAGTTCCCGCTTGAGCTGCTCGTAATTGGCGTTGAGCGACTGGCGGGCATGATCGGTGCTGTTCAAGGCATGCACTTTCACGTCGTGGACGGCATCCCGCACATCGTTGCCGACGGCGCGGGCGGTTTCCCGGATGTCGTCACCGGCCTTGCGGGCGGTGTCGCGAACGTCTCCGGCAGTGGCAGCCATGGTCCCATCCCTCCTTGCGATGTTCAACACTCACATCGATGTGAGTGTGAATAGGCCGTCGATCAACGGCCGGTCCAGGGCGGGGTTCCGCTCAGCGCGCGCGCAGAAACAGGTCGAGGCCGACCAGCCGGTCCAACAGCCAGACGGCGAGGAGCGCCACCGCCACATAGACCGCGGAGACCGCCGCCAAGTCCGGGGTGATGACCGCCCGGATCGAGGTGTAGATCTGCACCGGCAGAGTGACGGTCCGCGCATCGGTGAGCATCAGGCTCACCAAGAACTCGTTGAACGCCAGGATGAACATCAGCAGGCCGCCGGTCACGATGCCGGGCATCACCGCCGGGATCGTCACGGTGACGAAACGGTGCAGTGGCGGTGCTCCCAGATTGGCGGCGGCATTCTCCAGTTCCGGGTCCAGATGATTCACCGCGGCACTGACCGCCCAGAGCATGAAGGGCAGGTTGATGATGCAGCAGGCCAGTCCTACCGGCCACAGGCTGCCCAGGATCCGCCATTCGCCGAACAGCGCCATCATGCCGAGGCCGGCCACCACTAGCGGGATCGTGAAGGGCAAGAGCAGCCACAGGCGGATCAGGGCGGCGGTGCGAAAGCGCCAGCGGGCCAACGCCAGGGCGGCGAGCGTGCCGGCCGGCACGGCGAACAGGGTGGCCAGGGTGGCGACCAGCAGGGAGCGGCCGAACGCGTCCAGGAATGCACCACCGCTCACCAACTGCACATACCAGCGCAGCGAGAAGCCCTCGGGCGGGAAGCGGACGATCGACCCGCTGGTGAACGAGGCCAAAAGGATGATCACCGTCGGCAGGGCCAGGAACAGGAGGTCGAACAGCACCACTGCCGTGATCAGCACCTGCTTGCCGCGCTCGCCCCTCACCGCACTGCTCCCGTACCGATCCCTGCCGCTTCCATGCTTGCCGGAGAGGCTCGCCTGACCCGTCCGGCCGCCGCCCGGCCACCCAGCAGGGCCAGCATGAGGGCGGTGAGCCCGGTGGACACCAGCACGACCAGCACGGCCAGCGCCGAGCCCAAGCCGGCATCGGAGGTGGAGAACCAAGCCTCGTAGACCGCCTGGGCGGCGAAGTCGAACTTGCCGCCACCCATGATCTGCGGGATCGCGTACTCGGTGAAGGTCAGGGTGAACACCACCACACCCGCCGCCACCAGGCCCGGCCGTGCCAGCGGCAGCACCACGTTGGTGAAGGTGCGCACCCAGCCAGCGCCCAGCGAGGCCGAGGCCAGTTCCATTTCCTCGGGAATGGCGGTCAGCGCCGGCGCCAGCATCAGCACGGCGAACGGCAGCATGTACTGGACCAGGCCCAGCACCACGGCCGAAGGGGTATAGATCAGCGGCCAAGGCTCAATGCCGGCCAGCCCCAGCAGGCTGTTCACCAGGCCCTGGCGGCCCAGCACGATCAGCCAGCCATAGGCGCGCACCACCTGGCCCAGGAAGAAGGGCAGGAACAGGCTGACCAGCAGGAACCGGCGCCAGGCGGGACTCGGGGTACGGACCAGCGCATAGGCGTAAGGGAGGGCCAGGGCCAGGGTCAGGACCGTGGTGACCAGCGACGCCCAGAGCGTGCGCCAACCGATCACCCAGGTGGCCCGCCGGGCCAGAGCCGCCACGTAGTTCGCGACCGTCCAGTCCTCGCCCAGGAGGAAGGTCGTGCGATCGAGGCTGCGCAGCGACATGTCGACGATCTCGACCAAGCCCACCACCAGCACCGCCACGAGCAGCAGTGCGGGGAGGAGCAGCATCCAGCCGTCCAGGAACGACAGCCGCTGCGGCCAGAGCCGGCAACGCCAGGACTCCATCCAGTCAAGCCACGTGATCAACGCTTCCACCCAACCACGGCCGGCCGGGCGTGCCGGCCCATCATCAGCCGCGCGCAGACGGCTAGGCGCGGTGGTGGCAAAGGACGGCAGGTGCCGCAAGCCTCCAGCTCGATATGCCCCTGCCGGATTGGCGCGCGACAGCGGCAGAGCGAGGGCGTCCCGGCCGGTGTCGCCGCCACTCAGGACATGAGCCAGAGGACCGCCATCACCAAGAGGCACCAGCCGCCGACCGAGCCCAGCACGATCAGCAAGGCCGAGTGCGCCAGCGACAGCTTCTCCTCGCGTGGCCCGGCATTTGCCAGGCCCGCCCCAGCCGGCCGGTCCGCCGCGGCCGGCTGGTCTGCCGCCGTGACCTCGCCGCGGGCTGTGGTCACGTTGAACATTTCCCGTCTCCCCAAGGGCACTGCCGCCGAGCACATCATGGGGGCGGAGGTCTTAAGGAATCCTGAAGGTGCCGATTGTCACCGGACGGTCGTCCTGCCGTGCAGGCGCTGCCTAGACGGGTGCCAAGCAGCACTCCGGCCCCAAGGGGGTCGGCTGTGTGACGACTTCGGAGATGCCCTCATGGGTCCATGCTTCCATGACGGCAGGTACGAACTGCGCCAAGCCCGGAACTAGGCCGAGATCGCCGCCGCCCAGGCGCTGCGCCACCGGGCCTTCATGGAGGAACGCGGTGCCCTGGCGGACGAGGCCGGACGGTCACTGCGGCTGGACATCGACCGGTTCGATGCGCATTGCGACCATCTGATCGTGATCGATCATGCCGCCTCCGGTCAGGATCAGGGCGGTGTGGTCGGCACCTGCCGGCTCCTGGGGCAGGATGCCGCCCATTCGGCCGGCGGGTTCTACAGCGCGTCGGAGTTCGACCTGGTCTGCCTGCTGGGGAGCCAGGGCAGGCTGCTGGAGCTCGGGCGTTCCTGCGTGGCGCCTGAACATCGCGGCGGTCACGTGCTCCAGCTCCTTCGCAACGTGGCTGGACCAGGCGAGAGGCTCGCGCGTCGAGGTGCCCTTCTACCGTCAGCGCCAAGCATGGCGTTATGGGCTGGAGGGAAAGCCCAACGGTTTCCAGGTCCTGCCGCGACGCTTCGGCGGCCTGCCGGCCGCCCTCCCTTCAAGAAGCGGATCCTCCGTCTGCTGACGAAGGACGGGTGGTGGAGCGCATCTTCGCGTGGCTGTCTCGCTCACGCCGGCTTGCTCGCGACTATGAGCGCCTGCCCGAAACGGGCCTCCCGATGATCCACATCGCCATGAACCACATCATTCTGCGACGCCTCGCATAACCGTCCCAGCCACTTCGCGGACAGTCAGTCAGGAAACGTTTGATTATCCTGGACTGTTGGCGGGTTTGCGCCGTCGAGTCGCCGGTTCGGTCCTGATCGGCTCCACCAGTTCCTCCGCCGGGCCGGTCGGGCCACATCGTCCGGTTCGTGATTGCGAGAGCCGCAAGTATGGCAAGGGCCGGACGCGGCCTTGCTGGCCGACCATGCGCCGCCCAGATGCTCCAGTAAGCCCGGTCGATCGGAACCCGGCAACGGAGGACAGTCATGGCGGACACCATCGGCACCGAAGCCATCCGCAGGGAGCTGGAACAGCAGATCAGCGAACTGCGCCGCGAGGTCGGCCGGCTCGCCCGGTCGGTGTCAGGCCGCGGCGAGACAGTGCTCGGCGACCTGCGCGGCTCGGCCGAGGACGCCTATGAAGAGGCGTCGGAGCAGGCGCGCAAAGCGGCGCGCCTGCTGAAGCGCGAGGCCCGGGTCGTGGGCGAGACGGCGCGCGAGCATCCCGGTGCCGCCGCCACCGTCCTGTCGTCGGCGGGCCTGGTCGGCTTCGTCCTGGGCTTCATCGTCAGCCAGCTCCTGGCGGGCGAAACCCGCCGCTGAGGCAGCGCCGCCCGTTCAGGCCGCCTCCAGCAACTGCTTGGCCCTGGCGGTGACCGGGCCCGATTGGCCGGTTCCGATCGGCTGGCCGTCCAGGGACAGGAGCGGGCGGACGCCGGTCAGGCAGTTGGTCAGAAAGGCCTCGTCCGCAGCCAGGAGCTCGTCGCGGCGCAGCGGCCGTTCCTCCACCGGCAGGGCGGCCATCAGCCGCGCGCGGGTGATGCCCGGCAGCACGCCGCTGGCGAGATCGGGGGTGCAGAGGGTCCCTTCCTTCACGAGGAACAGGTTGGCGCTGGTGGCGCAGGCGAGATCGCCTCGCGTGTTGAGCAGGATCGCCTCGTTGCCGCCGGCGGCCAAAGCTGCCCGGAGGCAGAGGATCTGGTCGAGGCAGCCCAGCGTCTTCATGCGCGACAAGGGCGAGCGCTCGTTGCGCGGGATGGCGGCGGTCACGGCGTTGGCTGGCGCTGGTCCGGAGCCGGCCATGGGCAGGGCGCGCAGCAGGAGCATCGGCCGGCAGGGCTCGGGCGGAAGCAGGCCGCGTGGACCCGCTCCGCGGGTCAGCGTCAGGCGGACCGCGCCATCGGCCAGCCCGGTTCCTGCCAGCACTTCACGGGCCGCCCGGTGCAGTTCCGCTAGGTCATGGGGCAGCGGGATGCCCAGCTCTTCGGCACTGGCCGCGAGCCGTGCTGCGTGAAGGTGGAGCAGGGGCACGTTCCCGCGGCTCGCGCGCATCGTCTCGAACAGGCCGTCACCAAGCAGCAGGCCGCGGTCGGCCGGGTCGATGAACACTTCCTGGGCCGGGCAGAGCCGGCCGTCCTGCCAAAGCCAGTCCAATTCCAGCCCCTCCTGCGACCTCTCACCTCTAGCGGCTCCTGGCCGGCAAAAAAAGAACCCCGGGTCCGAAGACCCGGGGCGAACGCGCGCTAGTCGAACGGGAAAGGGTTCAGGCGCCGAACCAGCTGGACGAGATCCCAGTCTGGTTCAGGACCGTCAGGAGATGGTTCTGCCCGAGGTCGATCACGGTGTTGCCGTCGATCACGGTCGCATTGGCGACTGCACCGGCGACGGTGGCGCCACCGCGCAGGACGATCTGGTCGGCGCCGACCTGGAAGTCGGTGATGACGTCACGCTCGCCGCTGATGCGCAGGACGATGAACTGGTCGGCACCGGCGCCGCCGGTCATGGTGTCGTTGCCCCACTGGCCCCAGATCATGTCGTCGCCGTCACCGCCGTCCACGATGTCGTCGCCGGCCCCGCCTGTCAGGCGATCGTTGCCGGCCCCGCCCAGCAGCGTGTCGTTGCCGGTCTTGCCATCCACGAGGTCGTCACCGTCGCCGCCCTCGACCCTGTCGTCGCCCAGGCCACCATGGAGCCGGTCATCACCGTCGCCGCCGAACAGCTGGTCGTTGCCGAGTGCGCCGAACACCAGGTCGTTGCCGAACTCGCCGCGGACGATGTCGTCGCCGTCGCCGCCGGTCATGGTGTCGTCGCCGGTGGCGCTGCCGAAGCCGTCGTCGCCCCAGATGATGTCGTTGCCGCTACCGCCATCGACATTGTCGTTGCCGGCACCGCCGCGGATCACGTCGTCGCCGTCGCCGCCGGTCAGCCGGTCGTCGCCGGCATCGCCGTAGAGCTTGTCGTGTCCGGCAGCACCGGCCAGCACGTCGTTGCCGTCGCCGCCGCGCATGAAGTCGTGGCCGTTGCCGCCCATCAGCACGTCGTTGCCGAGCTGGCCGCTCAGCACGTCATTGCCGTCCATGCCGCGCAGGATGTCGTCGCCGTTGAAGCCGTACAGCGTGTCGTTACCGGCATCGCCCTCGATCGTATCACGGCCCGGCCCGCCGAACAGCCGGTCGTTGCCCATGCCGCCGCTGATGAAATCGTCGCCGGTGCCGCCGTTGATCACGTCGTCACCGTCCTCGCCATAGAGGAAGTCGAAGCCGTCGTGGCCCCAGATCTGATCGTTGCCGAGTCCGCCCCGGATCTCGTCGCTGATTCGGCGGCCATGCAGTTCGTCGTCGAAATGGGTGCCCGTAATGCGGTGCGCCATGAAAATGTCCTCGGAGCGTATTGCGTGCTCACAAGGTTACTAAAACATTAACGAACGGCAATTTCAAGCGATGGATCTGGGAATATCAGGGTAGGCCGATCAACCGAAAAGCAACCAGATCAAGCGGATTGATGCCAGGAGCCCGCCAGCTCCGCCGCTTCAACCCGGCCTGCAGTCATGAACTCGGCATCTGCCCGTCCGCAGCACCACCTTGGCGCAGCCGCTCCAGCAGGGCGGCTACCGTCTGGCCCAGCACCGGATGACGCCAGTCGGGCCTGATGCGGGCCAGAGGCCCCAGCACGAAATCGCGCTCGTGCATGCGCGGATGCGGCAGGACCAAGCCTGGCCGGTCCACCACTTCCTGGCCCAGGAGGATCAGGTCCAGGTCGATCACCCGCGGCTGCCAGGGCAGGGCGGCGGAATCACGCACTCGGCCGAGCGCCCGCTCGATTTCCAGGAGCCTGGCCAGGATTTCCTCAGCCGGCAGTTCGGTCACCGCGACCACGACCCCATTCAGGTAGGGCGGGTGCTCGCGCACCGGGTCGTCGGGGTGGACCAGCGCCGGCGTCTCGATCCATCCGGAAGCCGCCAGGATCGGCCCGATCCGTGCGGCGATCTGGTCCAGCGCCTGGTCCAGCGCGCGGCGGCTGTCGCCGAGATTGCCGCCAAGCGCGATTGCTGCTTCCACGAAAGGCTCTCCGGCAGAGGGACGTCGCCACCTGCCGGCAGCGGCGGCCGTCGTCAACGGTCGGGCCGCCGTCCATCAAGGCACAGCGGCATGGTTTCCGGACGCTGCCGCGGCGAATTCATGACGCTGCCCATGGTTCATCTTCGGCTTCCCGCTACATCCCCTCCATCCGATCACGACGCCGAGAGCGCCATGGACTTCCTGGCCATTCTTTCCGATCCCGCCGCCTGGGCATCGCTCGCCGCGCTGACCGCGCTGGAGATCGTGCTGGGCATCGACAACCTGATCTTCCTGTCGATCGTCGCCAGCCGTCTGCCGGTGCACCAGCAGAACGCCGCACGGCGCATCGGCCTGTCGCTCGCCCTGCTGATGCGGCTGGCCCTGCTTGCCAGCATCGCCTGGATCGTCGGCCTGACCCAGCCAATCTTCTCGGTCGGCGAGTTCGACGTGTCCTGGCGCGACATCATCATGCTGGCCGGCGGCCTGTTCCTGCTGGCCAAGGGCACGCTCGAGATCCATCACACCATGGAGGAGCAGCACTCGGAGGGCGCCAAGGCCGGCAGCACCTTCACGATGGCCATCGTCCAGATCGTGCTGCTGGACATCGTGTTCTCCCTGGACTCCGTCATCACCGCCGTCGGCATGGCGGAGCATCTCTCGGTCATGGTCACTGCCGTGGTTCTCGCGATGATCGTGATGCTGGTCGCCGCCAAGCCGGTGGGCGACTTCGTCAACCGCCATCCGACCGTGAAGATGCTGGCACTGGCCTTCCTGGTGCTGGTCGGCACCATGCTGGTCGCCGAGGGTTTCCACTTCCACGTGCCCAAGGGCTACATCTACTTCGCGATCGCCTTCTCGGCAGGCGTCGAGGCACTGAACCTGCTGGCGCGCAGGAGGCGGCTGGCCAAGGCGCATTGACGCCGCAACGGGACAGGACGTTCAGGAGCGGACCGGACAGGTCTTGCTCCTGAACGAATCATGTAGGATAGTTTACTCTTCCTTCGCCCGCACTCAGGTGCGACTGAAAGAAGGGTTGCGTCCATGGCCAGCATCAACGGTACCGGCCGCGCCGACATCCTGTCTGGCACGCCGCTCGCGGACGTCATCTGGGGCGGGAGCGGCGACGACCGGGTGAGCGGCCGGGCCGGCAATGACCGGCTCTACGGTCAGGCCGGCGGCGACCGCATCTATGGCGGCGATGGCACCGACCGGATCGGCGGCGGCTTCGGCGACGACCGCCTGTTCGGCGATGGCGGCGACGACACGATCATGGGCGATGGCGGCCGCGACTATCTGTGGGGCGGGGCCGGCAATGACCAGCTGCTGGGCGGCGACGGCAACGATCTCCTGAACGGCAATTCCGGTGACGACGTGTTGCGCGGCGACGCGGGCGACGATGTCCTGGACGGCGGCGCCGGCAACGACCTGGTCTATGGCGGGCCCGGGCTCGACCGGCTGCAGGGCGGGGCCGGGATCGACACCGTATCGTTCGCGGAAGAGACGCACGGGATGTACATCAACGTGTGCTACCAGTTCGCCGCCGACGGCAACCCGGAGGAAGGGCCGGTCCATTCCGAGCAAATGATCGGCTTCGAGCGGATCCGGGGCAGCGCCTTCGACGATACGATCTCGATCATCATGAACAGTGAGCTCGACCGGGTGTTCACCCCGTTCTCCCTGTTCGGCCTCGACGGGGACGACTTCATCAACGGGGCCCAGGGCAGCGACGAGATCGAGGGGAATGGTGGCGACGATTCGCTCCACGGCCAGGTCGGCGACGACCGTATCGATGGCGGTCTCGGCGACGACTATGTCGAGGGCGATGCCGGCAACGACCGGCTGACCGGTGGGGCCGGGCACGACGTCTTCGGCTACGCGGCCATCTGGGCGCAGGACGAGCGCATGACCGGCTCGGACGTCATCACCGACTTCACCCCCGGGCAGGACCGGCTCACCATGGTCGTCTATGTCGAGGATCAGTTCGATCCCGAACCGGCGCCCGGCATCTATTGGCAGAGCCGCGAGTTGTTCGACATCCTGGACAGCAACGATGACGGGGAGGTGAGCGGTCTCGACCGGTTCGCGGATGATACGGTGGCTGGCGGGGTGCACGCCCTGCGGATCGACTTTTCCGGCCTCATGAACGCGAGCCTGGACGATGCCCACGAGCTGAAAGGCACATCGGTCGACGACCGGCTGACCCTGCTGGGCGTGGACCATCTCGTCGTGCAGGACATCTGGAGCCGCTAGATCGGCATGCCGGCGCTGCCAGCAGGCCGGACAGCGGCAGCCCAATCTCGTTGACAGCAAGATGAAGAGAAAAGAGCATCATCAATTCCCTGCGCTGCTTGACCGGGGGACAGGATGAAGCTCAGTTCCGGAAATAATGCTCCGCCGTATTTTATTGCTCTAGTGGGCGCGCTCTTCGCCTTGCTTCTCAGTACGCCAGCTTCGAGCGTCGGTGAGGACCCGCGCCACAACCCGCTGATGCAGGACCGGCCTTCCGCCTACGTCACGGAGAACAACGTCCATCACGTCTTCGTCCGGGGGCGCAGCAACCATCTGCTCCACTGGTGGCGCACCAGCGGGAAGTGGCAGCGCGAGGATCTGGGCGGCGACATCATCTCCGGCCCCACCGCCTACGATACCGGCAACAACAACGCCAACGCCTATGCGTTCGGGCGCAACGGCGACCTCATGCACTGGCGGCGCTCGGGCGGGCGCTGGCTGGTCCGCAACCTGGGCGGCGACCCGGGGGGGCCGCCGACCTCCTACGGCATCCCCAACCACAATGTGTATGTCCACACCCGCAAGGGGCGGCTCTGGCACTGGTGGTTCGCCAATGGCGGCTGGCACCAGGAGGACCTGGGCAGGCAACTGGTGAGCGCCCCTTCCGCCTATGCCGTGGGCAACGTCCACCATGTCTATGGGCGAGCGTCCACCAGCAACATCCTGCACTGGTGGAAGTCCGGGGGGAAATGGCGCCGCGAGGACCTGGGCGGTGCGATCGTCAATCCTCCGTCCGCCTATGCCGATGGTGCCAGCCATCATGTCTATGCGCAGACGCTCAACGGCCGTCTCTGGCACTGGTGGAACAGCGGCGGCGGCTGGCGGCACGAGGAAGTCGGCAAGGGCGTCATCGGCGGGCCGGCCGCCTTCGTCATCGGCAGTACCCCCCACGTCCTGGTGCGCGGCTCCGGCAGCCGCCTAGTGCACTGGTGGAAGTCGGGCAACAGCTGGCGCAAGGAGGATGCCGGCAGCGGCCTGATCGGCAACCTGACTGCCTATCCCGGCAGGGACGGGGCCGTACATGTCTATGCGCGCGGACCCAAGGACCATCTTTGGCACTGGACCAATGAGACGGGGCGCTGGCGCCAGGAAGACCTGGGCCCCGGCCCGGGCTGCCGGTTCCTGGGCTGCGGCCTGCTCCTGCCGGCGCTGTCGAACGGCAAGATCCCGCCCTAGGCCCCAGCCGGCGAAGGGTGCTTCACCCTCCATCCCGGCTCCCCTATGGTTCCACCCATTCGGGCGAAGGCCGGACCGGGAGGCGGGAACGATGAAGACGGTGCGTCTGACCATGGCGCAGGCCCTGGTGCGCTGGCTGACCAGCCAGCGCACGGAGATCGACGGCAAGACCGAGCCTTTGTTTCCCGGCCTGTTCGCGATCTTCGGCCATGGCAACGTCACCTGCCTGTCCGAGGCGCTGCAGGAGGTGCAGGACGTCCTGCCGACTTGGCGGGGCCAGAACGAGCAGGCCATGGCGCTGGCCGCGATCGGCTTCAACAAGGCGAGAAAGCGCCGGCAGATCATGATCGCTGCCAGCTCGATCGGGCCGGGTGCGACCAACATGGTCACCGCCGCCGCGGTGGCGCACACCAACCGCCTGCCGCTCCTGCTGCTCTCCGGTGACTATTATGTCAGCCGCTTCCCCGATCCGGTCCTCCAGCAGGTCGAGCATTTCGGCGACCCGACCCTGTCGGTGAACGACGCGTTCAAGCCGGTCGTGCGCTACTGGGACCGGATCACCCGGCCCGAGCAGATCATCCAGTCCCTGCCCCAGGCGCTCGGCATGATGCTGGACCCGGCCGACTGCGGTCCGGCCTTCCTGGGTCTGTGCCAGGACACCCAGGGCGAGGCGTTCGACTATCCCGAGCGGTTCTTCGAGCCGACCGTCCACCATATCCCGAAGCCGCGCGCCGACCTCCGGCAGATCGAGGCGGCGGTGGCACTGCTGAAGTCCGCGAAGAAGCCGATGATCATCGCGGGCGGCGGGGTGCGCTATGCCGATGCCGAGGGGCTGCTCGCTGCCTTCGCAAAGCGGCACGGCATCCCGGTGACCGAGACCCTGAACGGCCGCACCGTGCTCCTGCACGACGATCCGGTGAACTGCGGCCCGGTCGGGATCATGGGCTCGTCCTCGGCCAACCATCTGGCCGCGGAAGCCGACGTGGTGCTGGCGATCGGCACCCGGCTCCAGGACTTCACCACCGGTTCCTGGACGCTGTTTCCGCACGACGCCCGGTTCATCGGGATCAACACCGCACGCTTCGACGCGCGCAAGCACATGAGCCTGCCGGTGGTGGGCGACGCCGCGGTGACGCTCGAGGAGATGGGCCGGGCCCTGGGCGACTGGCGGGCACCGGAGAACTGGCTGAAGCAGGGCAAGGCCTGGTACGGCGAGTGGAACAGCTATATCGACCGCCGCTCCGGGCCGACCAATGCCGAGACCACCACCTATGCCCAGGTCGTGGGTGCCGTGAACCGGCTGGCCGGCGAGCGCGACTTGGCGCTGACCGCGGCGGGCGGGATGCCGGGCGAGCTGGAGATGAACTGGCGCGCCAAGGGCATCGGCACCTTCGACTGCGAGTTCGGCTTCTCCTGCATGGGCTACGAGGTGGCGGGCGGCTGGGGTGCGGCCATGGCCGACCCGTCGCGCGACGTGTTCGTGATGGTGGGCGACGGCTCCTACCTGCTCATGAACTCCGACATCTATTCGTCGGTGCTGACCGGCCACAAGCTGATCGTGGTGGTGTGCGACAATGGCGGGTTCGCGGTGATCGACCGGCTGCAGACCAGCAAGGGCCAGCCCAGCTTCAACAACCTGATCGAGCAGGGCACGCGGGTGAAGGAGGCGTTCCGGGTCGACTTCGCCAAGCATGCGGAGGCGATGGGGGCGATCGGCATCCGGGCGAGGTCCATGGGCGAGTTCGAGGACGCGGTGCGCCGGGCCAAGGCCGCCGACCGCACCACCGTCATCCATATCGACGTCCATCCGACCGACTGGACCGGCGAGAACGGCTCCTGGTGGGAGTGCGGCACCCCGGAAGTGTCGGCGAGCCAGCGGGTGGAGGAGGCCTTCCGCGCCCATGTCGAGGGCAAGAAGCGCCAGCGTCTCGGCGTATGACCAGGCACATCCCTCGGCCCGATGACAGGTCGGCAGCCGCCATGCTAGGCTTCCGGCGTCGGCTTGGCCGGAGAAGGGGCAATCCCCATATCCGGCAGGACGGATGGAAGTCGAGGAGCCGGGTGCCGTGACCGATTTCGTGGCGCCGATGCCATGCGGTCTTTCCGCCGAGCAGATCGAGCGGCGGGCGGCCGAGTTCGCGGCGGAGTACCACTTCGTCGCAGGGCGCGACCGCCTGCGCGACCTGGTGGGGTCGATGGGCGGCCGGGTGATGACCGTCGACGTGCCGCATCTGCGCGAGCTGGATGGCGGCTCGCTCGAGGTCTACGGGCCGGGCGACTTCCTGATCCGGCTCTCGCCCATCACTGGCCCGATGCGCGACAACTTCACCATCGGCCATGAGCTCGGCCACTACGTCCTGCATTCGGGCGAGCCGCTGGGCAGCCTGCGCATCCGGGTCGGGCGCTGGGGCTGCGAGCCGGTCGAGCGCGAGGCCAACCGCTTCGCTGCGGCCCTGCTGATGCCAAGGGGCCTGTTCTGCAGCGCCGCCAGTTGCTGCGGCAACGAGCCGACCAAGCTGGCGGCACAGTTCTATGTTTCCTGCACCGCTGCCGCCTACCGGCTGATCTCGCTCCAGATGGCAACCCGCGAAGAGCTCGGTCTGGCACGGTGAGCTTGAAGCCGGAGGTCCGGCTGTTCCTTTCCGCCGACATCGTGGGCAGCTCGGTCTACAAGGCCGAGATGATCGCCGGCGACGTGGCGCGGGCGGTCGAGTGGTCGAGCTCGATCTCGGGCTTCTTCCGCGACTTTCCCGCGCTGTTCCAGCGCCATGCGGGCTTGCGCGGGCTGGGCACCGGCTGCGACCCGGTGGACGCGGTGTGGAAGCTCCTGGGCGACGAGGTGCTGTTCAGCTTCGACGTCGTGGACTTCGCCCAGACGACCGCGCTGTGCGCCGCCTTCTTCGACGCGCTGGTCGAGTATGACCGCGACCTGGCGGGCGGGCCCCTGCGCCTCAAGGGGCTGGGCTGGCTGGCCCAGTTCCCCTTCCCGAACGTCGAGGTGGTGGCCGGCGCCCGCTCCGGCCAGCGCGCCGACTATATCGGGCCGGACATGGACATCGGCTTCCGCCTGGCCGATTCCACCCGGGCAGGGCGCCTGCTGGTCTCGATCGAGCTGGCCGAGCAGATCGCCGAGCAGGCCGGGACCTGCAACCTGCTGGTCCACCATGTCGGCTGGTCCAACCTGCGCGGCATCAATGGCGGCAAGCCCTACCCGGTGTTCTGGACGCGCAGCCCCGATCAGCCGGCGGCGCCGTTCAACCCCTGGGACACCCATACCTGCGAGCTGACGCGGCGCTTCGTGAGCGAGCCGCCGATCAGCCCGGACGCCATCCTGGATCTCGGCCGGCGCTTCCGTACCGCGGTGCGGCCGTGGCGGCCGGTGCGGCCTTATCTCGACATCGCGCATGCGCCGGACGAGCATCGCGAGGCGATCGCGCTGCTGAACGCCCAGCTGCCGGATGCCGACAATGAAGGGGAGGAAGAACTGCGATGACCACTGTCCGCCTGGGGACCCAGCCGATCGCCTGGGCCAATGACGACCTGCCCGAACTCGGCGGCGACACGCCGGTCGAACAGATCCTGAGCGAGGCGAAGCTGGCCGGCTACAGCGGCATCGAGAAGGGCGGCCGGTTCCCGAACGATCCGAAGGAGCTGAAGCCGCTCATGGCGCGGCACGGTCTGCAGCTCATCACCGGCTGGTTCTCCGGCGAGCTGCGCCAGCGCTCGCTCGAGGCGGAGCAGCAGGCGATCCGGGCCCATCTCGACCTGCTGGTGGCAATGGGCTCACCGGTGCTGGTCTATGCCGAGACCACCGGCACGGTGCAGGGCCAGCTGGATACGCCGCTGGCCGAGCGGCCGCGTATGCCCGAGGCGGAGTTCCCCGCCTATGGCGAGAAGCTCACCCGGCTGGCCGAGTGGATGCGGGGCGAGGGCATCGCGATGGCCTTCCACCACCACATGGGCACGGTGGTCGAGACCGAGCGCGAGATCGACCTGCTCATGGCGAACACCGGGGAGGCGGTGGGCCTGCTGTTCGACACCGGGCATCTGCGCTTCGCGGGCGGCGATGTCATGGGCACGCTGCGCCGCCACGGATCGCGGGTGAACCATTTCCATGCCAAGAACATCCGCCCGGTGATCCATGCCCAGCTGCGCAACAACTGCTGGAGCTTCCTGAAGGGCGTGATCGAGGGGGTGTTCACCGTGCCAGGCGACCCGGAGGGCTCGGTGCCGTTCCGCGACATCGTTCCGGTGCTGGCCGAGATCGGCTATTCCGGCTGGATGGTAGTGGAGGCCGAGCAGGACCCGGCCAAGGCCCACCCGCTCACCTATGCGCGGATGGGCCATGCCGAGCTGGTCGCCTGCTGCCGGGCTGCCGGACTGACCATCGTGGAGTGACTGGATGCTTTGTCCCTGCTGCAAGGCGGGTCTCCTGCGCGCCGACAGCGTCACCATGGCCATCCGCCGCGATGG
>NZ_DATMFZ010000384.1:0-5410 GCF_035556675.1 Geminicoccus sp. | reverse complement strand
GTCCAGGCCGCTGCCGCCCTCCAGCCGGTCGTCGCCCTCGCCCCCATGGATCCGGTCGTCGCCGCTGCTGCCCCAGAGGATGTCGTTGCCGGCCCCGCCCATGATCCGGTCGTCGCCGCCACTGGCATTGATCGTGTCGTTGCCGTCGCCGCCCTGGAACAGGTCGTCGCCCTGGCCGCCGAACAGCCGGTCGTCCCCGGCCCCGCCATCCACCCGGCTGCCCGGCACCGGCCCGTCCACCTCTTCCGCCGGCAGGCTGATACGGTCATCGCCGGCCCCGCCATAGATCACGCTCCGGCCGTGCCCCGCCGAGATCTCGTCATTGCCGGCGCCGCCATAGAGGGCATGGTCGCCTGCCCAAACCTGGATCCGGTCGTCACCGTCATGGCCGAACGCGACCGTATCGCCGCGATGGTCGAGCAGCCGGTCATCCCCGGCATTGCCGGAAAGCCGGTCGTTGCCGTCCCCGCCTGTCAGCACGTCATCGCCTTGGCCACCCAGCAGCAGGTCATCGCCATGCTCGCCGCGCAGCTCGTCGTTGCCATGCTGGCCGAACAGGACGTCGTCACCCACGCCGCCCACCAGCAGGTCATTGCCATGCCAGCCATACAGCCGGTCGGCATCCTCCTGGCCGAACACGATGTCGTCCCCGTCGCCGGCGTTCACGTAGTCGTCGCCGCGCCCGGCATGGACCAGGTCATCGCCACCCCCGAGCTCGATCCGGTCGCGCCCGCCGAACGCCCGAACCTGGTTGTTGCCGAACGGATCGTAGATCACGTCCGGGCCATTGGTGCCGATCAGGAGATCGTTGCCCACCGTACCGCGGATGACCATGCCCAACTGCCCATGCCTGCTCGCCGTCCCACCCGCGGCTAGCGGAAATGAACAAAACATGTCAAAGCTTTAATACAGCCTGTCGCCGTTCTTCGGCACCATCCAGGCCAAACGGCGGCCGGCCGGTATCCGCGTACCGGCCGCCGCCCGTCGAACCCTACTGCTGGTAACCACGCCGCCCGAGCAGGTCGGAGACCTCCTTCGCCGCCGTGTCCAGCGCCTGCTGGATGTCGGTCTCCTCGACGATGCCCTGGACCATCCGCTTGGTCGCGATCTCGGCCGCCTCGTTGAACTCAGGCAGGTTCGGCAGGGGCTCAGCGGCCGCCATCGCCGCCGACACCGCCGGATACCAGCGGAACTCCTTCTGCACCTCCGGATCGTTCAGCACCGCCTGGCGCGGCGGGGTCGCGAGCTTCGCCGCACCACGCTGGCTCTCCTCGCTGAGGGCACCGGCCAGGACCCGGAACAGCGTGTTCCGGTCCTTGCCGGAGAAGCGCGAGATCGCATAGCCGTCCGTGGTGATCGACTGCTTGCCGCCCGGCGGCGTGGTCCACTCGATCAGCCCGATCACCCGCGACTTGGCCGGATCGTCCATCGACGCGCAGCGCGTCGCCCATTGCTGCCCTACGGCACAGACATCCTGGCCGAAATTGACCGCGTTCTCGTCATTGCCATGCGCGGTGAAGCCCGGCACCGCGAACTTGGCCAGGCGGCGATAGGTATCCACCGCCGCCGCCCCGCGCTCGCGGTTGAAGATCGGCCGCCATTCCTCATCGAACCAGCCCTCGCCCACCGTGTTCATCACGGCCTGCAGCTCGTGGGGTGTCATGTCCCATTTCAGTGCCAGCGTCGTGCCGCTGCGCCGCGGCGGCGAGTCCAGGGCTTGTGCGATCGCGATCACGTCCTCCCAGCTCTGCGGCTGCGCCAGCCCCGCCTCCTCCAGCAGGTCGCGGCGATGCGCCCAGAGCAGGACATTGGTGGTGAGCGGCATGGCGTAGATGTGGCCCTCGAAGGTCACGCCGCGCATCGACGCCGGGTTGATGTCGTCGAGGTTGAACTCCTCGCGATGCTTCTCCCAGAGGTCGTCCAGCGGCTCCAGCCAGCCATTCTTAGCATAGTTCGCGATGCTGATGCTGTTGACCCAGAGCAGGTCCAGCCCGGCGCTACGCGAGGACAGCGCGATGCGCTGCATCTGCATCGCGTCGCCGGACGGCATCAGCCGGGCATCCAGCTCCACGCCCGGCACGGCCGTCCGCATCTGGTCGGCGTAATATTCGAGCGCCGGATAGCGGTGGCTGATCAGATGCACCGGATCCGCGGCATGGGCGCGGCGCAGCACCGCCGGCATCGCCAGGGCCGCCGCCGTGCCGCCCAGCACCGCGCGCCGGGTCGCGGCCCTCTTTTGGGGACTGGCCTTGAGTCGCATGTCTTGTAGCCTCCTTGTCCGCATCCTCGATGGGCGTCTGCCGGATGGCACGCCTCCCTGCCGGTTCTCTTGAACGAGAACTCTTCTCCTGCTTAGCGGCTTGCGCGACCTCGGGCCATCACGGGCGGTTCCAGCCTGCGAACTCCGCGTGGCCATCATGGACCAGCAGGCTGGCACCTGCTTCCTGCCGGGGATCGATCATCTCCTGGCAGCTTGCGGCCCCCTTTTTCGTCATGGCTGGCCCTGAGCCGGCCATCCGGGAAGGGCCAGGAAAACGATGGCCGGGTCGAGCCCGGCCAATGACGAAGAAGAAGGAACAATGGTTCAGGCGGCCATGCTCGGCCCCGGAAGCATCCGCGGGACTGTCAGGCTATGACGGTTCCTCCCTGGACGACGCCGTGCCCCCGTCTTCAGCTCGCCGTAATGTACATCGGCATGACCTTGCCCTGCGACGGCACCCCGTCCTTGTCGATCACGAACAGGAGGTAGTAGCCGGGCGGGGCCAGCCTGTTGGTCTTGGGTGCGGTCACCGCCAGCGTGTTGCCGGAGCGCTGGAAAGGCAGCTCCATGAAGCGCTGGTCCATGTTGAAGCTGTGGGTGACCGAGCCGGTCTTGACCAGCGTCACTCGGGTGATCCGCGCTCCGTTGTCGACCCCGATCTTGAAGTTGCGCCCGGCCTTCAGGCTGGTCGGCACGCTCGTGATCTTCGGCCGGGCCGCCAGGTTGCCCTTCGCGTCGAACAGATAGGGCGGATAGTAGATTTCGGCGTCGAGATTGTTCTGCGGCCCGGTCGCCCCACCGCCGCCCACCAGCACTGTACCGTCGGCCAACAGGATTGCCGCCGAGTGGTAGAGCCGGGCCTTGCCTGACCTGGTAGGCGCGCCGCTGGTCCACTTGCCGGTCTTCGGGTCCCAGATGAACGGCGTGTAGTTGACCTCGACCAGCTCGTTATAGGCCTTGGACCCGCCGGTCACGACCACCTTGCCATCGGCCAGCAGCGTGGCGGTGCTCCAGTGCAGCGCCTTGGGCAGGCGCTCGGTCTGGGTGAAGGTCGGCGTCGCGCCATTGATGTCGACCACGGTTGCCATGTTGCCGGGCTCGGGCCGGGTGCCGCCGCCCGCCACCCGCAGGATCTTGCCCGGCGCGAACATCGCCTCGGTCGAGCTCTTGCCCCAGCTGCCGCGAAACGTGCCGAGCCGCTCCACCCGCCCGGTGCCGGACGGATCGACCCGGTACACCGCCCGGTCGGAGAAGCCGAAGATCAGCCCGTCCGGGGCCACCCAGTTGCGCGGGTAGTAGAAGGAGATCCCGCTGGTGTCGGCCCCGGTCAGCAGTCGGAACGAGCCGTCCCGGCCGCGGATCTCCGGATGGTCGGTGCCCTTGTCGCCGCCCTGGATGTAGCTCTCGCCATTCGGCAGGGTGGTGATCGAGGCGTACCAGCGCTCGCGGTTCATGGTCCGCCCGGACACGAGCTGCTTCTTGCGGGTCAGGTAGATCGTCGAGCGGTCGATCCCCATGTTCTTGGTCCGCACCCCGTCCCAGATGTCGCCGCCCACCATCACGATGTCGCCGACATCGGGTAGCAGCACCTGGGCGCTGCAGAACACGTCGGTGGCGGTGCCGTTCGGCAGAGTCAGGTGGTAGCCTTGCGGCCCGTCCTGCGGG
This sequence comes from Geminicoccus sp., assembly GCF_035556675.1. Classification (GTDB taxonomy): domain Bacteria; phylum Pseudomonadota; class Alphaproteobacteria; order Geminicoccales; family Geminicoccaceae; genus Geminicoccus. The sequence continues at coordinate 1,485 of NZ_DATMFZ010000384.1, read as the reverse complement.
TCCCAGACATCGTATTCAAGCAGGCCGGTCTGCATGCCAACCCGGTCTGAGCCATAGCTCATGATCCGCCCGTCGCGGGTCATCACCATGTGGATCGGCACGAACGGCCAGGGCAGAAGCGGTCCCCAGGCGCCGAGCTTCCGGTCCCCCTTGATCGCCGCCGCGGCAGGACCGGGCAGGAAGCCGGCGGCGACGCCGGCGCCGGCCGCCGCCAGGGCGGAGCGCAGGAACAGGCGGCGCGCGAGCGAGGGTCCGCCGCCGGACCCCGGCAGCGTCGAAAGACGCAGATCGAACATGACAGGCCTTCAGTAAAATGAGCTCGGACGAATCAAGGCAGCTATCGGGCGACGACTTCGGCACCTGCCGGAAATACCGGCGCAGGGATGACCCACCCGGCCGGGACCGATCGTGCGCGCCGCCAGCGCATATCCATGTACAGCTCAGCCCTAGCCGATGCGGCAGTATGCCGCAACAGCGTTTCGCTTCCTGCAAGCAGCAGCTATTCTAAAGGATTACGCTCCGAAATCCTGCGATGGCGCCGCCCCACCCCGGGACGGGACTTCCCGCTTGCGTCCGCCCGCCATCCGCCTAAGCCCTGGGGGCCAAGCGAAGGGAGGCAGCGATGGCACGGGTGTTGAAGCAGGGCCGCGATCCGGTGGCGGCGGCGAAGGATGACCAGAAGGTGCGCGGCACGGTCGAGGCGATCCTGGCCGACATCGAGGCGCGCGGCGATCAGGCGGTGCGCGAGCTGTCGATCAAATTCGACAACTGGGACCGCGCCGACTTCCGCCTGACCGACGCCGAAATCCAGGCCTGCCTGAGCGAGCTCTCGCAGCGCGAGCTGGACGACATCCGCTTCGCCCAGGCGCAGATCCGCAACTTCGCGGAGCACCAGCGCGCCTCGCTTAAGGACATCGAGGTCGAGACCCTGCCGGGCGTGGTGCTGGGCCAGAAGAACATCCCGGTGAACCGGGTCGGCTGCTACGTGCCGGGCGGCAAGTACCCGATGGTCGCCTCGGCGCACATGTCGGTGCTGACCGCCAAGGTCGCGGGCGTGCCCGAGATCATCACCTGCGCCCCGCCCTACCAGGGCCGCCCCGCCGCCGCGATCGTCGCCGCCCAGCATCTGGCCGGCGCCGACGTGATCTACTGCCTGGGCGGCGTGCAGGCCGTGGGCGCCATGGCGCTGGGCACCGCCACGATCGCCCCGGTCGACATGCTGGTCGGCCCCGGCAACGCTTTTGTCGCCGAGGCCAAGCGCCAGCTCTACGGCCGGGTCGGCATCGACCTGTTCGCCGGCCCCACCGAGACGCTGGTGATCGCGGACGAGACGGTGGACGGCGAGATGTGCGCCACCGACCTCTTGGGCCAGGCCGAGCACGGCTATAACTCGCCCGCCGTGCTGATCACCAACAGCCGCAAGCTTGCCGATGCCACGCTGGAGGAGATCGAGCGTCTGCTCGCCATCCTGCCGACGGCCGACAC
>NZ_DATMFZ010000383.1:0-20793 GCF_035556675.1 Geminicoccus sp. | reverse complement strand
GTCGCCTGGTTGCCCTGGTCGAGAACGGCCAGCCACGCCCCATTGATTGTGCACCGCTCCATGCCGAGCTTGCAGGCAATCTGATGGAGCTTCGGGTCCTGGCTGATGCCGTCGTATGCGCGCCACCAGCCCATCTCACGCTCCCGCCAGCTCGGGATGATACTCGAACGCTGTCCGCAGCAGCCGGTCGTCGATCAGGCCGCGGCCATGCAGGGCCATGAGGATCCGCTTGCGGCGGTGGGCAGCGATGTTGCCATCGGCGATCATCTGCACGATGCCCAGCGGCACCGGATCGCCCTCGGCCAGCCAGTGCACCATCAGCCACAGATCGCGCGTCGTAGGCGCGGGCGACCTGTCAGTGACCTCGGTCACCGCGGTGCTGCTTGATGACGCAGGGGTTTTCTGCGAATCTAGACGCGGGGCAGACTCCTGCCCCATGAGCGTTTCAGCCATCGCCGCGCTCCTATCGCGGTTGGTGGTCAGAGCAGATCCGGTGCTTCCAACACCGTTTCCGCTCGGGGCCTCGGGTTCGCCCGGGGCCTTTTTCATTGTAGCCGCTGATCCGGAACTGAGCCAGCAATCAGTCATGCTCGGGCGTTCCTTCGACGGCGCGCATCAGGCGCCAGTAGAACACGCACCAGCCGATGCCGGCGGCGAGACCGCCGATGGTCAGGATCCACGCGGCGGGGCTCATGCGGCCTCCCGCACGTTCCGCAGCTCGTGCTCCAGCCAGTACTCGGCCATCCACCGCGCATCGGAGCCGTCGTCGGCCTTCACGTAGCCATGCCGCCTGGCCCACTTCGCCCAGGACGCGTTGTTGACCTCGATCGTCAGCAGCTCGCGGCGCCGGCCGACGCACAGCACCTGAGCACGCAGGCCCGGCAGGATCCGGGCGGCCTCGCCAAGCATCCGCCCGGCCATCTCCTCGACCAGCAGGCACTCCGGGCAGTGCTCCTCGATCAGATGCACCACGGCGCCCGTGCAGCGGTCGAAGTAGGCCGCGTGCCGATCGGTCACGTGCAGGTACTTCGGGTCGAGCCGGCCCTTCAGGCTGATCTCGCCGAACTGGGGGATCTCGTTGGGGGCGACCACCGCCCAGCCGAGACTAACGCCCGGGTCGATGGCCAGGACCCGCATCAGCGCACGACGCGCTTCAGGTCGCCGTTCGCGAGGCCGGTCATGATCGCGTAGGCCGTGGTCGTGTGGACGTCTGCCGATTGCGATGAGGCGCCGCTGCTCGTAGAGAGGGATAATTCGACCTGCGTCTCGCCCAATTGGTCGATGTGGAAACCGATCACCTGGAGTTGCGCGCCGCCATTGCCGGCCGAGAACCGATCGCCGACTTTCAGCCCGTAGAAGACCTCATGCCGGGTCTTGGCTGGCATGGGCATGTCCGCCCCGCCGGGGTCGAACTTCTGCCCATTCGCCAATCCAGATCCGGCGCCTGCCAATCCGTGCATGCTCAGCTCCAAAAAGAGCGCCCGGCCACCCTGAGGCAGCCGGGCGAGTGATCAGGGAGGTAAACGGTGCGACCAGCGCACCATGATCCGCGGGCCCGGCAGAGGGGGTAGACCCGCGGACCATGCTGGGCTGGAAGATCCCCCGGAGCCGAAGCCCCGGGGTAGCCATGGATGACTTGCACACGATTGCGAGAACGCCTCCCGGCCGCATTGCGGCACTATGGGCGGCCTGATCGTCTACATGGCGGCCTCCTGGGTTGTAGGAATCCAGCGCACCAGGGAGCATGGCCGGCAGAGCGACGCCCGAGCCGATACCGACCATGCTCCCCGCTGCCTGCATCATGTGCGGCACTGCGCGAACGCCTCGTCGAGCTTCGCATCCCATGCCCGCCGCTGGCGCTCGGACAGCGTGAACAGGTCCGGCACCCGGGCGACGCGCGGCCGGCGCACCGATGGCTGCGGCTTGCCCCGACGCGCCCGGCCGCGGCGCAGCCGGATGTCGTAGCGGATCTCGGCATAGCGCACGGTGGTGTGCTGGACGCCCAGGCGCTGAGCCAGCTCGGTGGGGCTGAGGCCGGCAGCGGCGCCTTCGGCCAGCGCGGTCGGCCAGTGGACCCCCTTGGGCGCCCGCCGATAGGGCAGCGCGCTCATGCCACCCTCGCATCGTAGCGCGGCACGGCCTGGAGGGCCGCCAGCTCGGCCAGCGTGGCAGCGTCGTCGGCCATCTGGCGGATGCGCTCGGCCTTGGCGGCATCGAGCTGCGGCTTCCACGGCGGCGGCAGGACTGTCCCAGGCTTGCCATGCGGCAGCCGGATGCCGCGACGCAGGGCAGCCTCCCGCACGTTGTCAGCCTTGACGCCCAGAGCCCGACCGATCTCGGGCGCCGTCATCTCCCGGCTGCCTGGACGCGCGAAGAACGCGTCCCAGTCGATGCAGCGTCGGCCGCCGCCGGGCCGGATCATCGCGGCGCACCCGGATGTGGCGTTGGGGCCGATCCGCGAGCGTAACTCGTTCCTCGGTGATTTATGTCACTCTGATGTACGGCAGATGGACGCACGTTCATGCGGCCACCTTCTTCGGAGGAACCGCTTGGTCCTGCACGCCATAGATCTCGTTCAGAGTGACCTCACCGTTGGTCACCTCATGGATCTTCACGCCCACCTCGCCCCTAGGACGCAGGAGGCCGCGCTCGATCCGGCTCATGGTGGACGCACCAACCCCGACCAGCTCGGCAAGCGCGGCGAGCGTGAAGCCTCGGGATTTGCGCCAGGTGGCTAGCTGCATGCCCGGAAATTTGCACAAGCTGCAAATTTTTAGCAAGAGGCGCCTGGGAGTATGTCGCAGGGACTTGCATCCTGTGCGCTTCCGCAGATATTGCATATGGTGCAATATTGGGGTGCCACATGAATATTCAGCCGGACTGGTGGAAGCGGATGCTTGGTGCTCGCAACCGGATAGCGGAAGTACGCAAGTCGAAAAAGTTGACTCAGGGTCAACTAGCCGAGAAGGTCGACGTGCATGTTTCCACCATATCGAGGCTAGAAAACGGCGGTATTGACCTAACGCAGGAATATATTGAGCTGATAGCCGCAGCACTTGAAGTTGAGCCGATGGCGCTCCTGTTTGATCTGAGCGTCCTGGCGCAAACGCCCGAAGAAAAATCTTGGCTCGAGCTAGGGCGCACGCTCGATCCGGAGATGCGCGAGCTCGTGCAGCAGCTCATCAAGGCCAAGAGCAAGTAAGACAGAGTGGAGCCCTCAACCCACCATAACGACAAGGGGCATCATCGTGGCAAAGATCACCGGCACTGCCGGCAACGACCGGCTTTTCGGCACGGCTGGCCGAGACACCATGCAAGGCCTGGCCGGCAATGACCTCCTCGAAGGCCGCAATGGCGACGATGCGATCTTCGGCGGGCTCGGCAACGACACGCTGCGAGGCGAAGCCGGCAACGATCGCCTCTACGGCGACGCTGGCTTCGACCTGATGAGCGGCGGGGATGGCAATGACGTGCTGTTCGGCGGCGACAGCCGCGATCGGCTATGGGGCGACGCCGGGGATGACACCCTCTCCGGCCAGGCCGGCAACGACGACCTCTATGGCGGGCTCGGTGACGACCTGATCTATGGCGGCGACGGAAATGACCGGATCGAGCCGGGATACGGGCAGAACACGATCCACGGCGGCGCTGGTGACGACTATGTGTCCATGCCCTTCTCGGCTACCGACGGGGATGGTCCGGGTGTTTTTTCAGCCGCGATGCTATTCTTTGGTGGCTCCGGCAACGACAGTGGTTTCGGCGGGTATGGTGCTGACAACATGCGCGGCGAGCTGGGCAACGACACGCTCTATGGGGGCTGGGGCGACGATCGCCTGGACGGTGGATCTGGCGACGATCGTCTCTTCGGCAGCGCTGGCGCCGACCGCCTGATAGGTGGTGATGGGGATGACGTGCTGCGCAGCGGGCAAGGCGCCGAGGACCGGTCGATCCTGACTGGCGGGTCCGGCAACGACGCCTTCCTCTACAACTTCCAGCCAGGCGTCGTGGATCGGCCGGACAACCCAGAGCCGGAAATGACGTTCGTGAACGACCTCATCACCGACTTCTCGGCCGGCGACAAGCTGCAGATCTCCAGCCGGAATGACCCCGACTTCGAGCCGCTTGAAACCTATACCTTCAGCTTCGCTGACCTCGATACGAACGGGAATGGCATCATCACCGATGCCGACGATGCCGTCTCGATCGGCCTCGCCTCCTTCATGGGCGAGCAGCGCTTCAGCCTGACGATAGACGTCGCGAAGTTCGCGGCGCTCCAAGAGCCTTCACCCGGGAGCTTCTCCGGCACCATCACGCTGTACGGCGTGACCACGCTCACCGCAGGAGACTTCGCGTGATCCGCCTGGCCGCCCTGGCTGTGGCCGTGGCCGCGCTGGCCGGATGCACGCCAGTGACAGAGATTAAGGGCCCTGGCGGACAGACCGCCCACCTGATTGAGTGTGGCGGCTTGGTCAACAGCTTCGCGGATTGCTACGAGAAGGCAAACGAGGTGTGCCCGGCAGGGTATGCCGTCCTGAATGCTAGCCAGTACGATGGCGGAACCATCATCCACCAGTACGGCGCCAGCCAGGTGATTAAGCGCGATCTGATCGTTCAGTGCTCAACGTGACCGCAATGGCAGCTCCCTAGCTTAATCCGTCCTGCCATCACCTCTGACAGCGCCGCCTCCGGGCGGCGTTTTCGTTGGGACGATCGCCTTCCGGTAGATGCGGCAGCCGCAAGCCAGGCGCCTTCCGGTCGCCCGGGTTCTCACCTGCAGGGAGTGTGGTATCCGGCCTTGATTTGCATATAGTGCAAATTTCCGGTTGACCTCGGTTTGCACAGATTGCAAATTCTCCCTACACCTGATCTCCAGATGTAGGGGCCACCAGATGGCGCAATGCTTCCCATTGTTCTCTGAGGAGGATGCGGATCTGCGCGAGCTGCGCTGGTCGCTGACCAGGGATGGCTACGCCCGCCGTACATTCAGGATTGCTGGGCCTGACGGCAAAAAACACCCCGTGAGCGTCGAAGCTCATCGGGTAGTCGCCTTCCGAATGAAGGGCAGGATTCCTCGGGCCCTTCAATGCGACCATATCAACGGAGTGCCTCTCGACAATCGACGAGAGAATATCCGCTTGGTCACGCCCAGTCAGAACTTAATGAACAGGGCGGCGGGTTCGCGCAATACCAGCGGGGTTGTCGGGGTAAACTACAACCGCTCTTACCATAGGTGGAATGCCCGGATCATGGGCAAGCACCTCGGGTGCTTCCTCACCCTGGAAGAGGCCGCCTTGGTCAGGCGAGCCGCCGAAGTCGAAATCTTCGGAGAATATGCCCGCCGGCCCTCAGACCAGTGACCACACCGCACCGCGGATGGGGAGACCAATGTTCCAACTGCTCAGTACCCTCCTGATCGTTCTGGCGATCCTGCAGCTGGTGATCGTCCCAATGGCGATCGCATGCCGGATTGCAGCGAGCGATCAGCCATGACCGCGCTGGCTATACTCGCCGGCATCACTGCCGCCTGGGCGTTCATCAACGTCATGGTGGCCTGGCCGCTGATCGACCTCCTCCTGCAGGAGGTTGGCGAATGACCATCCAAGCTGATGCCCGGGACAGCGGCCGGGCCGATGACGCGACCAAGGCCGAGTTCGGCCGGCGCCTGCGGGGCCTGCTCGCCCAGCGCGGCTGGAGCCAGTCCGAGCTCGCCCGGCGCGCCCGGATCGGCCGCGACAACATCAGCGGCTACGTCCGCGGGCAGAACCTGCCCGGGCCCACGATCCTGAACCGGATTGCCGAGGCGCTGGGCGTGGACGTGTCCGAGCTGGTCGAGGTCCCCAGCAGCCGGCTCGATCGCATGCGCTCCGCCCTGCAGTTCTACGCGAACCAGGACCTGTTCGGCGATGCGAGCGCACTGGCCCGTTCCGTTCTGGAGGAGGCGGCATGACCATCCACCAGCGCCAGTGGCTCCTGGACCGCCCCGGCCTGCCGGCTGAGCGCGAGCTGCCGGACGACCAGTACATCCGCCACCTGGAGCGGGTCCTGAAGACCCTGCGCAAGGTCGAGCAGGTCGCCCGCAAGCACTGCCGTCACTGCCTGATCGGCGAAGCGGCTTCCATCGCGGACGAGATCGACGCGCTCGCGACCAATGCGGGCTGGGCCCTGACCGACGAGGAAGCCTACCTGAACGACCCTGAGCGAGGACTGGACTGATGGCCAAGATCACCATCGACGTGACCGCGGACGACATTGCCTCCGGGCGGATGGGCGACTGCCAGAGGTGTCCAATTGCTTCGGCCCTGCTTCGGCAGGGGTTCTACGAAGTCGATGTCGGGACCGATGACGCCGGCGTCCGGCGCGAGAATGGGCCGTGGATATCGTTCCAGCTCCCGGACGAGGCGCGGGACTTTATCAGCAGCTTCGACTGCGATGGCCAAGGCTGGCCCTTCAGCTTCGAGCTGGAGGTGGCGTGATGCCCCGCACCCTGGAGCAGATCGACGAAGCCATGGGCAGCCTGTGGCTCGAGCTGCAGGCCATGGCATCCGCCGAGCTGGCCGACGATCACGAGGACGACGCGCTGGTGATCACCGACGCCGCCGCCGAGCTTAGCCGTGCACAGCATCTGGTCGAGACCGTCATCCGCAATCGCAAGCTCGTGGAACGCTGGGCGGCGGAAAGCCTCGCCCGGATCGTGGAGGAACGTCCCCATGCAGCCTGACCAGCAGCCCGTGAGCCGGGCCGAGATCGAGGCGATCCGGGAGCGGGATGGGGACTTCGACGAGCCCTTGCTGGAGTACGACCGTGCCGCCCGTGATCGGCGGAAGCTCCTGCGCGCCCTCGACGCGGCCGAGGCCGAGAATGCGCGGCTGCTGGAAGTGATCAAGCGCCTGACGCGAGACGCCCGCCCAGTCAATTGGGACGACGAAGACGACCCGACTGGCTCCGCTGCGTGGCGCGCCGCCCTGTCCGCCGCCTCGGCTGAGGGAGAGGGGTGATGGAGCATAAAACCACCGCTCAGCTCCTGCTCTCGATCAGGCAGAAGGGGCTCTCTATCGCGGCATACGCCGATCAACTTCTGGCCGGGAAGGCCGAGCGGCTCGTGACCGTCAAGCGGGTCGACGACTACGACCGATCACTCTTCGACATCGAAGACGGCCTGAACTTCCTGCTGACGAGCGACGAAGATCTCGCGGCGATCCGCGCCAGCGAGGGAAACGACCATGCGTAGTGCCCTGATCGCCGCCCTGCTGCTGGCGACGCCCGCCATGGCCCAGGAAGAACCCCAGCCGGTCCGCGTGCCGGGCGATGGTGAATGCTACGCCACCGAGGACGCGATCCGCATGTCGGCCGAGATCGGCGAGGTGCCGTTCATGCCCGGAGGCTTCGTCTCCGAGGACGGCGAGGGCGCGCTCATGATGGCCAACCCGCGGCTGAAGACCTGGAGCATCTGGGCGATCAAGGCCCAGGGCGAGATCGTCTGCATCCGGGGCTGGTCGCTCAACCCGATGGATCTGGGGGTGGCCCATGATTGACGACATCCTGACCCACGCCCGGCACCCGATGGAGCACGCGCCGCTGTGGCCGCGCACTGCCGCTGAGGCAGAGGCCAAGGCCCGCGCTCAGATCGAGCGGCAGATCCGCGAGGCGTTGCCGGAGGAAGCCGGCTTCAGCCACCGGTTCATGCTGTTCCTGGGCGGCTTCATCGGCGGCTTCTGCGGCACGTTCTTCTTCGGGATCGCGGCGGCGACTTGGTGGGTGCTGTGATGGCATCGCACCTGTTCCTGGCGGCCCAGGAAGCCCGACGCCTGATCGAGAGCTATGGCCTCGACGGCGAGGAAGCGCAGATCACCGCTGAATCCGAGACGCGCCTGCCGGACGTGATCGCCCGGCTGATCGAGGCGGAGGTCGCCGACGAAGCCGCGATCGAGGCCTGCAAGGCGCGCGCCCAGGAGCTGCGGCTGCGTGCCGAGCGGATCCAGGCCCGGATCGACCGGCGGCGGGATGAGATCGCTGCTGCGCTGGAGGCGGCCGACCTGCCCAGGCTCGACTGCGGCACCGCCACCGTCAGCCTGACCACCACGCGGCCCGGCGTCACCATCACCGATCCCGACGCGCTGCCGCCCGACTGCCTGCGCACCAAGACCACCACCACGCCGGACGCCAAGGCGATCCGAGCCAAGCTCGATGCTGGCGAGGACGTGCCTGGCGCCGCCCTGAGCAATGCCCGGCGGACTGTCGCCGTGAGGAGAACCTGATGAGCAACAACCAGATCGCCGTGTTCGAGCAGACGCTCCAACGTGAGATGCCCAATATCTCGCGCAGCCTGCCGCAGCACATCTCGCCGGCCCGCTTCGAGCGGGTGGTGGTCACCAGCGTCGCCAACAACGACCGCCTGCGTGCTGCCGATCCGGTGAAGGTCGTCAACGCCGCCGCCAAGATCGCAGCACTCGGTTTGCTGACCGATCCGCACCTGGGCGAAGCCTACCTCGTGCCGGACTTCCGCGGCGACGTACAGGCCCGCATCGGCTATCGCGGCCTGATCAAGCTCGCCCGGCAGAGCGGCCAGATCTCCTCGATTTACGCCCACGAGGTCTGCGAGAACGACCACATCGACTGCGTGCTGGGCGACAGCAAGCGCCTCGACCACCGGCCCAAGCTGTTCGGCGACCGCGGCCAGGTCGTCGGCTACTATGCCGTGTTCAAGACCAAGGACGGCGACACCGACTTCGAGCCGATGACGATCGACCAGATCAACGAGATCCGGGATCGCTCCGACGGCTGGAAGGCATTCCGCGCCGGCAAGATCAAGGACACGCCCTGGGCGTCCTCCTATGACGAGATGGCCAAGAAGACCGCCATCCGCCGCCTGCTGAAGCGCGCTCCTGCCTCGCCCGAGCTGGAGGAAGCGCTGCGCCAGGAGAGCGAGGAGGACGGGCGCGAGTACAGCGGACGGGGCATGAAGGACGTGACGCCTGCGATCGGGAAGGCGCTCGACATGCTTCCACCGCTGACCGGCAAGTACGCGATCGTGGACGAGGATGGCGTGGTCACCGCCAGCAACGACCGCGTGTCGGCGCTTCTCCCGATCCTGGCCGGGATGTCGTGGACGGTAGGTCTCGCCGAGGCCAACCGCGACGTGGTGATGGAGGCGCTAAACGCAGCCAGCGAGGCGGCGAAGTCCAGCAGCAACGCCAAGGTGAAGGCGCTCCACACCCAGGCGCAGGAAGTCGCCCGCACGGTGCTCGACCTGTTGGGCGAGAGCGACGTGGCCGACGACGACGGCATGCTCGACGAGCCTGAGCATCAGGACGAAGCAGCATGACCACCCTTTTCGCCGATCGGCGCCTCGCCGATCACCGTGGCAAGGTGCGCGAGGTGCGCACCGACACGGGCTCCTGGCTGCACCTGTTCCGCGGGCTGTGGCGTCTGGCCAAGGACGCCGACGCCATCCCTGCCCTGCTCGAGGCCAATGCGGAGGAGCTGAAGCGCCTGGCTGCCCAGGACGAGCGCGTGGCCAGGGCGGCGAAGCTGCTGGAGGACAGGCGATGAAGACCCAATGGTACAGTTTTAACCAGAACGGCAGCGGCGGTGTCTTCAAGGGACCTGCCCTCACCGTGCTGATCGAAGCAACTAGCCGGGAGCAAGCCAACGCTCTGGCCCAGATGCACAACGTCTACTTCGACGGATGCGACAAGGGCCTGGATTGTAGCTGCTGCGGTGATCGCTGGGGCCCGACTTGGGATGAGGATGGCTATCCAAGCGCCGAAGAAGCACGACAGCACACGTATCGACTGACCGGCGAGTTCTCCAGAACATACCACCGTTGGGCGCGCACCGACGGCGTGCCGATGCTGGTCGCGTATGGCCTCGACGGCAAAGAAGCACTGCGGGTGGAGCCGGCGGACGACCATGCCTGACCGCCCCCTGATGCGCGACGTGGCCCGCTGTGAGGGCGAGAGCCACGGCTGCGTCTGCCTCGGATGCCTCTAGACCCTCGCCGGCCATTGTCTCGGAAGATGCAGAACAACCCTCTTGAGACGCCAATCCGTCTCGCACCGGCCGTCTCGCTAGGGCGCACCCATAGGAGAAGACCATGGAACAGGAAACGCGCGCCCTCCTGCTGCGCTGTTTGCGCCAGCTAGACTGGGTTTCTGGCGAGGGCTTGCAGGGCGTCGGCTTGGAAGATCCGGCCGACGTGTTCTTCGCGGTCGCCGAGCATCTAGGCATGGGCGAGGACGAAATCTCTGCGTTCATCCTGGAGACGGGCGAGATGCAGGACGAAAAGTGTCTCACGGCCCAATCTCAGTAGGGTCTGCCCATAAAACACGATGGAGAAAGCGATGAAGCCTGAGAGGTCGCCGTGACCCGCATCCGCGCCGCGGCCGTTGCTGAGGAGGACGAATGCCGCTCCTGCTGACCATCACCGCGGCGGCGGACGAGCTCGGGACCGGCGTCGAGTTCATGCGGCGCTTGATCTCCTGCGGCGCCGTCGGCACGGTCGCCGTCGGCAATGACCTGCGCATCCCGGTCGCCGAGCTGGAGCGCTGGGTCAGGGAGCAGACCAGGACAGCAGCATGGCAGCCCGGCGACGTGCAGACGGTGGCTGGCTTGTCGACTTCACCGTCGGCGGCCAGCGCTTCCGCAAGGGCTTCCACGCCTCGCTCACGCGCCGGCAGGTCGAAGCGGAAGAGCGACGACTTCGCGCCGCCGTCGAAGCCCGAATCATCGCCCCAGGTACTGCCCCTACGCTCGACGCCGTAGCCCAGCGCTACTGGCAGGAGCACGGACAGCACATCGCGTCCTGGTCCAGCGAGCGCGGCTACCTGCGCGCCTGGCACGAGGCCATCGACCCCGCCACGCCAATCAGCCAGATCGGCCGCGACACCATCGCCCAGGTCGTCAGCCGCTGGCGGGTCGCCATCAGCGAGCGCAAGGGCCGGCCCGTCACCGAGGCCACCATCAACCGCCGCTTGTCCTGCCTCCAGCGCCTGTGGCGGCGCGCGGCCGACCTGTGGGGCCTCCCGCTCCAGCCGATCCCGTGGGGCCGCTTCAAGCTGGCCGAGCCGGAGCCCCGTGACCGCTCCGTGCCACGCGACGTGCGCAAGGCCCTACTGGACGCACTGCCGCCCCGCTCCCGCCCCCTGGTCGAGCTCGCATTCGCCACCGGCCTGCGTCGCGGGGCCCTGCTCCGGCTCACGGCGGCCGACCTGGACTTCGAGCGCGGCGTGATCCTGGCCGTCAGCAAGGGCCGGGCCGGCGGGCGGCCGACGCCCGTGCCGATGACGCCGAGGATCGCCGCCATGCTCGGCAGGCTGGATCTGCCGGAGGTCGGCCGGGTCTTCCAGGTGAGCCCGCAGGAGCTGCGCGACGACATCGAGGCGGCCCGCGTCAAGGTCGGCCGCCCGGACTTCCGCCTGCACGACACCCGCCACACTTTCGCCCAGGATCTGGAGGACGCCGGCCTGGGCGACGTGATCAGCGCCGCCCTGCACCACAGCGACCCGAAGCTCCGGCGGCGCTACGCGCACGTGCGGCAAGAGCGGGTGCGGGCGGCGATGGAGGCTGTGGACAACGCGGCGGCACGACCAGGTTTTGGCAAGATCAAACGTAACTGATTGACGTTACAGTGGTTATTATGCCTGACCTTTTTTCTTCTAAGCGGTAGGTCGCAGGTTCGATCCCTGCAGGGCGCGCCATTCCCGAACAAAAGTGGGAACCGAGGGTGCCGAGGCGCCCGGGCGGCACCATCTCGGGCGTCCTGGCCGGGCAGATTGCTTCGGCATGACCTTCGGCCAGCAGACAGCGGGGGCGAGAGAGACCGTCTGCGCCATCGAGAAGCGGACGCGTGCGACCTGGCCGGAAAGTCGCTAGCCTGCCTTCGGCATCCGGAGCCGGCCCTCGACCAGGAAAGGTGGCAGGCATGAACTTGGAAGACCTCTATCGCCTGCTGCGCACCGAGCATGTCCAGGCTCAGGGCATGATCGATACCATCGACGATCCCCTGCTGGTCCTCGACCAGGCCTTGTACGTGCAGACGGCCAGCCGCTCGTTCTACGAGATCTTCAAGGTCAACCGGGACGAGACGGTCGGCCGGCCCATCTACGAGCTGGGCAACGGGCAGTGGAACATCCCCGAGCTGCGCCGGCTGCTCCAGGAGGTGGTGCCCAAGGCGCATGCCGTCCTGGACTATGAGCTGAGCCACGACTTCCCGAGCATCGGGGAGCGCATCATGCTGCTCAGCGCCAAGCGCCTGTTCCACCCGGACAACAACCGCCTGAACCTGCTGATCGTCATCGAGGACGTCACCGAGCGCCGCCGGATCAACCACGAGAAGGATCTGGTGATCGGCGAGATCCAGCACCGGCTGAAGAACCTGCTGGCGATCGTCCAGGCCCTGGCACGGCAGACCGAGGTGGAGGGCCGCTCCGCGCGGGAATACCAGGACACCTTCCTGGGCAGGCTCGGTGCCTTGATCGGTACCTATGAGCTGTCCATCTCCGGCCAAGCCCGCCCCGACCTGCAGGAGCTGGCCGTGCGCGTGGCGACCATGCTGGGCAGCGAAACCGTGGTCATCGAGGCGAGCCCGAACGTTACGTTGGCACCTGCGCAGGTGCTGCCGCTCGGCATGATCCTGCATGAGCTCGGCACCAATGCCGTCAAGCATGGTGCCCTGTCCGTACCGGGCGGCCGGGTGCGGGTCGGCTGGGCGCTGAGCGGTGCGGCGGGCGATCAGCACCTGGCGCTGCACTGGCGGGAGGAAGGCGGGCCGACGGCCCAGCAGCCGGCCGCCCACGGCTTCGGCACGCGGCTGATCAACGCGGCAATCCGCGATCTGCACGGAAAAGTGGAACTAGCGTTTGCCACCACCGGTTTGCAGGTCGAGGTGACCCTACCGATGCGGTGAGCATCAGGAGTGACAGGTGCCTGGCAGAACAGCTCCAGAGGCACCGTCCAACAGCCTGCTCGTGCTGGTGGTCGAGGACGAGTTCCTGCTCGCCATGGAGCTGGAGGCCATCATCCTGGCCCAGGGCTGGCGGGTGCTGGGACCGGCGGCGAGCGTCGCGGCAGCACTCGATCTGCTGGGCAGCCAGCTGCCGGACGTGGCGGTGCTCGACGTCAACCTGCACGGCGTGATGGTGACGCCGGTGGCGGAAGCCCTGGTGCGGCAGCACATCCCGTTCGTGCTGGTGACCGCCTACCAGCCGTCGCGGCTCCAGGGCAGTGCCGTCCTGGCCAGGGCGGTCAACATCGGCAAGCCCGTGGGCGCGCGCCGCCTGGTCCAGGCGATCCTGCAGGTGATGGAAGCCTAGAAGCCCGGCATGGTCATGCCTTTGCCCCCGCCACGCCCACCCTGCCCGCAACCATGTAGCCAAGCCGGCCAGTACCTTCCGTACGATGGCCGAACCGGTTGAGCCCCGGCCGGGCCGGAGCATATTTCCTCAACGATGCCACGCTCAACCGGAGCCGCCCGTGCCGATTCGTCCGGAGCCGCAGGACCGTGCCCCAGCCGTACCGCGGACGCCGACGTGGCTGGCCGACCGGCAGGCCGAGATCGCCCAGCTGCGCCAGGCCGCCCGGCTCATCGAGGCCAGCCGCGGGCGCTGCTGGACGAGCTGCTCGGCCAGCAGCGCCGTCTGCGGCAGCAGGCGGCCCGGCTGTCGGGCCGCAGCCGTGGTTGGCTTGGGGAGAGGGACCATGGCGAGCGGCGAGACGGTGTTGGCGATGGCCCAGCGCCATCTGCGCGAGGGGCAGCAGCGGGTCGCCGACCAGCAGGCCCAGGTCGCCGTGCTGGAACAGGCCGGCCATGAGGCCTGCCAGTCGCGCGCGCCCTGCTCGCGGTCATGACCGAGACCCTGCGGCTGATGGCCGAGCATCTGGCGGTCGAGGAAGAAGAAGCGCGCCAGGCCGGGCACCCCGCCACGATCCCCCATGCGGGTGCCCGGGTTTGTCGTAATCATACGACCCTGGGGCAGGGTGGGAAGAGCCGGAAAGTAGGGGCCACCGGGCGGGACAATCGTCCGTATCACTGGCCGGTGCGGGACTTTGCCGAGCGCCTGATCATCTTGTCTGCAACGGCGGCATCCGACTGGCGCGCGCCGTCCGGTTGAGACCCGGCCCGCCTGCCCAGACTGGACAGTGCCCAGCACGGCGTGCTGGAGCGGCATAGAGTTTGCCAGCACGGCCCTACGGTCTGTGCCTTCTGCTCTCAGAGGACGTTGGATGAACACGGCAGGTCTCGCCGCCGCCCTCGGCGCCGTCGCCATTTATGCGGGCATGTTCGCCGCCGGCCGGGCCGGTGCCTGGGATGGCCTCAACGGCTATGACCAGACCGCGATCCGCTTCGCGGTCACAACGGTGTTGGTGTTGCCCTTCCTCTGGGCGGCCCTCATGCCCGCCGCACGGCGGATCGGCATCGGGCGTCTGTTCGCCCTCTTCGTCCTGAACGGCGCGCCCTACAGCGCCGTGTTCCTCGGCGGGCTGGTGTTCGCGCCGGTCGCCTATGGTGCCGCGCTGGTGCCGGGGCTGCAGCCGGTAGCGGTGATGGTGGTCGCGCTCCTGTGGCGCGGGCAGCGCCCTGCTCTGCCCAATGTCCTGGGGGCGGCCATCTGCCTGGGTGGGGTGCTGGTGATGCTGCTCGACCGGCAGGTCACCGGCAGCACTGATCTGCCGATCGGCATCGGGCTGTTCCTCCTGGCGAGCGCCATGTGGGGCACCTACACCGTCGCGCTCAAGACCTGGGCGATCGAGCCGCGCGAGGCATTGGCCACCAATGCCCCGCTCTCGGCTCTGCTCTACCTGCCGGTCTATCTCCTGTGGCAGGGGCCGGAGGCGGTTCTGGCCGCGCCCGCGTCGGCGGTCCTGCTGCAGGCGGTCTACCAGGGCGTGCTGGTGGGACTGGTTGCCCTGATCCTGTTTACCGTGGCGGTGAAGACGGCCGGCAGTGCCGCCGTCGCTGCCCTGGCCCCGGCCATCCCGGTCCTGGCAACCCTGATCGGTTGGGCGGTCCTGGGCGAGCGACCCAACGGCTCCCAGTGGGCCGGGCTCGTCATCGTCACGATCGGGCTGCTGGTCGGCACGCTCTGGCCGATGCTCAAGGCCCGCCAGCAGGCTATGGTTGCCTGAGCCAAGCCCGCCGCTTGCCCTGCTTCAGGGCGGGAGGATCGGCAGCGCCGGGATGATCACCATGCCGGCGAGATGGGCCAGCGTACCCTGGTCGGCCAGCCGTCAGGCCACCGCGGCCTCGGGCAGGAGCGCCTCGTGCGGATGGAATACCTTAAAAGGCGTAGGCCTCATCGTCCTCCGGCACGAGCAGACGGTCGGTCATGCCGGTCTTCTCCGAGAAGACGCGCAGCTCGGCGCGGGTCAGGGCAGAATGGTTCACCGCCTCCATATGGCTGGCGATCAAGGTTGCCCGCGGCGCCGCGTCGTAGACCTTCCTGACGTCCTCGGCATTCATGATGATCGAGCCCAGCCCAGGAACCTGCGCATCGCCTGCGTTGAGCACGACGACGTCCGGATTATGAGCAGCGAGGCTCGTCTTCACGTGGGCATTCCAGATCGTATCACCGGCAAGGTAGAGAACCTTCTCGTCCGGGTGCTTGAAGACGACGCCGCAGACCTCGCCCAACAGCTCCCCGGCCACCGCCAGGGCTTGGTCCGAGCCATGCTGGCCGGGGGTCTTGATCAGCGAAACGCCACTAAAGGCTGTGTCTTCGGTCAGGATGCGGACGTCGCGGAAGCCCTGCGAGTGGATCAGCTCCGCGTCCTTCTCATGCTGGGCAAACAGCGGCAGGTGCTTCGGCACCAGCTTGACCGCGGCCTCGTCCCAGTGGTCCGCGTGCGTGTGGGTCACGATGACCGCATCGACGCCGAGGATGTCATCCATTGGGGTCCGCAGTGGGAGGCGCGGGCTGCGAATGTGGCTGTTCAGCGTGCCCTCGAAGCCGGGGTAGGCGTCCTTCTCGGCCAGATAAGGATCGATCAGGAACTTCACGCCGCCGAAGTCGAGGCGCAGCGTCGCGTTGCGGATCTGTTTGATCTTCATGGCGATCTTTCCTGCTTGTCGTCGATGTGGAAAGGCTGCCGATGTGCACCCTGGTCACATAGTTGGCGCCATAGAGATCCAACTCAGCCTGCCAGCCACAGACCGCGGAGTCGCCGCGGAAGACATGGGTGAACTCCTGGAAGCTGGCCGGGCGCAGCGCGCTCGGCTACATCGCGTGGCCCGCACCGATCGGCAGGCCGAACGCAGCCAGCGCCATCCACACCGCCATGGCGACCATCATCAGGTTCTCGGTGAGCGAGATGAACCCGAGGGGAACATTGCTCGATCCGCCGACACAGGCGCACTTGAGCTCGCGGCGGTCGATGTAGACGGCCTTGAACACCGAGACCGCGCCGACCGTGCCGATGAACAGCGCGATTGGCACCGACAGCCAGGTGAGCGCGCCAGCGACCATCAGCACGCCCGCAAGTCCTTCGGCGAAGGGATAGACGTAGCTGTACGGCACCCACCGCTTGGCAAGCAGGTCGTAGTTCAGGAACATGGTCGCGAAGCTCTCGATGTTCTGGAGCTTCAGCAGGGCCAGCACGACCATCGAGAAGCCGATGAACCATTCGGCTGCACGGACGGTGAACACGCTTCCTGTCGCGGCATAGCCTGCCGCCATCGCCATGAGCGCGGTCATGGCGAACAGCGCGATGACCGGGCGGTAGCTCGTCGCCTTCGGGTCCACGACGGGCTTGCCGAGGAACCGGCGCAGGTCGTCGTAGCCGCCGACACGCTCGCCGCCGATGAAGATCTGGGGGGTGGTCGCCACGCCGTGCTGCGCCTTGAAGGCGTCGGTCTGCTCGCGGGTGGTAAGGTGGTGGTCCTCGACCTCGTAGCCGGACCGCTCCAGCAGGTGCTTGGCCTTGAGACCGTAGGGGCAGGTGTGGTGCGGCATCACCATGCGGTGGATGACCGCCTTCTTCGCCACCAGGGGGCGGCTCGATGCAGGGGAAAGGATGCTGGTGGCCGACATGTTCGGTCTCCTTGAGATCCGGTCGGCATGGATATAGGGTCCGTACCGTGGTACGGAGTCAAGGGGTCAACATGCTCACCATCGGCGAGTTCGCCGCTGCAGGGGGCGTCGGGGTCGAAACGATCCGGTTCTACCAGCGCAGGGGCCTGCTCGGGACGCCTGCGCGCGAGGGCGGAATCCGGCACTACGGCCAGGAGGACGTGCGCCGCCTGCGGTTCATCCGGCAGGCGCAGGCGGCAGGCTTCACGCTGGAGGAGATCCGGGAGCTCTTAGAGCTGGATGCGGGCGAAGATCGCCGTCGGGCCCGCGAGCTTGCGACGGCCCGCGTCGCAGCCCTCGACGCCAAGATCGCCGAGCTTCAACGGGCTCGCGATGCGCTAGGGCGACTGGCGCGCGAGTGCGGGGAAGGGAGCACCGGGCCATGTCCGATCCTGGCTTCCTTTGATGTTTGACGCGAGCAAAGCATCCAGGCGAGGCTCGCCGGTTATTCCGGCGCCAAGCCAAGGGGCTCTCCAACCCAACCAAAGTGTATGGAGGCTACCTACCCCATAAACTGCTTGGCCTCGACGACCGAGGGCGGGCGTCATCGCAAGAGCTTGTCCGAGCCGCTGCCCACCCCCGACCGCGAACCCAGGCCGGGTGCACCGGCTGGGCGAGGATCCGGTCGATCGCAGCCAGTACGGTCGGCTGGCGGTGCCGGGCGGTCGGACGGGGTGGCAGGGGTGCGGGCCATGCAGGAGGCCTGCCAGCGCGCACACACCGGCCGGATGTCGACCGGCAAGCTGGGGCGCCAGGGAAGTGCGCCCAAAGTTCTGGTATCTGGCCTCGGCAGTCGTCCCGGCCGGCAGCGCGGTGACAACTTCCATGCTGGCACAATTCACTTGCGCTGGCTAAATACTTTTCGGCGCCGGCCGGTTGAGATCGGCACGTTGACCATGGCCGCACCTGAGCACAGGCTGCCCGAATCGATCCTTGGCTATAGGGAGCGTCACCATGACCGTCATCTCGATGGACGGCACCGATTCGGCCAGCTGGGACCCGCAGCTCGACGCGGTGACCGCCGCCCCCGCGCACCATCAGGTGCTCTACGAGGACGAGCTGATCCGGGTGGTCTCGGTCAGCATCGCGCCCGGCGTCCAGGAGCCGGTGCATCATCACCGCTGGCCGTCGGTGTTCGTGATCGACCGGCTGCCCAGCCGGATGCGCGACTTCAATGGCGATGGCCAGGAGATCCCGCTGCCGGTCGAGGTCGGCGCCGAGCTACCGCTGGTGGTCAGGTTCCCTCCGCAGCCGGCGCACTCGGTGCGCAACGAGGACGACGTCCCGTTCCACGGCACCCGGATCGAGTTCAAGCAGGGCTTCCCGGGCTAGCGATGCTGGCCGGTGCGCGATGGTTGAGATCGCGTGGTCGGCTGGCATGGACGGCTGTCCCTTGGCACACTGCCTGGCCAACCCACTCTGATGGCGCAGTCGGTGATGTTCCGAGGTGCCACGATGTTTCATGATGATGAATGGCGGGAATTCATCCGCGTCCTCAACCATCGGATGAGCAGCGAGAAGCGCAGCATGACCGATGACGAGATGCGGCAATGGCGCGACATGGTCAGCAAGCGCTTCCAGGGCGAGGTGCCGCAGCCGCCCGACCCCTGGGCCAAGCTGCCATCCTATCGCGAGCACCAGTGGACGATCCAGCACCGGGTCGACAAGGAGCTGTTCTGGACCGACGGGGGGTACTGGGAGGTCTGGGGCCACCATACCCTGCACCGGCTGGAGCGGGAGCGGATCGAGCGGGAGCTGGTGCGTGTCCAGGCCGAGGAGCCGGAGTTCCCTGGCCAGCTCGTGCCGGTCAAGGTCATCTACCAAATTGGGGCGGCTGAGGGATAAGCGCCAGCAGCGCCGCACGAGCGTGCGGCCGGAATATGATCAGCAGGGTAACCGTGCTTCGGGCAGGCATGGATGCGGCAGGGTTGCCGGGGGAAAGCGGGATAGATGAACCTGGAGGACATGGCGCAGAGGTTGGAGGCAAGCGGCGATTACCGCGTGCTCCGCCGTCTCGTGCCGCGCCGGCACCCGCACCTCGCCGATGGGTCGGCCACCCGGATCGGGCTGTTCGTCGATGTGGAGACGACCGGCCTGGATCCGGTCCGGCACGAGATCATCGAGCTGGCGATGGTCCCGTTCACCTATGCCCTGGATGGCCGGATCTTCGCGGTTGGCGACGCGTTCCAGCACCTGCGGCAGCCCGCAGAGCCGATCCCGCCGGAGATCTCCGCGATCACCGGGATCGATGACGCGATGGTGGCCGGTCAGACCATCGAGCCGGCCAAGGTGGCCGCCTTTGCCGCGCCGGCTGCACTGGTGATCGCGCACAATGCCGCCTTCGACCGCCGCTTCCTGGAACGTTTCTGCCCCCTCTTCACCCGCAAGCCCTGGGCCTGCTCGATGGCGCAGATCGACTGGGCAGCAGAGGGCCATGAAGGGCTCAAGCTCGCCTATCTCGCCGCAGGTGCCGGGTTCTTCTACGACCGCCACCGAGCCGAGAACGATTGTCTCGCCGCCATCGAGCTGTTGGCGACCCCGCTGCCCAAGAGCGGCATCCTCGCCCTCACCAGACTGCTAGCGCAGGCGCGCCCGCCGACCTGGCGCATCGTTGCGGAAGACTCTCCCTATGACCGCAAGGACCAGCTGAAGGCCCGTGGCTATCGCTGGAGCGATCGGCCGGGCCCAGCACCACGCGGCTGGTATCTCGATGTCGACGAGGCAGGCGGGGAAGCCGAGCTGGCCTTTCTCCAGGCGGAGATCTACGGGCGCCCGGTCCAGCTCCAGGTCACGCGCATCGATGCCTATGACCGCTTTTCGGAGCGGTGCTGAGAGCCCGTTTGAGAATGGGTTGGCGGGCGGATCAGAGTGTGGTGGAAGCTCGGGATGTGGACCCGAGAGAGCCGTGGCCGGATGGCCGAGATCGCCCGCAAGACCAAGCGTTACCCGACTGACCTGACCGACGAGGAGTGGCAGCGGATCCAGCCGCTGCTGCCGGCTGTGCCAAAGCGGGGGCGCAGGCCGACGACGGACCTGCGCGAGGTGCTCAACGCGATCCGCTACATGGCACGCAGCGGTGGGGGCTGGCGGATGCTGCCGAGGGACTTCCCACCCTGGCCAACCGTGTACTGGTGGTTTCGGCGCTTCGTGCGTCTCCTGCTGTTCCGCACCATTCACGACGTGGCCCTGATGCTGGATCGCGAACAGGCGGGGCGGGAAGCCAGCCCGTCCGGTGGCATCCTGGACAGCCAGTCGATCAAGGCGCCGCATGGGGCGACCAGAGGCTACGATGCCGGCAAGAAGGTGCTGGGCCGCAAGCGCCACATCGCGGTCGACACCGATGGCCGGCTCTTGATGGTCAACCTGACCAGCGCCGACATCGCGGACAGCGCCGGTGCCCAGACAATCCTGGCCGCCATCCGCAAGCGGTGGCCCTGGCTCAAGCACCTGTTCGCCGATGGTGCGTATGATCGCGGCAAGCTGATGAGCAAGGCCGCCTTCCTCGACTTCGTCGTCGAGATCGTCCGGCGGCTCGATCACGAGCCGGGCTTCAAGCTCCTCCCCCGCCGGTGGGTGGTCGAGCGGACCTTCGGCTGGATGGTCCGCTGGCGCCGCCTGGTACGGGACTACGAGGCCAGGCTCGATGTGTCCGAAGCCTTCATCCACGTCGCCATGGGCAGCCTGCTCCTGCGCCGCATCAGCCACCCATAGCTATTCTCAAACGGGCTCT
>NZ_DATMFZ010000382.1:0-15357 GCF_035556675.1 Geminicoccus sp. | reverse complement strand
GGGCTGCTGCAGGCCTGGATGGACGACTACAACAATGTCCACCCGCACTCCGCGCTGCGCTTCCAATCACCCGCCGAGTTCCGCAAAGTCAGTGCTTAACCCAACCCAGACCCTGTTCGGTCAAACAGGGTGCACTCCACTCGGCTGCCAAGCGTGCCACGCTGGGTGGTGGCCGATCGCGGCTACACCAGCCATGCCTTCCGCGAGCACATCTGGAACCATCAGCCTTCAGCAGAAGGCTGCCCCTCGGCGGTCAGCAGACCGCCGAGGGGCAGCCGGCCGGTGATCCCGCCACAGCGGCACGAGGCGCCGGTCCCGGCTGGATCTACCACAACTGATCGAGAGCAGCGCTCTCGATGGGTCGAGCACTTATGGGCCAGGCTCAAGGAGTGGCGGGCGATCGCCACCCGCTATGAGAAGACGGCCAACTCCTTCATGGGCGTCCTCTGCCTTGCTGCTGCTCTCGACTGGCTCAAGGACTAATAGTCCCTAGGCGCTCTTACTCGCTCCCAAGGAGCGTAGCAGAGCTGCCCGCGAAATCCTGGGGATAATCAGGGTAGCGGTAGAACTCCGTGACTGATCGACACCAGCTCGCACTGGCGCAGGATCGACAGCTGCGAATGCTTCGGCTCGATCATCCGGCGTCTACGGTCCAGGCTCATCGACCGGACGCTGCCGCCAAAGAAACTCGCTCCACCAGCAACTGCCCGATCTTGGCGTGCAGCTTCTCCACCTCGGCCTCAGTGGCCTTTGCCGTCTCCTGGGCTGGCGACCTGCCGGCGAATACCGACGCCAGACCTCCATCGTCTGCCGCTTCCACTCGCTCACCATCGTCTGGTGAATGTCGTGCCTGGCCGCCAGCTGTGCTGTTGTCGGCTCTCCATGCAGCGCCTCCAGTGCCCCTTGCCTTGAACTCTGGTCACTACCGTGATCGGGTCCGCCCTTCATGCTGAACGAACCAAGCTCATCCGCCTGTCCGAAATCCAGAGACCACCCCTCTCCATGACGAGTTGCAGCACGGTTTCGCCCACCGCACGCAGGAAGTCGCCATCGCCGGCCTTCTGCAGGAATTCCGCCAGTGGCAGTCTGTCCTCGGTCATCGGATCCCTCGTCGGTTCGGGATGAAGCGTCGCAACTCCATCCTAAACCACCGACCCGGCCACTACTCCCCGGGACCATACAGCTACCCCATGCCTCGTCGCAGCCACCTCGGTGGGCCCAAGGTGGGAGGGTGGTGGCAGGAGTGGTCCCAGCGTCCTCCATTCTGCGCCGCTCAGGTCAGAAGGACAGGGTCGATCAGGCATGGAACTTCCCAACGAGGACATGGTGATTAATCTGAGAACCGATCATCCCAGCGACTTTGCCGGCATTTCAGTCAGGACTTCGCCAGCTCGTGACAGAGTGCCGTCCGGTACATTGTCCGCTCGTCTGTCGCGTGCTGCTGGTGTAGCAGCTGGGCGCGCCGTTCGGTCAGGGCGCGGCGCTCGGCAACCAGCTCGATTTGCCGGCAGCCGGCCAGATCGAGCTTGGCCTTGGCGAGAAGCCCGTCGCGCAGCCCTTCCAGAACCCGAATCTCATCGGCGAGCTGGGTCGAGCGGGCCCGGGCGGCTGCGAGCAGCATCCCACGACCATGCAGCGCGTGGCCGGACGCTTCGAACTCCATCATGTCTGCGACCAGCCAGACCGAGCGCCGCTCGCTCTGGCTGGTTGCGATCGATTGTTCGACCCGTGCCAGCGCCTGCCTGGTCGCGTCGAGCTCCTGGCGGCGCAGCCGGGCCAGCACTTCGAGGGTAGAGCGGTCGCTCATGCGACTGCTTGGGTCGGAACGCCATGGCCCAGAGATCGGGCCAGCGCCGCAAACTCTTCGCCAGGCCGCCAGGGCTCGTCGACCTCCTGGCGCAGCAGCGCCTCCAGTGCCGGGCGCCGCAGGATCGCCTCGTCGATATCCGCATCGGTGCCCTGCCGGTAAGCACCCAGCTGGATCAGTTCCGCCATGTCGGCGTAGCGCCGCAGCAGCTCTCGTCCCCGGCGCACCAGCTCCCGCTCGTCTGGCCGGTAGCAGCCGGGGGCGGTCCTCGACACCGAGCGCAGGATATCGATCGCCGGGAAACGCCCGGCCTCGGCGATGCTCCTGGCAAGCATGACATGGCCATCCAGGATACCGCGCACCGTGTCGCTCACCGGCTCGTCATCGTCGTCGCCGTCGACGAGCACGCTGAACAGGCCGGTGATGCTGCCAGTCCCGCTGCCCGGGCCGGCCCGCTCCAGCAGGCGCGGCAGTTCGGCAAAGACCGAGGGCGGATAGCCGCGGGTGGCTGGCCCCTCACCGGCGGCCAGGTAGATCTCCCGCAGCGCCATGGCAAACCGCGTAACGCTATCGATCAGGCAGAGCACGTTCAGCCCCTGGTCGCGCAGCGCCTCGGCGACCGCCATGGTCAGATAGGCAGCGCGCCGGCGCAGCATCGCGGGAAGGTCGGAGGTCGCCACGATCAGCACGCTCCGCTGGCGCCCCTCCGGGCCCAGCGTATGCTCCAGGAACTCGCCGACCTCGCGGCCGCGCTCGCCGATCAGGCCGATGACGAGCGCGTCGGCATCGCTGTGCCGGGCGATCATCGACAGGAGGGTCGACTTGCCCACACCCGAGCCCGCGAAGATCCCGAGCCGCTGGCCTTCGCAGCATGGAGTGAACAGGTTCATCGCCCGCACGCCGAGATCCAGGCGCCGCCCGATCGGCCGGCGCCCCAGGGCAGCCTCGGCGCGGGACTGGAGCGGATAGGCCACGGTCCCTTGCTCCAGTGGACCGCCGCCATCGAGCGGCGCGGCCATGGGATCGACCACCCGGCCGAGCCAGCTTCTCGCGGGACGTGCCAGCCCCAACGCTTGGTCGGGCCGGACCCTCGCACCGTAGCGGACGCCGTTTACCTCCTCGAATGCAATCATCTGGACGCCCTCGGGGCCGAATCCCACCACTTCGGCGAGGACGGCGTCCTGGGAAGCGAACATGCCGGTCGGATGGACATGTTGCTCGATCCGGCACACGTCACCGATTCCGATCCGCTCGTTCAGGCCCTCGACCACGAGGCTGCCCGACCGGCAGCGTCTCACTCGCCCACCGAGTATCGGGTCTCTCCGCTTCGCCAGATGCGCGAGAAAATTCTCGACGTGAACAGCATGGGCTCCGCCATATTCACCAAGCTTTCCGGCAACATGCTCATCCAGGTTGCAATTGTTAACTTGGGTCAATTTTCAGTTGTCCCTACCAGCAGTTGCATGGTTCATCTGGTGACATCAGGGCGACCCGCTCGGCTGTCCCTGGCGAAGTGGATGATAGACAAGCTTCCATTAACAGATGTTTAAGGAACCTGCCCTAATCTGGCTTTGAGACGGTGTCGCGGGCTCAGGACATGGAGAAGTCGATGCGTGCGCTGGTGATCGAAGACGATCCGGTTTCCGCCAAGCTCGTGGAGAGCGCGCTCAAGTGCGAGAACATCGTGATCGAGCCGGCCGAACGCGGCGAAGACGGGATCGAGCTGGCGAAGCTCTACGACTTCGACATCATCGTCCTCGACCTGCGTCTGCCCGACATGGACGGCCACGAGGTGGTGCGGCGACTGCGCGCCGCCAGGATCCAGACTCCGATCCTGATTCTGTCCGGCAAGCAGGACATCGACGACAAAGTGCGTGGCCTAGCCACAGGCGCCGACGACTACATCACCAAGCCATTCGCGCGGGCCGAGCTGACCGCCCGGATCCAGGCGGTGGTACGACGCGCCAAGGGCCACGCCGAGTCGACGATCGCGACCGGACGGATGGTGGTGAACCTCGACACGCGACTGATCGAGATCGACGGCATGCGCCTGCACGTCACCGCCAAGGAATACAGCATCCTGGAACTGCTCTCCCTGCGCAAGGGCACGACGCTCACCAAGGAGATGTTCCTGGATCACCTGTATGGCGGGATCGACGAGCCGGAGCTCAAGATCATCGACGTGTTCATCTGCAAGCTGCGCAAGAAGATCGCGGCGGTGACCGGCGGCGACCATTACATCGAGACGGTCTGGGGCAGGGGCTATGTCCTCAAGGACCCGGGCCTCGCCAAGTGCGCCTGAAAGCGACAGGTAGACCAAGCGTCTCGTGCAGGCTTCGCCAGCCGGCACGCCACGGCATGGCGCGCCGGCCGAGCCCGGCCAGGCAATCTCCGGCGGTGGGTGCCGCCGACCGCTCAGCCGCGGGTGAGACTGCCGACCCGATCGAGTGCTTTCGGCATCGCCGTGCCATATTGCTGGCACAAGGGCTGGAGCAGACGTTCGACCTCGGCGCGGCCCAGTTCGTCCATCAGCGCGCAGGGCGGCTTGGCGAACTTGAGCGCGGCCCGGGCGCCGTGATCGATCTCGTCCGGCCCGGCCACCCCTTCATCCAGTTCCTGCAGGACCGGCAGGAAGGTGGCGCCGCGCAACCGGTCGCACAGCACCGCCATGCGATCGGGATCGATGTCGCCGGGCGGATCGATGGTCCAGGAAGCCTCCGCATCACCGGTCACGGCCATCGATCGCGCGGGCGCGTAGAAGGCGCCGAGCGGGGAGAGGTTACGGAGCGCATGGAGGGCGATCCGCGGCTTGACCAGGTTCATCACCAGGAACGGGCCGGCCGCAGCGCCCAGCGCCTCCTTGGCGGCCAGATCGATCTCGCCGGGAACTGCCAGGCCCTCGTCGACCAGGCGGGCCGCCTCGTTGGTGTAGGGACAGAAGAACCGGTTGATGCAGAAGCCCCACTGATCCTTGCAGGCGAGCGGCTCCTTGCCGGTCGCGCGGGTGAAGGCCAGCCCGGCCTGGACGGTGGCATCGGTGGTAGCGTCGCCGCGGACCACCTCGACGATCGGGTTGACCTGGGCCGGGCTGAAATAGTGCAGGCCCAGGAAGCGCCCCGGCTGCGGCACAGACTGCGCCAGCTCCGACACCCGCAGGCAGGACGTGTTGGTGGCGATCAGCGCGTCGGGACGGACCACCGCGGCGATCTTGGCTAGCACGTCGGTCTTGAGCGCCATGTCCTCGAACACGGCCTCGATCACCAGGTCGCAGTCCACCAGCCCGTCCAGCGTGGACGTGACCTGCAACCGGCGGCCGGCCTCGTCCGCCTGTTCCTGGGTGAGCCGCCCCCGGCCGACGGCCTTGGCATAGAAGGCGCGTGCCTGGTCGACCGCCGCCTGGGCGACGCCCTCCCGCGCATCGATCAGCACGACGTCCACGCCCGCCTGTGCGGTAGCCGTCGCGATGCCGCCGCCCATCGTTCCTGCACCGACGATGCCGACCCGGCTGATGCCCATGGTGGACTATCCCTTGCTCCGTTCCTCGTCGCGCAGGCTCTAGACTTTGCCGGCCGGACGCGGAAGGGGGCAGCTGCCCGCGCGGCTCCCGCGCCGGCCCGCCCCCTTCTGCCCTCCCGTTCAGCGGCCGCCGGAGCGCGCCACGCGCGGGTCGTCCCGGCCGGCACCCCGGCTGCCGAGGATCGTGACGATCGACGCCAGCGAGATGGCGGCCACCAGCCAGAACACGCCACGGGCCATGCCGAGGTCCAGGAGATGACCGAACAGAGGTGCCGAGGCGAGCGTGCCGACATTGAAGCCGATGGTGACGAAGCCGAACACGCGGCCGGATGCCCCGGCCGGCGTGATCTGCTTGACCATCAGGTCGCGCGAGGGGCTGACGGCGCCGCCGAACAGCCCGGCCAGCACGAACAGGAGCGTGACGGGGACGAGGCCGAGCGAGGGCAGGGTGAGGAGCAGCGCCACCAGGGTGATGCTGCCGAAGCAGACCGCGACCACCAGGCCATGACGGCTGGTCCGGTCGGCGATCTGTCCGCCCAGCAACACGCCCACCGCCGAAGCCGCCAGATAGAGGAATACGGGCAGGCCGGCCTGGGCCAGGCCGATGCCGGGAAGCTGCTCCAGCGTGGCGGTGCCGAAATTGCTGAAGCCGCCCTGGCCGGCGGAGATCAGGGCGAAGAACAGGAACGCCATCGCGACCGGCCAGCCGAGGAACAGGCGCAGCGTGCTGCCACCACGCATGGGTGCCGTCCCCGGTGCCGTGGCCTGCTCGCTCGCGAGATGATGCCGGAAGGCGATCAGCACCCCGGCGAAGGCCAGGCCGGCCAGGGCGCTCAGCCCCAGGGCGAACTGCCAGCCGAGCCAGCCGGACAGCGGCAGGAGAACGGCCGGCGCGGCAGCGAAGCCCAGATAGCCGCCGAACGTGTGCACGGCGAAGCCACGGCCCAGCCATCCCCGGCTCACCGAGCCCGCCAGGATCGCGTAGTCGGCCGGATGGAACACCGCATTGCCCAGGCCGGCCAGCGCCATCAGGCAGAGGAAGACGGGATAGCCCGGCGCCAGCGCCACCAGCCCGATGCCCAGCGCGAAGCAGGCCTGGCCCAGCAGGAGCGGCCAGAACGCCCCGTAGCGGTCGACGAGCATGCCGATCGGCACCTGCGCCAGCCCGGTCGCCAGGTTCAGGACGGCCAGGCCCAGGCCCAGCTCCGCATAGCTGAACCCCAGTCCCACGGTGAGGAGCGGGAACAGGGGCGGCAGGGCCAGGATGTAGAAATGGGCAAAGAAATGCCCCGCTCCGATGAGGCTGATCACCTCGACGTCGCGACGCCCCGTGGGCGCCAGCGCCAAGCTCGTCATGTCGGCCCGAATCGTCCTTCCTGCTCTCTGACCGGCCAAACATGGCGGCTCGGTCGCGATGGCGCCAGACACACAGGCAGCGGCGCGGCAACGGGGTTCTCAGCCGGCCGGATTTCTGCGACTACCCGGGCCGGTCGGGGTGGGCCCGGCCGGACTTGCGACCATATGGGTGAAGGGGTCGGTTGGTGACCACCAGAAGAGCTCTCGTCATCGGCGCGGCCATTCTGGCCACGCAGCCGGCCATCAGCGGCGCGGAGGCCCGAGACTTGGACAATACCCTCATCATCGAACTGGCGAGCGGCAAGGTGACCGTCGAGCTGCGCCCCGACCTGGCCCCGAACCATGTCGCGCGGATCAAGGAACTCGCCAGGGACGGCTTCTACGACGGCATCGTCTTCCATCGCGTCATTCCCGGCTTCATGGCGCAGACCGGCGACCCGACCGGCACGGGCATGGGCGGCTCGGACAAGCCGAACCTGAAGGCCGAGTTCACCCGCACGCCGTTCGAGCGCGGCACGCTGGGCATGGCGCGCTCGCAGAACCCGAACAGCGCGAACAGCCAGTTCTTCATCTGCTTCGACCGGTCCGACTGGCTGGACGGGCAGTACACCGTGTTCGGCAAGGTGGTGGACGGCATGGAGCTGGTCGACGCGATCGCCAAGGGCGAGCCGCCGGCCAATCCGGACAAGATGGTCCGCGTCTACGTCGCGGCCGACGCGCCCGCGGGCGGCTGATCCGGACGCGCGTCCCTAGTCGTCCGGCCGGGCCTGCGCTAGCAGGTCCGGCAGCCTTCCTGCGCGGAATTTCTGGCCCATGACCATTCTCGTCACCGGTGTCGCCGGCTTCATCGGCTTCCATGTCGCCCGGGCGCTGCTGGACCGCGGCGAGGCAGTGATCGGCGTGGACATCGTCAACGCCTATTACGATCCGGCGCTCAAAGAGGCGCGGCTGGCCGAGATCGCGGGGCGGGAAGGCTACCGGTTCATCCGCGCGGACATCGCCGAGCTGGACCAGATCCGGGCGATCGCCAAGGAGCACGGGGACGAGATCACCGGCGTGGTGCATCTGGCGGCCCAGGCCGGCGTGCGCCACTCGCTCACCGCACCGTTCGACTATGTGCGCGCCAACCTGGTGGGGCACATGGTCATGCTGGAGGTGGCGCGCCACGACCTGCCCAAGCTGACCAGCTTCGTCTACGCGTCGAGCAGCTCGGTCTATGGCGGCAACGACAAGACGCCGTTCTCCGTGGACGATCCGGTGGAGCGGCCGGTCTCGCTCTATGCCGCGACCAAGCGGGCGGACGAGCTGCTCTCCTACGCCTATGCCCATCTCTACCGGATCCCGCAGACCGGCCTGCGCTTCTTCACCGTGTACGGGCCGTGGGGCCGCCCGGACATGGCGGCCTACATCTTCGCCGATGCGATCGCCAAGGGGCGGCCGATCACGCTGTTCAACCATGGCGAGATGCAGCGCGACTTCACCTATATCGACGACATCGTGGCGGGCGTGCTGGCGGCGCTCGACCGGCCGCCGGCATCCGACGCGCAGGGCGTGCCGGCCCGCGTGTACAATCTGGGCAACCACCGGCCGAACGACCTGAAGACCTTCGTCCGGATCATCGAGCAGGAACTGGGGCGCACGGCGGAGATCCGTCTGGCGCCGATGCAGCCGGGCGACGTGCCCGCCACCTATGCCGACATCGAGGCCAGCCGGCGCGACCTGGGCTTCGAGCCCAAGACCCCATTGGAAGAGGGGCTGCCGAAATTCATCCAGTGGTACAAGCGCTACCATGGGGTGAATTGAGGAGCGGCAGGTGGCACCCGCTGACGCAGAGACGCTGAGAAGCACCTGACCATGCCTCCCGTTTCCCGCCGCCCGATGGTCGGGTGGAGCATCACCTGAAGGCAGCGGGGCCGCCGGAAATCCAGACGGGGCCGCTGGATGCGTGCTGGATGCCTGGATTCAGTGTCCGATTCGACCGTGTCGCTCTTGGATGTTGGTGGCTTCGGGCTAGATGCTGATGCCCGCTCTACCGCACGATGGTCGCCGGGATCGCTGGAACATCCCGAGCTGCTGCCGTCTTCAGCCCGCGCCCAGGCTGGCGACGGCGGCCAGCAGGCATGCGGTCTCGACCAGTTGCTGCGTGCCGCCCAGCGTGTCGCCGGTAAAGCCGCCGAGCCGCCGCTGGGTCCAGCGGATGGCGAGCGCCAGGGTACCGGCGGCAGCAGCGAGCATGGCCAGCACCGGGGCCGGATCCGCCGCGGCCAGCAGACAGAGGCTCCCGATGGCGACGGCCAGTGCGGCTCTGGCCGGTGTCACCCGGCCGGCGGCGGCACCCAGGCCATCGGACCGGGCCGGGTGCTGGAGCGCCATCGTGACTACCATGGCGCTCCGCGACAGGCAGGCGGCGCCGACCAGGACCAGGGCGACCCGGCCGGGCGTGGCGAGCATGGCAAGTGCACCGGCACGCAGTGCCAGGGTGAGCAGCAGGGCGAGCGTACCGTAGGTGCCGATCCGGCTGTCGCGCATGATCTCGAGCGCGCGCGCCCGGCCGGCATGGCCGCCCAGCGCGTCGAACAGGTCGGCCAGCCCGTCCTCGTGCAGCGCCCCGGTCAGG
Source organism: Geminicoccus sp. (assembly GCF_035556675.1). Classification (GTDB taxonomy): domain Bacteria; phylum Pseudomonadota; class Alphaproteobacteria; order Geminicoccales; family Geminicoccaceae; genus Geminicoccus. The sequence continues at coordinate 6,061 of NZ_DATMFZ010000382.1, read as the reverse complement.
GCGATGGACGCGGCCAGGGCCAGGATCGCGGCGAGCACGGGCGGCAGCCCGATCCGGTCCGCCAGGAGAAAGACGAGCGCAGCGGCGGCGGCCACCACCAGGCCTGCCAGAGGGAACGCCCAGGCAGCGCGTGCGATGCCGGCCATGCCCGAGGGATCGCCGGTCCGGATCGGCAGCCTGGTCAGGAACTGCAGGGCGATCTTGACGTCGTGGAGCAAGTCTTGTGTCCGTGCCAGCCGGTCTGAGGGCAGAGTCTGCCCTCCTGCCGGTCGGTACCCCAGCCTCGGAAACGCCGCCATGAGCAAACCGATCCTCGACGTGACGGCGCTGCCGCCGCCCGATCCAGCACCGCTCGCGGCAGCACGGCAGCGCGAGGCGACGCTGACCAAGCCCGAAGGCGCGCTCGGACGGCTGGAGGAGGTGACGGCCCATCTCTGTGCCTGGCAGGGCCGCCATCCGCCCCGGCTGGACCGGGTCGAGGTCCATGTCTTCGCCGGCCGCCACGGCGTGGTCGCCCAGGGCGTGTCCGCCTATCCGGCCGCGGTCACCGACCAGATGGTCCGCAACTTCCGCAAGGGCGGGGCCGCGATCAACCAGCTGGCGCGCTCGAGCGGTGCTCGGCTCCTGGTGCACGACCCGTTCCCGCACTGGACGACGCGCGACTGGACGAGGTCTGCGGCGATGGATCCGGCGGAATGCGCCGCCGCGGTCGGGGCCGGCAGGCGCGCCATCGGAGAAGACGTGGATCTCCTGGCGATCGGCGAGATGGGCATCGGCAACACCGCCACCGCCGCGGCGGTCTGCGCGGCCCTGCTGGGCGGCAGCGGCCGGGAATGGTGCGGTGCCGGCACCGGCCTGGACGCGGACGGTATCCGCCGCAAGGCGGCGGTGGTGGATGCGGGCCTGGCCCGGCACCAGGACGCGCTGGACGATCCGGAGCGGGTCCTGCAGGCGCTCGGCGGGTTCGAGCTGGCGGCCATGGCCGGCTGCATCCTCGAGGCGCGCCGGCGCCGGATACCGGTGCTGCTGGACGGCTTCGTCACCGGCGCCGCGGCGGCCGTGCTGTTCCGCCTGGATCCAGATGCCGTCGCCCATTGCCTGGCCGGCCATGTCTCGGCCGAGCATGCCCATCGCGCCCTGCTGGGCCGGCTGGGGCTCCAGCCGCTGCTCGACCTGGAGATGCGGCTGGGCGAGGGATCGGGCGCGGCGCTGGCGATCCAGGTGGTACGCGCGGCACTCGCCTGCCACACCGGCATGGCGAGCTTCGCCGAGGCGGGCGTGGCGGACCGCCCCACCGGGAGGGAAGGCTGCTAGTCGGCGCGGTCGACCAGATGGACGAAACTGCCACAGACCCGGCCCAGCACGCAGCCGGCATCGGCACGGGGCTCGCCGCGCGCATCGGCCAGACCGAACAGCCGTGGACCGCGCGCCTCCAGCTCGCTGGCATAGTGGAATTCGTGGCCCCGCCAGCCGGTCCCGGCCAGGCCCAGGGGCGAGGAGTGCCGGCCGGTCACGCGCCGGTAGCCCAGATGCAGCCTCGGCCGGGCGAAGCTGGTCACCACCGGCAGGAGGCCGCTCATGGGCTGGGCCTGGCCGTCCCGGTCGACCAGCACCTCGCCCAGCACCATATAGCCGCCGCACTCGCCATAGACGGCGGCCCCCTTGGCGGCCACGGCGCGCAGGCCGGCCATGAACCGGCCGGCGCCGGAGAGCGTGGCGGCATGCAGCTCCGGGTAGCCCCCCGGCAGGTAGACCGCATCGGCGCCCGGATCGGGCGGCTGGTCGGCCAGCGGCGAGAAGGGCAGGAGCTCGGCACCGCGCGCCCGCCAGCCGGCCAGGACCGAGGGATAGGCGAAGGCGAACGCGGCATCGTCGGCCAGGGCGATCCGCTGGCCGGGCGGGTTCAGCGGTGCCGCCCGGTGCGGCAGGGCGGCCACCGACGGAAAGCGGGCCAGGCGGATCAGGCGCGGCAGGTCGAGACGCCGCTCCACCAGCCGCGCTGCCTGGTCGAGCTGCCGGTCGAGCCCGGCCAGCTCCTGCGCCTGGACCAGGCCCAGATGACGCTCGGGCAGCGTCAGGGCCGGATCGTCCGGGAGGAAGCCCAGGATCGGGATGGAAAGCCGGCCGGCACAGGCTTGGCGCAGCAGCCTGGCATGGGTGTCGGTGTTCACCCGGTTGAAGATCACGCCCGCCACCGCCACGTCGGAGCGATGGTGGCAGAACCCCTCGATCAGTGCCGCGACCGAGGCGCCCATGCCCTTGGCATTCACCACCAGCACGACCGGGATGGCGAGGGTGGCGGCCAGATCGGCGGTGGCCCCGGTGCCGTCCGCCGCCCCGTCGAACAGGCCCATCACGCCTTCGCCGACCAGCAGGTCGACCGCCAGCCCGGCCTGCTCCAGGATGGCGGTCTGGGTGGCGACCCGCATCGCCCAGGGATCGACATTGGGACAAGGCCGGCCGGTGGCTGCCCGGTGAAAGGCCGGGTCGATATAGTCGGGGCCGACCTTGAAGCCGCCCACGGTCTGGCCGCGCCGGCCAAGCGCGCGCAGGATCGCGGCGGTGATCGCGGTCTTGCCCGAGCCCGAGGCGGTCGCGGCGACCAGAAGGGTGGGGGCGGAGCTGATGGGAGTCTCCCGGTGCATCCAGTGACCGGGCAAGGATAGCCGGGCATGGCGACGAAACCGAGCGCCGACACGACGTCCGCGCCGTCCCCGCCGCTGCGCCGCGGCTGGACCACGGGGACCTGTGCCACCGGCGCCGCCAAGGCCGCGTTCCAGGCGCTGGCCGGCGCCGGCTTCCCCGACCCGGTCGAGATCACCCTGCCGCACGGCGGCAGCGCGACCCTGCCGCTCGCCCGCACAGAGCTCGCCGCCGGCCGGGCATTCGCCGCGATCGTGAAGGATGCCGGCGACGACCCGGACGTGACCCATGGCTGCGAGGTCGGCGCCACGGTCGCACCCGGTCCGCCCGGCAGCGGCATCCACTTTCTCGCCGGTCCGGGCGTGGGCACGGTGACCCTGCCGGGCCTGCCCCTGCCGCCGGGCGAGCCCGCCATCAATCCCGGGCCTCGCGCGATGATCCGCACGGCCCTGGAGGAGGTGGCCGCCGCCACGGGCCAGCCCGCCGACGTGAGCGTGACGGTGTCGATCCCGAACGGCGCCGAGATCGCCGCCAGGACCTGGAACCCGCGGCTCGGCATTCTGGGCGGCCTGTCCATCCTGGGTACCACCGGGGTCGTCGTGCCCTATTCCTGCTCGGCCTGGATCCATTCGATCCAGCGCGGCATCGACGTGGCGCGCGCGGCCGGGCTCGATCACGTGGCGGCCTGCACCGGCTCTACCTCGGAAGCCGCGGTGCGGCAGCGCCATGCGCTGTCGGACTTGGCCCTGCTCGACATGGGTGACTTCGCGGGCGGCACGCTGAAATATCTGCGCCGCCACCCGGTCGCCCGGCTGACGCTGGCCGGCGGCTTCGCCAAGCTCACCAAGCTGGCGCAGGGTGCCATGGATCTCCACTCCGCGCGCAACCCGATGCGTCCCGAGGCGCTGGCCGACCTGCTGCGGACAATGGCGGCACCGGCACCGCTCGTGGCGCTGGCCGCCACCGCCAACACCGCCCTGGAGCTGCACCAGGCCGCCGAAGCGCTGGGCTTCCCCCTGGCGCAGCACGTGGCGGAGCAGGCGCGCACGGTGGCGCAGGCGGTGGCGGGGGACGCAGTGGCAGTGGAAGTGCTGGTATATGACCGGATGGGCAGGGAGGTCGGATGGGCGCCCGGCTGGTCCTGATCCTGGGCGGCACGGCGGAGGCGGCCGGTCTCGCCCGAGCCCTGGCGGACCGGCCGGGCTGGCGAAACGTGACCTCGCTCGCCGGCCGCACCAGCGCGCCCGGGCCGGTGGCGGGCGAGCTGCGCCAGGGCGGCTTTGGCGGGGTCACAGGCCTGACCGCCTGGCTGGCGGCCGAGCGCCCGGCAGCGGTGGTGGACGCCACCCACCCGTTCGCACGGCAGATGCCCTGGCACGCGGCCGAAGCCTGCGCTGCGCTCGGCATCCCGCGCCTGCGCCTCCTGCGCCCGTCCTGGCAGCGCGCGACGGAAGACCGCTGGGTGGAGGTGGCCGATGCCGCCGAGGCAGTCCGCATCCTGCCGAACTTCGGCAAGACCGCGCTCCTCACCACCGGCCACGAGGCCGCCCCGACCTTCCTCCAGCTCCACCCGCGCATGCGGCTGGTCCTGCGCAGCATCGAGCCGATCCCGGACCTGCCGCTGGGCGTGGTGCACGTGCAGGCGCGCCCGCCGTTTACGCCCGAGGCGGAAGCCGCGCTGCTCGCGCGCTACGGCGTGGACGTGCTGGTGAGCAAGGCATCCGGCGGTGCGGCAGGCCATGCCAAGATCCTGGCGGCACGGGCCCAGGGCATCCCGGTGGTGCTGCTGGCCCGCCCGCCGCAGCCGGACGGGCCGGCGGTGGCCGACCCGTCCGAAGCGCTCTCCTGGCTGTCCGGGCTGGGCTGACCTTTCGGCCAGCCCACGGCCGGAAAGACGCCGCATCCGGGCCATGAACGGCGCCCTCCGGTACAGGATCAGGGCAGAGCCGGCCGGAGCCGGCTGGCCGCCGGGACCGGCGAGGGGAAGCCCAGCACCACGGCCTGGCCGCGCACCCGGTTCTGCGCCTGGCAGTCGCTGACACAGTCCGTGGCCGGCGGTGCCACCTCGACCGCGTCCTCGCCGGTGACCCAGCCCATCCGCCCGCCGCTCGCGACGTCCCATTGCGACAGGCGGCCGCAATGGCGCACCACGTCGAAGGTCGCGTTCCGCCGGCGGATCTGGTTGGCGCAGGTCGGGTGGGCCACCCGGGTGGCGACCTGCGCGCTGTCGCGGCCCACCAGGCGCGGCGCCAGATCCGTCGCGACGTTGATCCTGGGCGTGACGGTGACGGTCGTGTCCTTGTAGGGCAGGACATCGCCCTCGCGCGCACGGAAGTTCGGGTTGTCGAAGTAGAATGCGCCCTCGGCCAGCAGGTGGGTGAATCGGGTGGTGGTGCCGTCCCTGCGCTCCACCTCCATCTGGAAGATCCCGCCCTGGGCGCAGTCCTTGGCCTGGATCTTCATGGTCAGGCCCGGCCCCGACCGCTCCATGGCGAACTCCTCCTCGTCGAGCTCGAGCGAGGCGTTGCCGGTGAGCACGAGGCCGCGATGGTCGGGCGTCTTGCTCTGCCAGACAACCGTGCGGCGCCCGCCGGTCATGTCGAGCGGATTGGCGGCACCAGTGAACAGATAGTTCTGGATGCCGAAGCTCTGCGCCACGATGGTGAACTGGACATACTTGCCGATCACCTGGATCTGGGTGGCGCCGGAAAGCCGGGCGGCCGGGATGGCATGGTCGCCCTCGGCGCTCACGGTCTGCCCGGGCACCGAGACGCGGAAGCCCCCGCCGGTGCAGCCCTTCGACGACGCGGCCTCCGCGAGGCCGGGCAGCGCCGCCACGCAGGCCAGGGTGGCGGCCAGCCTGCCAAGCCGGCCGAGCATTGATCGGGGTCCGCGCCCGCCCGTGTCGCGCAGCCCGTGAAAATGCGCTAAAGTCTTGGTCATGACGATGACTTCCACCATTGTGTCGAGGATCTTTCGCGGCCTGGACCGGCAGCACAGGAAGATGTACCGGCTGGAAAGTGACAGTACAGATGCGCTGGGCCATTGCCGGACTTCTCGGACCGATGCGCGAAGTTGTCTCCGACCTTGGTCCGGTGCGGGTTCGGACCAAGGTCGGAGACGTTCAACTTCGACTGGCCTGCCGGCCAGCGATCTTCCAAGAATGGCCGGGCCGGCCGATCGGCCAGCTGCTGCAGGACCACCATGCCAGCCATGTCCCGATCCGCGCCGCCAGCCTACCGCAGCCTCCATTTCCGCCCGCGCGGCCTGTTCGCCCGCCTGGCAGCCATGCCGCTGGACCGGCGCTTCGCGGTGGCCGGCAGTGCGGTGACCCTGGTCGGCATGGCGATCATCGGCAGCTGGGTGCAGAACCGGATCGAGAGCAGCGTCACGCGCAACGCGGCCCTTTCCACCGCGG
>NZ_DATMFZ010000381.1:0-32666 GCF_035556675.1 Geminicoccus sp. | reverse complement strand
CGGGAAGGCGACATTGCCCAGCACGGTCAGATGCGGCAGGAGCGCGAAGTTCTGGAACACCATGCCCATCTTGTGGCGGCGCAGCCGGATCAGCTCGGCGGGGCCGGCCCGGGTCAGGTCCTGGCCGTCCAGCAGCACCTGACCCCGCGTCGGCTCGATCAGCCGGGACAGGCAGCGCACCAGCGTCGACTTGCCCGACCCGGACAGGCCCATGATGACGAAAATCTCGCCCTCGCCGATGGCGAGGCTGGCATCGGCCACGCCCGCCACCAGCCCGGCCCGGTCCAGCGCCGCATCGTCGGGATGCGGCCCCAGCCGGTCCAACGCAGCGCCATCGGCAGCGAACAGCTTCCAGATGCCGCTGGCCGCGAGCTTGACCGGGCGGGCCGCCGCCATGGCCGGTCCTACTGGCCGATCCAGGGCTTCCAGCGGCTCTCGTTGGCCGAAACCCACTCCTCGACCACCGCCTCGACCGGCCGGCCGTCCAGGTCGACCGCTGCGATCATCCGGCCCATCTCGTCGTTCTCGACATGGAAGGCCTGGATCGCCTCGTGCGCGCCCGGCCACTTCTCGGCCACCCCCTTCCAGGCGACCTTCCAGATCGGCCCGCGCGGCTTGGCGCAGTCATGGGTGAGGTCAGGATTGATGCCCCAGGCCGGATCCTCGTAGCAGGCCTTCTCGTAGGGCGGGAACGCCACCCATTCGCCCTCGTACTTGATGGGCGCCCAGTGCGGCGCATAGATCCAAAGCAGGATCGGCGCCTTGCGCTGGTAAGCGCTCTCCAGCTCGGCGAACAGGGCCGCGTCGGTCCCGGCATGGACCACGACGTAGGGCAGCTCCAGGGCCTCGACCCGCTCCTCGTCGAACCCGCCCCAGGTCACCGGCCCACCCAGATAGCGCCCGTCCGGGGCGGTCTCGGCGGTCGAGAACAGCTCGGCGCAATCGGCCAGCGCCTCCCAGTCCGGCAGGCCCGGGCACTGCTCCTTCACATAGGTCGGGTACCACCATTCCTCGATCGCCTGCATCCCGGTCTCGCCCAGGTTCTCGACCTGGCCCGTCGCGGTGGCCTCGTCCATCGCCTCGCGGCCGGTGGTCTCCCAGATCTCCATGGCAACATGGAGGTCCCCGGTCTTCAGCCCGGCGAACTGGGCCAGATAGTCGGCCTGGACGTACTCGACATTGTAGCCGGCCTTCTGCAGCACCGAGCCCATGATCCGGGTGGTGATGAGCTGACCGGTCCAGTCGTGCAGGGTGAGCTTGATCGGGTCGTTGGATTCGACCGCACCAGCATTCCCACCGGCGAGCGCCATCGGCAGCGCCACGGCAGCGGACAGCAAGAGATGCCTCAGCATAGCTTCTCCCTCCCCATTATCGGGCCGCTGGGCGTGGCGGGCTCAAGACCCGTCCGTCATCGGTCCTTTCCCGGAACTGTCCGCCTGCCGCGGTGCCTGGGTCAACAGGGAAACCACAACTTTGTTGATTTCGCGAGGGACGAGGCTCAGCTTCGCGCCGGACGCAACGAGGCCGGCGCATGTTTCCCACCAAATGGCAGACCGCGATCATGACCACGCTGCGCGAGCGTGGCCGCTGCACGATCAGCGAGCTGGCCCAGCACCTGAACGTGTCGGACGAGACCGTGCGCCGCCACACCCGGGCACTGGTGGAGGAAGGCCGGCTGGTGCGCGCTCATGGCGCCGTGGCGCTGCCGCTGGCCCAGGCCGAACCGCCCTTCTCGCGGCGCTTAAGCGAGCGCACCGAGATCAAGCGCCGGATCGGCCGGGCGGTGGCCGGCCAGATCCAGGACGGCCAGACGGTGATGCTGGACGGCGGCTCGACCACCGCGTTCGTGGCCGAGGCCCTGCTGGAGCGGCGCGGGCTCACCGTCGTCACCAACGCGCTGGAGATCGCCCGGACCCTGCTCGGGCGGCAGGAGCACCGGGTCTATCTCGCCGGCGGCGCGTTCCGGGCCGATATCGGCGCGGCGGTGGGTCCCGAGGCGCTGGCGCTGATCGACCAGTTCCGCGCGGACGTGGCGATCCTGTCGATCGGGGCGATCGATGCCGCCGACGGGTTCATGGATTTCGACCTGGACGAGGCCCGGATCGCGCGGGCGATGATCGATGCCGCCGCCCGCACGGTCGTCGCGGCCGACGGCAGCAAGCTGGGCGCCAGGGCCAGGGTACGGGTGTGCCGGTTCGAGCAGGTCGACACGATCGTATGCGACGTCCCCCCGCCCGCCACCCTGCAGTCACGCCTGGCCGGCACCGAGCTCGTCTGGCTGACGGCAGCGGCGGACACGGGCCCGGCTGCGCCCGACCTTACGCAGGCACCGGCAGACGCGCCGTGAGTGCTGCCCGCAGGGCATGATTCCCCCTGCGACCCATCGATTTCTGTCGGTTCCTTCCTAGCCCGATTCTTGCAAGTCTGAGCTGTGCTTTCACGCGTGTGAAGGGCACGGCACTACACGCTTCAGGAAGGGTTCGACCGATGAGCACGATCACCACCAAGGACGGGACCACCATCTTCTACAAGGACTGGGGGTCCAAGGACGCCCAGCCGATCATGTTCCACCACGGCTGGCCGCTCAGCGCGGACGACTGGGACAGCCAGATGCTGTTCTTCCTGCACGAGGGCTACCGGGTGATCGCACATGACCGGCGTGGCCACGGGCGCTCCAGCCAGACCGATACCGGCAATGAGATGGACACCTATGCCGCCGACGTGGCCGAGCTGGTGGCCACACTCGACCTGAGGAATGCGGTCCATGTCGGCCATTCCACCGGCGGCGGCGAGGTCGCCCACTATGTCGCCCGCGCCGAACCCGGCCGGGTGGCCAAGGCCGTGCTGATCGGTGCGGTGCCGCCGGTCATGGTCAAGTCCGAGAAGAACCCGGGCGGCCTGCCGATCGAGGTGTTCGACGGCTTCCGTGCGGCACTCGCCGCCAACCGCGCCCAGTTCTATGTCGATATCCCGGCCGGCCCCTTCTACGGCTTCAACCGGGAAGGCGCGAAGGTCTCGCAGGGTGTCATCGACAACTGGTGGCGCCAGGGCATGATGGGTGGGGCCAAGGCCCACTACGACTGCATCAAGGCCTTCTCCGAGACCGACTTCACCGAGGACCTGCGCAAGATCGAGGTGCCGGTCCTGGTCATGCACGGGACGGACGACCAGATCGTGCCTTATGCCGATTCTGCGCCCCTGTCGGTGAAGCTGCTGAAGAACGGCACGCTCAAGTCCTATGACGGCTTCCCGCACGGCATGTGCACGACCCATCCCGACGTGATCAACCAGGACCTGCTGGCGTTCATCAGGGGCTGACGGCCAAGGGCTCAGGCGCAGCCCGGCGGCGGAGCGGCCGCCGGGCTGCCGCGCTCATGCTGGTGGGAAGGCGCTCAGAAGTCCGAGGTCAGGTCGTTGCCATCGCCGCCGCGGCCGAGATCATTGCCGAGTTCCAGGTCGATGACGTCATTGCCCCCCGGCCCCGCACCTGGTCGTCACTGCCATCGGTGAAGATCAGGTCACGCATCTTGCCGTGTCCTCCGGCATCGAACCCATCAGGGCTGCCATCTGCGCCCAGCCAGCGCTGTGTCGCCCTGTTCATTTCCTGCTGGCAATGCTGGCGTGTCTACTGCAGCCGACGCGCCAGAGCCAAAAGCAGCAGAACCAGGGCGATCGCTGCCGCCGCGAGGAAGACCAGACCGCCCAGCAGCCCGATCGCATCCGCGACCGCCCCCAGCGCCACCAGCGGGATGGTGTTGCCAAAGTAACCGGCCACGTAGAACAGCGACACGATGGTCGCACGCTGGTCGGGAGGCGCCACCAGGTTCACCGTTCCGGCCGCCCCCACGAACGCCGCGCCATAGCCGACCCCGACCACCAGCACGCCGCAGATGAACAGGAGCGGCAGGCCGACCCACGCGCCGAGCGTGCAGGCCAGCAGTGCTGCCACCACCAGCACGGAGCCCCGGATCATGCACTTGGCCGGATCACGCTGGCGGCAGATGAACTGAACGGTGCCGGCGACCAGCTGGAAACCTGCCAAGGTGAAGGCGCCGACGGCAGGATGGTTCAGGTCGAACAGCCGAGCGGTAAAGGTCGGCCCCAGCGCCATGAAGGTCGAGCCGATCGACCAGGACAGGATCAGAGCGATCGCCGCGGCGAAGAATGGCACGCGGATCAGGCGCAGGGTCGGCAGCACGCCGCCGGAGCGCTCCGGCCAGTTGGCGACGCTGGTGGCGGGCACGCGTGCCACGATCGGCCAGGGCAGTGCCACCAGGGCCAGGGCGGTGACGAGCGACAGGCAGGCCAGCAGGGCAAACGGCAGCTGGGTAGGCCACCAGCCGAGCTGCAGGGCAACCGCACTGATGATTGGCCCCAGCGACGCGCCCGCAGTGAACGCGACCGAGGCCATGACGGCGGCACGCACCCGGTCCTGGCGTGGATCGAGTTCCACCATGGCGGCATTGGCGGCGCCGACCATCGCACCGGTGCCAACACCGGCCAGCAGCCGCCCGGCGAACAGATGGAAGACGCTGTCGGCCAGAGCGAACATCGTGGCACCCGCGGCGCAGACCAGCAGAGCCGGGACGATCACCAGCCGCCGGTCGGGCAGCCGGTCGGACAGACGGCCCAGGATCAGCAGGGCCGCAAGCGTGCCCACCGAGTAGATCGCGAAGATCGCGGCGGTGGTCGTGGCGCCGAAATGCCAGCGGGCCTGATAGACAGCATAGAGCGTCGAGGGCGTGGTGCTGTTCAGGATGGCAGCGCAGATGGATAGCGCCACGAAGAAATGGGCAGCCGATGTCCCGGTGCGGGCGGCGGCCGGACAGTGCGCACGGGTCATGCTCGGATCCACTCGGACGGGTGGCCTGGAGGTTGGCCACCCCTTCCGGCTGTGCCGGCAGGCCACGGCACGCCGCAACCCTCCGCTGCGTGTGCCGCGCGCATGGCTGCCATCCGCGCGCTGCCGCTCCAGCTGTTCAGGCCAGGGCCTGATCCAGGTCGGCGATCAAATCGTCCGCGTCCTCCAGCCCTACCGAGAAGCGGAACACCCCTTCTCCGGCCAGCGCCCGGTAGCGACCTGCCGCCGCCTCGCCCATCCGCCAGGACGCACTGATGATGTCATCGGTCGGAATGTAGAACAGCAGGCTCTTGGTCTTGCCGAGCGACACGGCCGGCGAGATCACCCGCAGCCGCTCCGCCACCTGCCGCGCCATCCGGGCATTGTCCTCCTTCAGGGTGAAGGACAGGAGGCTGGAGAAGTTGCGCATCTGCCGCCTCGCGAGCTCGTGCTGCGGGTGCCGCGGCGAGCCCGGCCAGAGCACGCGCAGGACCTTGGGATGTTCCGCCAGCCAGGCCTCGAGCCTGCGGGCGTTGCTCTCGTGCAGGGCCATGCGCGGCACCAGGGTCTCCATGCCGCGCATGATCAGCCAGGCGGCGAACGGCGAGAGCGAGCCGCCCAGATGGATCAGGCTCTCCTTGCGCAGGGTCGTGGCGCGCTCGGCGGTCGTGATCACCGCGCCGCCCAGGGCATCGCCGTGGCCGCACAGATATTTGGTGAGCGAGTGGATGACATAGTCGGCGCCCAGTGCCAGCGGCCGGGTGCCGAGCGGGGTCGCGATCGTGCTGTCGACCGAGAGCGGCACGCCCCGCGCGCGGGCCAGCTCCGCCACGGCGGCGATGTCGGTGATGCGCAGCGTCGGATTGGCCGGGGTCTCGACATGCAGCAGCTTCGTGTTCGGCCGGAACGCCGCCGCCACGGCTGCCAGGTCCGACGTGTCGACGAAGCTCGTCGCAATCCCGAGCCCGGCCAGCTGGGCATGGGCCAGCTCCGCCACCCCGGCATAGCAGACCTCGGACAGGATCAGGTGGTCGCCCGCCCGCAGCCGGTCGAGGAACAGGGCGGTGACCGCCGCCATGCCGCTCGCGAAGCTCACCGCCGCCTCGCCGCCTTCCAGCGCGGCCAGGCGGGTCTCCAGGAGCTGCAGGGTCGGGTTGCTCCAGCGGGTGTAGAAATGCGGCGTCGCCGCGTCGATGTCGGCGGCGGCGAACCCGACCGCGTCCGGATGGGTGAAGAAGCTGGTGGCCAGCACCGGCGGCGGCGCCGCGGGCGCGCCGACCGCGCGGTCCTCGGCACCGCCGTGCAGGGCCAGGGTCGCGTCGCCGAGGGAAGCAGGATCAGCCAAGAGACCGGTCTCCAGGAAGCGAAGATGCCGCCAGTCTAGGCACGATGCGCCGGCCCGTCAGCGCGACCTGCCGGTCAGTGCCGGATCAGGTGCGCCAGGAAGTCGGCCAGGCGCCGGCTGGCCGGCCGTTCCAGGAGCTGCCTGGGTGGGCCCTCTTCCACGATCCGGCCACGCTCCATGAACACGAGCCGGCTGCCGACCTCGCCGGCAAAGCCGATCTCATGGGTCACCACCACCATGGTCATGCCCTCGCGCGCCAGCTGCTGCATGACCTCCAGCACGTCGCGGATCGTCTCGGGGTCGAGTGCGGAGGTCGGCTCGTCGAACAGCAGGACCTTGGGCTTCATCGCCAGAGCGCGGACGATCGCGACACGCTGCTGCTGGCCGCCGGACAGCTCGGCCGGATGCACGTGCGCCTTGTCGGCCAGCCCCACCTTGGCGAGCAGCTCCATGGCGTTCGCCTCGGCCTCGGCGCGGCTGGCCCTGCCGCGGCGCACCGGAGCCAGCGTCATGTTGCGCAGCACCGTCAGGTGCGGGAACAGGGTGTAGTCCTGGAACACCATGCCGACGTCCGGGCGGATCCTCGTCCAGGCCCGGTGGTCGCGCAGCCCGATCGGCTGGCCGTCGATCGTGATCGTGCCGGATGTCGGGATCTCCAGGCCGTTCAGGCAGCGGATCAGCGTGCTCTTGCCCGAGCCGGACGGCCCGATGATGCTCACCACCTCGCCCGCATGGACGTCCAGGTCGACGTCGACCAGCGCCTGCACCGCGCCGTAATGGCGGTTCAGGCCGCGCGCGGAGATCAGGGGCTCGGGCATGGGCGGTTCTCGCATCAGATCGCCGGGGCGTTGCCGCCGCCCAGCAGCCGCCGCCTGGCGCCCACCGCACCCAGGCGCCGCTCCCAGCGCCGCGTGCACCAGGTGAGCGCCGAGCAGAGCAGGAAGTAGGCCACCAGCACGAAGGTGTAGACCTGGAAGGCCGGGTCCGAGCCCTCCATCACGGTGGTGCGCTCCACCACGAGCCGGCCCATCGCCAGCATCTCCGAGACCCCGACCAGGGCACCCAGCGTGGTCGACTGGATCAGGAGGGTGAGCAGGCCGGCAAAGGCCGGCAGGATGCCGCGCAGCGCCTGGGGCAGCAGGATGAACCAGAAGATCTCCCATTCCTTCAGGCCCAGGGCCCGGGCGCTCTGGCTCTGGTGGCGCGGCACCGCCTGGAGACCGCCGCGCACGATCTCCGCCCCGTTCGCCCCGCCCCACAAGGACAGGCCCAGCACCACCGCGCCATAGGGGCTGAGCGGCAGCCCCAGCAGGGGCGCTCCGAAGAACACGAAGAAGATGTTCACGATCAGCGGCACGCCGCGCAGGAACTCGACATAGACCTTCACCAGGGCCCGGACCCACCAGGGCCGCACCATCGCCAGCGTGCCCAGCACGAAGCCGATCACGGTGGATGCGATCAGGGTGACGATGCCGATCTTGATGGTCTGCCAGAAGCCGTCCAGGAACAGCGGCCAGTTGGCGAGGATCACGTTCATGCGCGGAACGGCCTCTGCAGCACGTGCTCCACCCGGCCGGCGACGAAGGACAGGACGAACACCAGCGCCAGGTAGACGACCACCAGCACGGTGAACATCTCGAGCATCCGAAAATCGATCGCCATGCGGTCCACCGCCACGAAGGTCAGCTCCATCAGGCCGATCGCCTGGAGCATCGAGCTGTTCTTCACCAGCGACACCGAGGTGTTCAGCATGCTGGGGATGGCGACGCGCAGCGCCAGCGGCAGCGAGACCTTGACCAGGAACTGCCAGGGCTTGAGCCCCAGCGCCTGGCCGGCCTCGCGCAGGCCCTTGTTCACCGTCTCCAGGCCGCCGCGGATGCTCTCGACATGATAGGCGGCCGCCCACAGCGCCAGCGAGAGGACCCCGCACCAGAACAGGGACAGAGTCAGCCCGATCGCGGGCAGGCCGAACACGATGAAGAACATCTGCACCAGCAAGGGCGTGTTGCGGATGAACTCCACGTAGAAGGCGACGAACTGCCAGAGCCCTGGGATCCGCAGGTAGCGCGCGGCGGCGCCCAGGACGCCCAGCACGATCGAGAACAGCATCCCGGCGAGGCTGACCTCGATCGTCACCAGGAGCCCGCGCCAGAGCGCCGGCAGATGGCGGACCAGATAGGCGGGGTCGAACTCCATGAGCCTATGGGCTCAGCCGCGCCCGGTCATTCGATCTCCGGGAACGGGGCAGGCGGGAAGGAAGCCTTGTAGAAGCCCCACTTGTCCTCGGGCGCCCACTTCTCGATCCACGGGATGTAGAGGTTCTCCTTGGCCATCCGGTCGAGTGCCGCGTTGATGTAGGCCAGCCATTCCGGCTCGTTCTTGCGCACGCCGATGCCGCCCACGGAGATCGCGAACGGCTCGTTCACCATCCGCACGCTGTCGTCCTTCTCCGCGATCACGGTGAGGGTCGCGACATCGGCGGCCATGACGTCGCCCCGGCCCTGCTTGAAGGCCTGGAGCGCGTCCGAGATCGAGTTCAGCCGCATGGTCGGCACGTCCGGCTCGTTCGCGTCGAACCAGGCGGCCTGGGTGGTCCCCTTCAGCATCACCACGGTCTCGGCCTGCCTGACGTCCGCGAGCTTCTGGATCGGCGAATCCTTCATCACCAGCAGGTCGCTGCCGCCCCAGTTGTAGGGGGTGCTGTAGTCGATCACCCGGGCGCGCTCCGGCGTCTTGCCGAGCGTGGCGATCAGCATGTCGACCTTGCCAGCGGTGAGCTGCGGGATGCGGTTCTCCGCGGTCACGCACATCATCTCGATCTGGCCGCCGGTCGCCCACTGGGCGATCTGCCTGGCCATCTCGACCTCCACACCGGCGAAGTCGCCGTTCTGGTCCTTGAACCCGTAGGGCGGCTGGTCGCAACGCACGCCTACGCGCAGCGTGCCCTGATCCTTGATCGCGTCCGGCAGGGCCGGCAGCTCCTGGGCCGTCGCCGCACCGCCGCACAGCGCGAGCACGGCGAGGCAGGTCGAAACGAGACGTGTCATCATGCGCTGCTTCCCCTTCTTGGTCGGACGGCCCCCTGGTCAGGGCAGTGTGGTGTAGCCGTTCGATCAGCTGCCGGCGAGTTCCTCGACCCTTGCCTGCAAAAGCTCGGCTGCTTGGCGGAGCGCGGCGTGGCGCTGGTCTAGCCAGTCCCGGTCGCCGGCGAGCCTGGCCTGCCCCGCCTCGACCATCCGGGCGACCTCGGCCGAGGCGGTGCCGCCCAGCGTCCGGCGGGCCTCCACCGCCTGGCGCGGGTCGAGGCAGGCCGCGATGAACCGGTCGGGCAGGCCCAGCGGCCGGCCGATCATCTCGACCGCGGCCGCATCCACCATGGCCGCATCGATCGCTTCCGCGGTCTTGCCCGCCTCGACGGCGGCGCGCACCACCGCGCCCACGATGTGGTGCGCGTCGCGGAACGGGATGCCGGCCTCGCGCACCATGCCGTCGGCGAGGTCGGTGGCGGTGGCGAAGTTCGCGCGGCAGCGCTCCTCCAGCTTCACCGCATCCGGCGCCGCGTTCTCGATGACCTTCTGGAACAGGGCGAGATCCCCCGGGATCTGGGCCAGCACCGTCCAGGCGTCGTAGAAGCCCTCGCGCAGCGCATCGAGTGCGATGGAGAAGTTGGTGCCCTTGATCGAGGCGAGCGCACCGGTCAGGGCACCGATCGAGCGGCCGGCCTCGGCGCGCAGATATTCCAGCGCCACCGGGTTCTTCTTCTGCGGCATGATGCTGGAGGTGCCGGCGATCCGGTCCGGGAACAGCACCGAGGAGAACTCGTGGGTGCAGAACGTGTACATGTCCTGCGCCACCCGGCTCCAGTGCACCGACAGGGCGGTGGCCGCGAACATCAGCTCGGTCGCGAAGTCGCGGGACGCCACGGCGTCCAGGCCCGGCTCCAGGATCGCGGTGAAGCCCAGCAGCTCCGTCGTGCGCCGGCGGTCGATCGCGAACGAGGTTCCGGCGAGTGCGGCCGTGCCCAGCGGGTTCTCGTCGATGTGGCGATAGGCCTGGACCAGCCGCTCGGCATCGCGCCCGAGGGCGTTGGCGACCGAGACCAGATAGAAGCCGAAGGTGATCGGCTGGGCCGGCTGGAGATGGGTGTAGCCCGGGATCACCGTGTCCAGATGGTCGAGCGCCCGCGCATAGCAGGCAGCGCGCGCGTCGTGCAGCGCCCGGAGGATCTCCAGGCACAGCCGGCGCGCCCGCATCCGGTCGAGCGTGGCGCCGATGTCGTTGCGGCTGCGCCCGGTATGCAGCCGACCGGCCACGTCGCCGCCGGCGATCGCGGTCAGGCGTGCCTCGAACGCGAAATAGGAATCCTCGAGCTCCGGATCGGTCGGCACGGTGCCGCGCCCCTCGGCGGCCAGCTGCCGCATGGCACGGGCGAGCGGCCTCACCACGCCCGCAGGCATCAGGCCGGATTCGGCGAGCATCACGAAATGGGCCTGGTTCATGGCGCACATGTCGTGAAAGTCGGCATCGTCGGCGCGCAGCAGGCCCGGCGCGTACACCATGCGCTTGATTTCGTCGATCGGCGCTTCACCCAGGCGACCGCTCACGGCATTCTGCACTCGGACCACTCCACCATCGCCGGACCTGCTTGGCCCCATGTCACCGTTGCCTGGGGCCTGCCATTCGTAAAACGATTTACACAACCGATTTCATTCCGGATGATCCGCCTCGTCAAGCGCTATATGCTGCGCCTCGGCAGCGTCCGCCGGACCGGGCGCGTGGCGGATGGAAAAGGAATGCGTGCGATGGAGTGGCGCAAGCGGCCGACCATGGAGGACGTGGCCAAGGCGGCCGGCGTATCCAAGGCGACGGTGTCGCGGGTGCTGGCCGGGATCGAGAGCGGCTCTACTCCGGCCACGGCGGAGCGGGTCCGTCAGACCGCGCTGCGGCTGGGCTATGTGGTGAACTCAATCGCCGCCAGCCTGCGCAGCCGCCAGAGCTTCACGATCGGCCTTCTACTGGCCGATGTCGCCAACCCGTTCTTCGGCGGGATCGCCAGCGGCGTGGAATCGCGCCTGTCCCAGACCGGCTACAGCGTGATCTTGGGCAATACCGGCAATTCGCTGGAGCGCGAGCGCTCGCTGGTCCGGGTGCTCGTGGAAAAGCAGATCGACGGACTGATCGCGGCGACCTCGGCGGCGAGCGCCGAGCATTTCCGCGAGGCCCAGCAACGCGGCGTGCAGGTGGTCCTGGTCGATTCCGACGTGCCCGGGCTGGAGGCCGACACCGTCACGATCGACAACCGGGCCACGGCCGAAGCGGTGGTCGGCCATCTCCTGGAGCAAGGTCACCGGCGGATCGCGATCGTCACCGGCCCGATGGACGCGACCTTCGACCGGCACCGGCTGGAAGGCTATACCAGGGCACTCGGCCGCCACGGCATCGCCTATGACGAGGCGCTGGTCCTCCGCGCCGACCTGCTGGCCGAGGGCGGCGAACGCGCCGTGGACCGGCTGCTGGAACTGTCCCCCCGCCCGACCGCGCTGTTCGCCACCAACAACATGATGACCCAGGGCGTGCTGGTCGGGCTGCGCCGGGCCGGCCTGCGCATCCCGGACGAGATCTCGGTCGTCGGGTTCGACGACCAGGACTGGTACGCGCTCTGCCATCCGCCGCTCAGCGCCGTGGCCAATCCCGCCTACGAGATCGGCCATGTCGCCGCCGACCGGCTGCTCACCCGCCTGGCCGGGCGCGGCGAACGGATCGAGCAGCCGGTGGAGCACCTGATTCTCGACGCGCCGCTCGTTCTGCGTGCCAGCACCGCCCCGCCGCCCCATGGGTGAGCCCGCCCAGCGGACCACAGCGCCCCGTTGCCTCGCCGGATCGGCCGCCCGTTGCGGAGCCCGGCCGCCTCGGCCGCCGGGCCGGATGCTGGCGACGGTGCGGACCCCGCGGCGCCCTGTGGTGCAAACGGAGCAGCCGCCGGGCGAGCACCCGGCCGGGCCTCCGGTTGCCCGACACCGAGGCTGACCGGCAGCCGGCCGGTCGGAGGGCCGTATCCTCGCCTCGCCTTTCCAGGCACCATGGCGCCCTCTCAGGATCCGGCGTCACGCGCTCCGAGACCGCATCCTCGGTGTGACCGGGGGCGGAAAGGCAGGTGACCGGCAGTACCGGCTGCGTGGCGGTAGGGGGCGCGATCCTGCACGACCGAACCTGCGGTACGTGCGAACCTCAGCCGGAATCACCCCACAAGACCACGACGATGATCCCGCAGATCGCCAGGGCGAGCCAGGCCGCAGGCCGGCGTCCCTGCTGGAACAGGAAGCCGATGGGACGAAACGGCCGCGGGCGTGCGGAGAAGTCGCGGCGCCAGATCTCCGATGGTCTCGGGCTCATGAGCGTCCACCTCTACTGCAGCGCGAATGAAGCGCGGCGGCCTTCCATCGACCGATGAGCCGCGCACGCATCGTCCGACGCGGCGACTGCCGCAATGCAGCATGACGGATCCACCCCGCTTGGCAAGCGCCTCGGCTGGAAAGAACCGGCCAGGGCTGGCGTGCGGTTGCCGACTGCGGCCTGGTTGCACCGGCACCGGTCACCGGGCGACACTTCCCCGCCTCGTCCGGATGGGGGCTGCCAAGGAATGCGGTTGCGGCTGAGGCAGCCCTCCACCACGGCCGCCCGTTCAGCCGTCTCCCGTCTGACGACATCCGGCTTCGATCGAATGGCAGGCCGTTGCAGGGCGGAAGCTGGCGCAGCTTCCGTCGACCCCTCGGTTCCCCGCCCAGTTCCGGCCTGACCGGGCCCGCCTTCAGCCCGCCATGCACGGCTTCCGCAGTTCTGCCGCCCCCGGTGGTGCAGATGAGGTCAGCGGAGACGCGGCTCGGGACCGGAGGCGGGCATCGTCCGCCTCTGCCCACTCGCTTGGCCGGTGCCTGCCTCGCCACGCCCGGCTCACCAGCGCCGCAGGGCGGAATGACGTTTTGCGAGGCTGCGCCACGGCCACGGACGGTGCGGCAGCTTCCGGCCGGGCATGGGCACCGGCCATGTCCGGCCCCGCCCAGCGCCCATGTTGATCATGCCCGGCCCGCCGCTCCGGCCTGCCGGCGCAGCCCAGGGTCCGGCCTCGTCAGCGCATCGTGTAGGTGGCGAGGCGCAAGCGCCAGGCGCCCGGCTGGTCGTAATCCTCCTCCAGCTTGAGTTGCACGGCCGGCCGCGGCCAGGCTGCCTCGTCGTGCCACAGGACCTGCCGCTCGCCACCCGCGAGTTCGACCATGCCGGCCTTGACCCAGCGGCGCACGCTGGCCGGGTCGGGCTCGGCCAGGCAGCGATCGATCCGGGCACCGGTCGCCTGGAAGCCCGCGGCCGCCACCGCGCGGTCGGCAACGCCGCCCGGACGGGCGAGGCAGGCATGGCTCGCGGTCAGGAGCCCGCTGCCCTCGATCCGGCATCGGGCGAACGCGTCGTCGAGCGGCGGAGCCTGCCAGCCGGCCGGCCCGGTCGGAGGGCCGCGCAAGCCGGCGAACGCTTCCGGCCATGCCGCCACCACCTGCCGCAGCCCGAGGCAGAGCCGCTCCTGGTCATCCGCCCGCACCACCGGCGCCGGAACCGAGACCACCGGCGGCGCTGGCGCGGGCCGCGTCGGCGGGCTCGCGGTGCGCCCGCAGGCGGTCAACAGCACGCCCAGCAGCAGCGCCACCAGCCGTAGGCCGCCCGGCCGGCCTGCGGCGGCTGCCATCAACCGCAGGCCGCACCGCCGTTCCGGCATCACGGCCAGCCGCACCGCCTAGGCCAGCTCCGCCGCGAACTCCTGGAACACGTCCCGGTAGATCGCGCGCTTGAACGGCACGATCAGCCGCATGACTTCATCGGGCCTGGCCCAACGCCATTCGGCGAACTCGGCTTCCTCGCCATGGCCGACCAGATCGATGTCGGCATCATCGCCGTCGAAGCGGAACAGGAACCAGCGCTGGGTCTGCCCCTTGTAGCGCCCCTGCCAGGACTTCGCCGCGAGATCGGGCGGCAGGTCGTAGGCACGCCAGCACTGGCTCTCGCGCACGAGGCTGGCGGCATCGGTGCCCGCCTCCTCGCGCAGTTCGCGCACCGCCGAGGTCAAAGGCGTTTCGCCGTCGTCGATCCCGCCCTGGGGCAGCTGCCAGGCCTCGACCATCGTGTCGATCCGCCGGCCGAGGAACAGGCCCCGGCCCGGCCGATGCAGGAGGATCCCGACACAAGGGCGATAGCCCGCCAGCGGCTCGGCCGAGACGATGCAGCTGCCTTCCTCGTCCATCTCATCCCTCGTGCTGCCGGCCGGCTGCCACGGCAGCCGCGCCTTCCACCCCGGCCGGCACCGCACCGGCCCGGGCGCGCAGGAGCGACGAAGGTGCCACCAGCGTCAAGCCCTGAACGGGCAGGCCCCGCAGCCAGCGCGCCAGACGCTCGATCACGAGAGGATGGCTCGGCAGCACACCCAGCGCCCGGCCATCGGCCGAGGCCGCGGCGCCCAGCCCCTGGAGGAATTCGTCGACCCTGGCCGGCAGGCTGGTGACCCGCAGCGAGCCGAGCGCCAGCCCCACCTCTCCGGGAGTTTCCCGCGCAAGCAGCGCCGCGAACTCGCCATGCAGCACGACCGGCGCGTGCCGCTCGCCCAGCGCTGCCAGGACCGGCAGCAGCCGCTGCGGGCGGGCGCCGAAGGCACCCGGCTCCACCAGCACGCCGGCGGGTGCTGCGACCTGGCCGAGTGCCAGCGTCAGCCGGTCGAGATTGTCCGCATCCCCCCGGGTAGGCGAGATCGCCAGCGGACCCGCATCGAATCGGGTGGGATCGCCGTGCGACACCGGCAGGTCCAGCCAGATCTCGTGGCCGCGCCGGCGCAGCTCCGCCTGGAACGGCGGCGGCCGGTCGGCATAGACCGACCAGGCCAGGGCCACCGGTGCCGGCAGGTCGAGTGCCGCGCGCGCCAGGGCCGGATCGAGCCCGGCACCGGCCAGGATCACCGCGACCCGCCCGCCCGCAGGTTCCGCCGGCTGGTCAGCGGCCGGGGCTCCCGAAGCCGGCACGGCCGGCAGCCGCTGGATCGCGACCTCGGTCACCGAGCCGCCCCCGGCCCGCGCCGACAGGATCGCGGTACCGCCGGCCCAGGCCAAAGCGGCCAAAAACAGCCCGATCAGTACCCAGGGGAGCTGCGGACCGCGGCAGAGCCGGCAAGACGACTGGCGCAGGAAGGACAAGGCTGCTCCGATCGACCAGGACAGACGGCGGCCACGGACCCCGCACGCGAGCATGGCCCCGCCGCCTTGCGCCATCTTCGCTTCCTACCGGTGAATCCAGCGTTAATGCCGAAAGACTTTGTTCGATTCCTGCCCGGCTGCATTGCCCTGGCCCTGCTGGCACTGCTCGCCGGCTGCGGTACGCGGCGGCCTGCCACTCCCCCGACCGATCCGGGCTGCATGGCGGCGCTCGCAGGATCCGGCGCGCACTTCGGCCCCTGGCCGGCAGCGCCGGGCGGTGCCTGCAGCGTGGATCAGCCTCTGGTTCTCGAGCGCGCCGGCCCGGCGCTGCTGCCGCCGCTCGAGACCTCCTGTGCCATGGCGGCCGCCTGGACCGGCTTCGTGCCGGAACTGGACCGGCTCGCCCGGACAGAGGCCGGTGCGCCGGTGACGGCCGTGCTGACTGCCGGGAGCTGGTCCTGCCGCTCGATGACCGGCAACAGCAGCCGGCCCAGCCTCCATGCCTCGGCACGCGCGATCGACGTGCGCGGCTTCCAGCTCGCGGATGGCCGCCGCATCGACGTCGCGCGGGACTGGTACCGCCAAGACGCCGCCGGCCGGTTCCTGCGCGCGGTCGGCAAGGCGGCGTGCCGGCACTTCCAGGTCGTGCTGGGTCCGCCGGCCGACCGCTTCCACCACGACCATCTCCATGTCGACATCGGCCCCTGGCGGCTCTGCCAGGTGGGCTGACGGCAGACGGCACCGGTCCCGCCACGGTACCTTAATGTGCGTTAACCGTGATGGTCCCGCACGCCCGGCGTGAAACCGGCTAGCGATGCGGCAGGCGATCAGCGGAAGGCGCTCCATGGACGACCAGGCGCAGCGCGACGACGAGATCAGGCCGGCCGCATGGCCAGCGCTCCTGTTCGGCGGGTGGTGGGCACTGTCGGCCGGGTTGCCGGCCGCAGCCACGGCGGCACTGGCCGCGCCCTTCCTGCTGCTGTGGCACGGCCGGCCGGGCGCCGCCGTCCTGATGCTCCTGCTGGCGCACGCCGTGCTGGCGACGCTGGCCGGCCGGGGCCGGATCGGCCGGCCCTGCCGTCTGCGTCCCCTGCTGCTGCCGCCGCTGGTGGCGGGCGCGGCACTGGCGCTGTTCGGGCTGCTGGGCCTGCTGGTCGGCATCCCGGGCGGCGACCTGCCATGAGCGGCCTGCTCTGGCTGCCAGCCGCCTTGGCGATGCCGGGCCTGCTCCTGCTCCTGACGCTCGCCCGCACCGCCCATGCCGCCACGCCCCGCCAGCGCGCCGATGCCTTCGGCCTGGGCATGCTGCTGGCACCGCTGCTGGCCCCCTTCGCGATCGTGGCGCCGTTCGCCTCCGCCATGCCGCCCGCCTATGCCACGCTGGCCAGCGGCTGGCTGGAATCCGGGATGCTGGAGGAACTGGCCAAGGCCCTGGCGCTCTGGCTGGTACTGGCACCGCGCCTGCCGGTCGCGGCGGCGCCGGCCCGCGCCGAGGCCGCGATCCTGATCTCGCTGGGCTTCGGCAGCTACGAGAACCTGCTCTATTTGGCGGGCACGGACGAGGACGGCACGCTCCTGCTGATCCGCAGCCTGGTTTCGCTGCCGGCCCACTACGCCGCCGGAATCGCTGCCGCGGTGGTGCTGCTGGCTAGGCCGACCGCCGGTCTGGGCGCTGCCGCCTTGGCGTTCGCGGCCGCCTGGTTCAGCCATGGCACGTTCAACCAGTGGGCGCTGGCCTGGGCGGGTGCGGTGAGTGGCACGGCCGTACCCGAGCAGGTGTCGCCCCTGCTCCTGACCCTGCTCGCCACCGCACCGTGGACCGGGATGCTGGCCGTCGCCTGGTGCTGGCGCCGGCTCCTGCCGGCGGTGAGAGGCGGAGCGAGTGCCGCCCTGCCCTGGACGGCGGCCGCGGGCTTCCTCCTGGCCACCGCCTGGCTGTTCTGGGACGGCCTCGGCCAGATTCATACAGCACGCCCGGCCATGACCGTGCTGGCGATGCCGTTCGCCGCCCTGCCGGCAGCACTGGGCCTCATCGCCGCGGCCACCGCCGCGGATGCGTGGCGTGGTTCAGTTCAGGTCCGAGGTCAGCGCGAACGGGGCGAAGTCCCGGCGCAGGAGTTCGCCGCCCGCCGCATCCGCGGCTTCCAGCCAGGCACTGCTCTGCATCTCCAGGAGCCGGCTGACCGTCCGCTGGAACTCGAAGGCACCCTCCCCGACCGGGTAGAGCTCGTCCGGCCGTCCGGCCGCGGTGACCACCAATAGGCGCCGGTTCTCGTAGAGCACGTCGACCAGGGTCATGAAGCGCCTGGCCTCGTTGCGCCGGGCCGGGGCCAGGATCGGGACGCCGGCCAGGAACACGACCCGGAAGCGCTCGGCGATCGCCAGATAATCGGCGGCTCCCAGCGGCCGGTCGCACAGCTCGGGAAAGTCGAAGAAGGCGATGGGCCCCTCGGCCCGGGCGACCCTCAGGCTGCGGGCACCTACGGACAGATCGACCGGTGCCCCCGGCTGCCCGTCGGTCAGCGCCAGGAACAGCCGTTCCGCCGCCTCGGCCGCTGCCTCATCCAGGGGGGCGAACCAGGTGGCGAGGTCGCGCAGCCGCTCGACCCGGTAATCGACCGGGCCGTTCAGGCTCAGGACGTCGACCCGCTCCTGCAGCAGCGCGATGAACGGCAGGAAGCGCTCGCGGTTCAGCCCGTTCCAGTACAGCCGCTCCGGCGGCCAGTTCGAGGTCGCGACCACGGTGACGCCGGCATCGAACAGGCCGGTGAACAGCCGGCCCAGGATCATCGCGTCCGCGATGTTGACCACGTGGAACTCGTCGAAGCACAATAGCCGCGTCTCGGCGGCGATCGCATCGGCCAGCCGCCCGACCGGATCGCCCTCCGCACCGGCCTGGCGCAGCTCGTGCAGCCGGCGCTGCACTTCCAGCATGAAGGCATGGAAGTGGACCCGCCGGGTCCTCGGCTCCGGCGTGGCCGCGACGAACAGGTCCATCAGCATCGACTTGCCGCGGCCGACCGATCCCCAGAGATAGAGGCCCTTGACCGGCGGCGGCGCGGGCGACGCCTTGCGGCCGAACAGGCCGCTCCAGAACCCGCCGCCATTGCCGCCATTGCCGCCATTGCCGTCCCGTGGCGGACGGGCCGCCAGCTCGTCGTGCAGGCGCTGCAGGCGCTGGACCGCCCGCTCCTGATCGGGATCGGCCTTCAGTTCGCCTTGGGCGAGCTTCTCCCGGTAGAGCGCGAGAGGTCCGGTCAAGTTCCTGCCTTTGCTGAGAAATGGACATGGCGCCGGCGGCAAGGCCGGCCCCGGGGCGGATTAGCAAGTCCCTGGCAAAAGTCGATCCGTCCGGCACCCATGGCCGCACCCGACCGACGATCGGAGGAACCATCCTTGCACCAGCCCTGTCGTATCGTGCTCACCGGCGGCCCCGGCTCGGGCAAGAGCACGCTGCTCGCTGCCCTGAACGGACTTGGCGAGCGGTGCGTCGCCGAGACCGGCCGCGCCATCATCCAGGAGCAGGTGAGAAGTGGCGGCAATGCCCTGCCCTGGGGCGACCGGACTGCCTTCACCCGGGCCATGCTGGAGCGCGAGCTGGCGAACTTCCACCGCGCCGCCGGCAGCTCCCGGCTCTGGTTCGATCGCGGCATCCCGGACGTGCTGGGCTATCTGCGCCTGGAGGGCCTGCCGGTGCCGCCCGCCTTGACGGATGCCGCACGCACGTACCGCTACCATCGCCAGGTATTCGTCTGCCCGCCCTGGCCCGAGATCTTCGTCCAGGACCGGGAGCGCCGCCAGTCGCCGGAGATCGCCAGGCAGACCCATGCCGAGATGGTCAGGACCTATGGCGAGCTCGGCTATACGCTGGTCGAGGTGCCGCGCCTGCCCGTGGCGGCACGCGCGGCGTTCCTGCTGGACCGGCTGACCGCTGGCCCGGCGGATCAGCCCGGCCGGTGACGCTCGATCCAGGCGAGGAAGGCAGCCAGGTGGTTGCCCAGGAGCTGGCGGGTGCGGTCGTCCACCACGTTGTGCTCGGCATCGATCATGTCGGGCTTGAAGGTCAGATAGATCTCCGGCTGGCCCATCAGCGCCATGCCCAGCCCGACCAGGACATGGCGGAGGTGAGACTGGGCCACGGCAGTACCGATCGCACCCGGCGAAGCGCCGACGATCGCGGCGGGCTTGCCCGGCCAGCAGCTCTTGCCGTACGGCCGGCTGCCCCAGTCCAGCACGTTCTTCACCGCCGGCGTGAACGAGCGGTTGTACTCCGGCGTCACGAACAGCACCGCGTCGGCCTCTGTGACCGCTGCCTTCATCCGCTGGACCGGTGCCGGTGGCTCAGGATCGAACAGGTCCTCGTTGTAGAGCGGGATGTCGCCCAGCTCGAGCAGGTCGAACCGGCACTGGCTCCCGGCGAGCCTGGCGAGTGCCTGCGCGAGCTTGCGGTTGATGGATTCCCGCCGGAGGCTTCCGACGATCACGGCGATATGCGGCATGCTCCCCTCCCGGACAATGGCTCCGTCCTGAACTTGCAGCGACCGCAAGACAGAGCAAGGGCTCAGACAGGGGTAGCCCGGCCGCGCCACATCCTGGCCCAGGGAAGCTGGGCCACCAGTGCGCCCAGGCTCACCAGAGCGGCACCTGCGAGGGTGCGACCGCCGATCTCGCCCTGGCCCAGCAGCACCGCCAGCACCACGACATAGAACGGCAGCAGGTTCTGGTGCATCGACGCGATGGTCACGCCCAGGAGCCGCACCGACAGGAACCAGAGCGGCATGGACAGGCCGATGCCGATGCAGCCCATCCAGAGCAGCAGCAGGATCTCTCGCCCATCGGGCGCCACCGGCGGCAGCCAGCCGGCGCCCGTCAGCCCGGCGGAAAGCAGAGTG
Organism: Geminicoccus sp.; assembly: GCF_035556675.1. GTDB lineage: Bacteria > Pseudomonadota > Alphaproteobacteria > Geminicoccales > Geminicoccaceae > Geminicoccus. The sequence goes on along the minus strand of NZ_DATMFZ010000381.1, from coordinate 12,362 downwards.
AGCGCGGCGCCACCGGCCGCCAGCGTCACCAGCGACTGTGTGAGGGAATCGTGGCCGCGCAGGTCGCGCACGATGCCGCGGGAGAACAGCGCCCAGAGCGTGATCGAGACGAGCAGCACCACCTCGCCGCCGCGAAAGCCGGGCGCACCCTGCTCGAAGCTGCCGCTGGCCAGGATCCCGCCGGCGATCGCCAGGCCGACGGCCAGCAGCAGGCTGCCACGCACCCGCTCCGTACCCTGCACCGCGCCGATCACGGCGGATACCAGCGGCATGGTGGTGAAGACGATCGCGGCCGCCATCGGGTCGGACAGATCCTGCCCCCAGATCATCAGCGCCACGGACGGCACCATGTAGAAGCAGGACAGGCGCAGCACGACCGGCCAGGGAATGCCGCCCAGAAGCAGCGGGCGGCGCAGCAGCGGGAACAGCAGGAGCACGCCCAGTGCCGCGACGAGCAGCCGGGCGGCCGCCAGGGCCAGGGGCGGCCAGGTCGCCAGCAGGATCTCCGTCACCGGGATGGTGGTCGCCCAGACGAGGTTGCCGGCGACCCCGGCCAGGTTGCCCCACAAGACCGGCCGCTCACCGCCCATGCCCAGCCATTTCCGTGATCGCGCTGCGCGGACCGCCGCGCACGCCGTCCCGATCTGGCACAAGAAACGGCGCCGCCGGGCCGGTCAAGCCCGTCGGCGCCGTCGGGGCGGAGCGGCGGGGAGGTGTCGCACCCTCCCCGCCGCCCGGCCGGTCACGCGGCCGGCACCGCCGCCTGGGTCCGGCTGCGCCGCCGGCCGGCCAGCCAGCGGCAGACCACGTAGAACACCGGCGTGAACAGGAGGCCGAACAGGGTCACCCCCAGCATGCCGGCGAACACGGTGGTGCCGAGCGTGCGGCGCATCTCGGCACCCGCCCCGGTGCTGATCACCAGCGGCACCACGCCCAGGATGAAGGCCAGGGAGGTCATGACGATCGGGCGCAGCCGGGTACGCGCCGCCTCCACCGCCGCATCCAGCCGGTTCATGCCCCGCTCCTCGGCCTGCTTGGCGAACTCCACGATCAGGATCGCGTTCTTCGCCGCCAGGCCGATCAGCACGACCAGGCCGATCTGCACCAGGATGTCGTTGGCAAAGCCCGCGGCCAGCACGCCGCTGATCGCCGCGAGCACGCACATCGGCACGATCAGGATCACCGCCAGCGGCAGGAGCCAGCTCTCATAGAGGCCCGCCAGCACCAGGAACACGAACACGACCGCCGCCAGGAAGGCGAACACCGCGGTGTTGCCGGCCAGTTTCTCCTGGAGCGACAGCTCGGTCCACTCATAGGCGAAGCCGCTCGGCAGGAGTTCGCCCGCCAGCCGCTCCATCTTGTCCAGCGCCTGGGCGCTCGACGTGCCCGGCAGGGTCGAGCCCTGCAGCTCGGCCGCCGGGTAGAGGTTGTAGCGCGCCACCCGGTAGGGCCCGGTGATGTCGCGGAAGGTCGCGACCGAGCCCAGCGGCACCATGGCGCCGTTGTCGCTGCGGGTCTTGAGCCTCGCCACGTCGCGCGGGGTCTGGCGATAGGGCCAGTCGGCCTGCGCGGTCACCCGGAAGGTGCGCCCGGACAGGTTGTAGTCGTTGACGTAGGCGGAGCCGAGATAGACCTCCAGCGCCTCGAACACCCTGGAGGCCGGGACCTCCAGCATCTCCGCCTGCACCCGGTCGATGTCGGCATAGACCTTGGGCGTCTTGGTGCTGAACAGGGAGAATACCGAGGTGAGGCCCGGTTCGGCATTGGCGGCCGCGGCCACCGCCTGGGTCGCCTCCTCCAGCGCCGGCAGGCCGCGGCCGTTGCGGTCCTGGATCATCATCTTGAAGCCGCCGCCCGTGCCCAGGCCACGGACCGGTGGCGGCATCAGGCTGAACACCATCGCTTCCTGGACCCCGCCCAGGCGCTGGCGGAACTCGGCAAGGATCGTGTTCGCGTCCTGGCCCGCCGCCGCCCGCTCCGGGAACGGAGCCAGCGCCGAGAAGATCACGCCGCCGCTGGGCGTGTTGGTGAAGGTGGCGCCGTCGAAGCCGGAGAAGGCCACGCTGTGGGCGACGCCAGGGGTTTCCCGGATCAGTCCCGCCACCTCGCGCACCACCTTGTCGGTACGGTCCAGGGACGAGCCGGGCGGGAGCTGGATCACGGTGATCAGGTAGCCCTGGTCCTGCTCGGGAATGAAGCCGCCGGGGGTGCGCTCCACCTGGAACCAGGTGAAGCCCAGGAGGCCGGCATAGACGAGCAGGATCAGCACCGGCAGGCGCACCAGCCGCCGGGTCAGGCCGGCATAGCCGCCCGAGACCCGGTCGAACACATAGTCGAAGCCGCGGAAGAAGGCGTGCACCGGCCGGGCCAGCCGGCCTGGCTTGTGGTGCGGGTCGTGCGGCTTCAGCAGCAATGCTGCCAGGGCCGGGCTCAGCGTCAGAGACACGATCAGGGAGATGCCGGTGGCAGCGGCGATGGTCAGCGCGAACTGCCGGTAGAACTGGCCGGAGATGCCGGTGATGAAGGCGGTCGGCACGAACACCGCGATCAGCACGAGGGCGATCGCCACCAGGGCGGTGCCGACCTCGTCCATGGTCCGGTGCGCGGCCTCGTTGGGCGTCATGCCGGCCGCGAGGTTGCGCTCGACATTCTCCACCACGACGATCGCATCATCGACCACGATGCCGATCGCCAGCACCAGGCCGAACAGCGACAGGTTGTTGAGCGAGAAGCCCATCGCGGCCATCACCGCGAAGGTGCCGATCAGCGAGACCGGGATCGCCAGGATCGGGATGATCGAGGCCCGCCAGGTCTTGAGGAACAGGATCACCACGATCACGACCAGCGCCACGGCCTCGAAGATGGTCTTGTAGACCTCGTGCACCGATTCGGCGATGAACTCGGTCGGGTCGTAGACGATCCGGTATTCCAGGCCATGGGGGAAGTTGTGCGACAATTCCTCCATGGTGGCGTGCAGCGCCTGGGATGTCGCCAGCGCGTTGGAGCCCGGACGCTGGAACACCAGCAGTGGCAAAGCCGGGTCCTCGTCGAGGTAGCCGTTGGTCGAATAGTCGACGGCACCGACCTCCACCCGGGCCACGTCGCGGATCCGGGTCACCCGCCCGCTGCCGTCGGTCTTGACCACGATGTTGGCGAATTCCTTGGGCTCGACCAGCCGGCCCTTGGTTTCCAGGTTGAGCTGGAAGTCGCCCGGCGATGGATTGGGCGGCTGGTTCAGCACGCCCGAGGCAACCTGGACGTTCTGCGCGCGCAGCGCTTCGACGATCTCGCCCGGCGTCAGGTCCAGGGCCGCCGCGCGCTCCGGGTCGATCCAGACCCGCATCGAATATTCGCGCGCACCGAACAGGCGGACATCGCCCACCCCGTCGACCCGGGACAGCACGTCACGGACCTGCAGCACCGCGTAGTTGGAAAGATAGAGCAGGTCCACGCCCGGATCGGTCGACAGCAGATGGATGACCATCAGCATGTCGGGCGAACTTTTCTGGGTGGTGATGCCCAGGCGACGGACCTCCTCGGGCAGGCTCGCCTCCGCGATCGAGACGCGGTTCTGGACCAGCACCTGCGCCTTATCCAGGTCGGTGCCGAGCTCGAAGGCGATGGTGATGGTCAGCGCGCCATCGGCGGTGGACTGCGAGGACATGTAGAGCATGTCCTCCACGCCGTTGATCTCCTGCTCCAGCGGTGCCGCCACCGTGTCGGCCACGGTCTCCGCCGAGGCACCGGGATAGCTCGCCGTCACCGTGACGGTGGGCGGAGCCACCTCGGGATACTGCGCCACCGGCAGGCCCAGATAGGCGATGCCGCCGACGATGGTGATGATGATCGAGACGACCGCCGCCAGGATCGGGCGGTCGACGAACACATGGGTGAAGCGCATCGACCGCTCCTCAGTTCTCAGTCGTCGCGACTTCGACCTCGACCTTGCCGGGCTCGGGCGTCACCTTGGCACCCGGCCGCGCACGCACGAGCCCGTCCACGATCACGTCGTCCTCGCCGGTGATGCCCTGGCGCACGACGCGTAGGCCGTCATGGAGCGGCCCGATCCGCACGACCTTGGGCTGCACCACGTTCTCGGCATCCACCGTCATGATCAGCTTGCGCGCCTGGTCGCTCAGCACGGCCCGGTCCGGCACCAGGATCGCCTCGTAGGGCTCGGAACCCGGCATGCCGAGGCGGCCGAACTGGCCGGGCGTGAGGAACAGGTTCGGGTTCTCGACGACCGCGCGGGCGCGCAGGGTGCCGCTCGCCGGGTCGATCCGGTTGTCCAGGAAGTCGAGCGTGCCTTTCAGCGACCAGTTCTGCTCGTCGGGCAGGCGCAGCACGACTTCCACCTTGCCGTCGCGCTGCGAGGCCATCCGCCCCTCGGCCGCGGCCCGGCTATAGGCCAAGAACTCGCTCTCGCTCATGTCGAAGTCGAAATAGATCGGGTCGAGCGCCACGATCGTGGTCAGGATGGTGGCCGACGGCTCGCCCGACACCAGATTGCCGATATCGACCAGCCGGCGCGAGATGCGCCCGTCCAGCGGGGCGCGCACCTCGGTGAACTCCAGGTCGAGCTTCGCCTTGGCCAGCTCCGCCTCCGCCGACTGCACGCCGGCATCGGCCACCTGCTTGTCCTGGAGGCGCTGGTCGAAGGTCGCCTTGGCGACCGCCGAGGTGGATACCAGGGCCCGCGACCGCTCCAGGTCGGTGGCCGCCAGCTGCTGGCGCGCCCTGGCACTGACCAGGTTCGCCTCGGCCTCCTGCAGCGCATTGCGGAACGGCCGCTGGTCGATGACGAACAGGAGGTCGCCCTTCTTGACCATCTGGCCGTCCGTGAACGCGATCTGGTCGAGATAGCCGGACACCCGGGCGCGCACGTCGACGATGGCATAGGGGTTGAACCGGCCGGTGAACTCGTCCCGGTCGACGATCTCCTGGACGAGCGGCTTGGCCACGGTGACGGCCGGCGGCGGGGGCGCCGCGTCGGCCTGCTGCTGGCCGTCGTCCCCACAAGCGGCGAGTGCTGTCAGGGCAGCGAAGGCGGCGCCGATGCGCCAGATCCGACTGATCGTCATGACTGTCCCCCACCTGCGGCACGCAGTGTCCGAGGCCGGCCCGAGTCAGGGCTGATGACGGCGGTCTCGGGCATGACGCTTTTTCCAGGTTCTGTATCAGTTGCTACGAAATGGGCAGCGATGACGTCGCGTCAAACCCTGGGGATTGTGACAAATATCACTTGGCACAGCGCCGCCCCCGCCCGGGCGCCGGACCTTGCTCGTGGTCCATCCTTCGCCCATCTATCGTTCATCATGACGAACCCCGACGAACTATGTCTGAAGCGGCGCGGACGACCGCGATCGTTCGATCGTGCCGCGGCGCTCGAGCAGGCCATGCTGCTGTTCTGGCGCCAGGGCTATGCCGCGACCTCGATCGCCGACCTGACCGAAGCCATGGGCATCAGCCCGCCCAGCCTGTATGCCGCGTTCGGCGACAAGGAGCGGCTGTTCCTGGAGGCCCTCGACCGCTACCAGGGCGACGTGCTGAGCTCCGCCGCCCTGATCATGGCCCAGGCACCGACGGCGCGGGCCGCGGTCGAGGCGGTGCTGCGCGCCACGGCCGACCGGCTGACCCGGCCGGACCTGCCGCGCGGCTGCATGACGGTGACCTCGGCGATGAACTGCGGCGAGGAATTCAGCCATCTGGCCGAGGAGCTCGCCCGGCGGCGCAAGGCGTCGCTGCAGCGGCTGTGCGACCGGCTGGACCAGGCGCTGGCGGAAGGCGAGCTGCCCGCTGGCACCAACACTTCCGCCCTCGCCACCTTCTATCAGACCATGGCGCAGGGCATGACGATCCAGGCACGCGACGGGGCCAGCCGGGACGAGCTGCTGGCCACCGTCGAGGCGGCCATGCGGGCCTGGCCCGGCGAGAACGAAGTGCACCACGATCCCGAACCGGCGGACGCCGTCGGGTAGGTCGGCAGGCGGCCCCGCACCCGCGTGCCGTGTCCTGAAATGCCCAAGGCACGGCAGCCCCCGGACACTACACCGCAAGCATCGCCAGCCCACCGGTGGCTGGCATTTTCCTCGTTTGCGGCAAGCCTCATGCTCTCCGATGGAGGGAGCATACAGCTCGCTGATCGTCGCGGAGACCGGCAGCATCCGTTACCGGCCTACCCTCGGTCCATCGCCATACCATCATCCTCGGATGCAATGACAGGCACATGACATCGAGTAATGCTGTGATATTTCTGGACATTGCGCAACTACAGTCTATTGCAGATCATTTATAATATTCGTGCTGAAATCATACTCGGATCCGCTATGATACGCGGCATTCCTCTGCGCTGGGAGAATTTGTTCTTCGAGAGAGGGTCCGCGGATGCACACCGAGGCAATGGGGAAGAAGCGCCGGCGCTCGTTCGCCGGTCTGTTGCTGGGCTCGACGCTGGCGATCGGCACACTCGCGCCGACCGCAGCCGCCCAGGAGGGTGAGGCGGCGGCGAGAGCCGTCTATCAGGGCGCCACCTATTCCAGCCCGATCGCGATCTCGCAGGACGACCGGCTGGTCTGGAGCGTGAATCCGGCCGACGACAGCGTTTCGGTGCTGCGCACCGACAACAAGTCCGTACTGGCCAAGATCAGGGTCGGTGACGAGCCCGAGAGCGTGGCCCTGGATCCGGACAACCGGTACGCCTACGTCGCCAATGCCGCCGGCAGCAGCGTGACGGTGATCCGGATCAACGACAGCGGCTATGGCGGCTGGTCGGCCCGGGTCGAGCGGACGATCACGACCGGTGCCGAGCCCTGGAACATCGTGATCTCGCCGGACGGCCGGCGGGTGTTCGTCGCCAACAGCGGCCAGGACACGATCACCGTCATCAACGCGGCGACGCGGACGGTCATCGGCCATGTCGACCTGCGCGACAGCCTGTGCAACGACCCCGACCGCCAGCGCCATTTCCAGCCGCGCGGCCTGGCGGTGACGCAGGACAGCAAGAAGCTCTACGTCACCCGCTTCATTTCCTTCACCAGGCGCAACGGCGTGCAGGCCGACGATCAGGGCCGGGAGGGCCTGGTCTGCCGCCTGGACATCAACACGGGCGCTGGCGGCATCGGCGGCTACAAGGTGGCCAAGGCGATCCGGTTGCAGCCGCAGGCGACCGGCTTCCAGATCGTCGCCAACGGGACCCCGGTCAAAGGCACCGCCTCCACGGCCTTCCCGAACCAGATGCAGAGCATCGTGATCCACGGCAACAATGCCTACCTGCCGAACATCGCCGCTTCACCGGAAGGCGTGCTGCAGTTCCAGAATTCCACCGAGGCCTACGTCAACACCATCCGGGGCATCAACGGTGCCAACCAGCAGGACGACGGCGCGCTGAACCTGCACCTGGGAGCCAGGAACCCGGAGCCGAACAAGAAGCGGCTGTTCTTCGCCAACACCTGGGCGATCGCGTTCACCAGGCCCAGCGGTGCCGGCAGCGCCTACGCGGTCTCGGCCGGCAGCGACCTGCTGGTCAAGCTCAGGGTGGCCGGCAACGGCAATCTCGGCTTCACCGTGGACGGCGACACCACCCGCTATGTCGACCTGAACGATCCCGCCAATGCGGCGACCCGTGGCAACAATGCCGGCAAGAACCCACAGGGCATCGTGATCGATTCGGCCGGCAGGTTCGCCTACGTCAACAACTTCGTGTCGCGCAACGTCTCCATCGTCGACCTGACCCGGGACCGGGTGGTGAAGGTGGTTCGCACCACGCCCCTGCCCGCGCCCGGCTCGCGGGCCGAGCGGATCCTGGTCGGCGCGGAGATGTTCTTCTCCAGCCGCGGGCACTTCAACCGGATCGGCCGGGTGTCGGCCGACGAGCGCCTGTCCCAGGAGGGCTGGCAGAACTGCGCCAGCTGCCACTTCAAGGGCCTGACCGACGGCATCGTCTGGTCGTTCAACGCCGGCCCGCGCAAGTCCCTCTCGCTGGGCGGCACCTTCAGTCCGCACAACCGCAACCAGCAGCGGATCCTGAACTACTCCGCCCTGCGCGACCAGGTGCAGGACTTCGACCTCAACACCCGCAACGTATCCAGCGCGGGTGCCCTGGCCACCCCGATCGACTGCAGCGCGCCGCCGCCGCCGCAGAGCAATTTCGACCCGAACCACGGCCTGATCCTGGGCGACGTCAACCCGAACCAGCCGCCCTGCGTGATCAACGACTTCCTCAAGTCCAACGCCAACCGCAACCAGGCCACGGTCACCCTGCCCGGCAGCTCGGCCAGGGTGAAGTCGCTCGACGCGATGAAGGAGTGGGTGCAGTTCGCGGTGCGCCCGCTGAACGGCCCGCTCGACAGCCGGCAGATCCAGGGCGGCGTCCCCGTCGCCCAGATCCGGCAGGGCCGTGACCTGTTCCGGACCGGCGGCTGCGCCCGGTGCCACAATGGCGGGCTGTGGAGCAAGAGCATCGTCGACTTCAGGCCGCCGCCCAGGAACACCGACATCTTCTGCGAGCGGAACATCAACAATGCGGCCCTGCCCGGCTGTGCCAAGGACCCGGTGTTCGGCAACCCGGTGGCCGCCCAGTTCCTGGACCGCTTCTTGGAGGATGTCGGCTCGTTCAACCTGGGCGTCAGAGGCCGCGGCAACCCGATCGACGGCAATATCGGCGGAGCGGAGAAGGCAGCGCCCGTCGTCGTGGCCGGCGTCCTGCAGGCCCAGCAGGATGCGCTCGGCATCGACTACAACAATGACGGCAAGGGAGTGGGCTTCAGCGTGCCGTCGCTGCTCGGCATCTTCGGTGCGCCGCCCTACATGCATAATGGGGCGTGCGAGACGATCGCCTGCGTCGTGGCCGACCGCAAGCACCGCACCGGGAACGGCCGGTTCGCCGACGGGCTGGGCGACCCGGCCAAGTGGGCCCTAGTCGTGAAGTTCGTGGAATCGATCAGCACGCGGACCACGCCGTTCTGAGCGAGACAGCCCGCCCGGATCCGGCCATCCCGGGTCCGGGCTGCCGGGTCGACCGTTCCGCCAGGGGTGCCGGCCTTCTCCGCCAGGCCGGATTAGGGCAACTTCGCTGGTGGAACACGTTCGACCACGAGGCATGACCCGGATGAACATGCGACCTTGGCTGGCGGCAGCGGTGCTGGCCGCGCTGGCCGGCTGCAGCACCCTGCAGCCGCCGCTGCCCGACCATCCGGACGCCGTCGCCGCCATCGAAGCCTACTATAGGGCGCATGCCTGGGAGGAAGGTGCCCGCTGCATCAGCCCTTCGATGCAGGTGACCCAGGCCGACGTGCTCGAGGACACGCCCGACCGGCTGGTGGTCCAAACCCGCTACTACTGGCGCGACGGCAAGCGGTCCAGCAAGGCGGCCGGCTTCTGCTCCGGCTTCAGCTCCAGGACCTTCACCCTGGAAGGAGGCAGGGTGGTCGGCATGACCGGGGAACAGCGGCACTGAAGAGCCCGTCGCAACGCTGCTTCGGGTCCTTTTCGGGCGCCGGCTGCCCGCCCGGGCTCAGACCCAGCCGGCCAGCTCGCGCTCGACCAGCTCCACGATCAGCCGGATGCCGGCCGCGCCGTCGTTCAGGCAGGGGATGTAGGTGAACTGCTCGCCGCCGGCATGGGTGAAGATCTCGCGGTTCTCGCCCTCGATCTCCTCCAGCGTCTCCAGGCAGTCGACCGAGAAGCCCGGCGAGATCACCGCGACCTTCTTCACGCCCTGCTTCGGCAGGGCGGCCATGGTCTCGTCCAGATAGGGCTGGAGCCATTCGTCCGGCCCGAAGCGCGACTGGAAGCAGACCTGGGTCCGCTCCGGTTCCAGCCCCAGCTCGGTGAACACCAGCCGCGCGGTCTTGTGGCACTGGCAATGGTAGGGGTCGCCACGCAGGAGGTACTCCTTGGGCATCCCGTGGAAGCTCATCACCACCTTGTCCGGCTGCCAGTCCAGCCCGGCCAGATGGTCGCGGATGCTGTCGGCGATCGCCCGGATATAGGCCGGATGGTCGTGATAGGGCGGTGCCGTGCGCAGGGCCGGCTGCCAGCGCATCGCCATGAGCTTCTTGAACACCACGTCGCAGCCGGTGGCGGTCGTGGCGGCGCTGTATTGCGGATAGAGCGGCAGGAGCACCAGCCGGGTGCAGCCCTGGCGGAACAGCCGCTCCACCACCGCCGGCAGCGCCGGGTTGGCGTAGCGCATGCCGAAATCGACGATCACGTTCGGATAGCGCTCGGCCAGGATCGCCTGGACCTTCTCGGCCTGGGAGCGGGTCACCGTCTTGAGCGGCCCCTCGTCCAGCTCCTTGTTCCAGATGGTCTCGTAGTCCTTGCCCTTGCGGCTCGGCCGCTTGGTCAGGATCACGCCCTGGAGCAGGGCCTGCCAGAGCAAAAACGGCTTCTCGATCACGCGGCGGTCGGACAGGAACTCCGACAGGTAGCGGCGCATCGGCCAGTAGCTGGTCCCGTCCGGCGTGCCGAGATTGGACAGGATCACCCCGATCTTCTCGCGGAGGACGGGCGGGTGGCCCTGTGGCAGCGGGCCGGTGGCGGCGGCTGGTGGCGCAAGGCGGCTGCCTGGCCGCTCGATCTGCCCGATCATCGATACCTCCGGACTGGCTTCTGCCAGATAATGCCCATCCGCCCATGTGCAAGTGGCCGGGCGGGCCGCCGCCGGTGGGGGTGGCCGTGGCCGTCCGCGGCTTCTACCATGGAGGTCGCTTCGTCGGCTTCCTGGAACTCCTCCATCATGACCCACGCACCGAACTCGCTCGCAGCCCGCGACATCGCCTATCTGGTCCATCCCTACACGAACCTGCGCGTTCACGAGAAGCAGGGGCCCCTGGTGATCACCAAGGGCAAGGGCGTGTGGGTCGAGGACGACGACGGCAAGCAGTATATCGAGGGGCTGGCCGGCCTGTGGTGCGCGGCACTGGGCTTCGACAACAAGCGTCTGGTCGAGGCGGCGCGCCGCCAGATGGAGATCATGCCCTATTCGCACCAGTTCGCGCACCGCTCGACCACGCCGGTGATCGAGCTGGGCGAGAAGCTGCTGGCGATGGCCCCGGCCAGCCTGAGCAAGGTCTGGTTCGTGAACTCGGGCTCCGAGGCGATCGATACCGCGATCAAGCTGATCTGGTACTACAACAACGCCAAGGACCGCCCCGAGAAGAAGAAGATCATCAGCCGCAAGCGGGCCTATCACGGCATCACGCTGGCGGCCGGCCACCTCACCGCGCTGGAATATGCCCGCAAGGGCTTCGACCTGCCGATGGCCGACCGGTTCCTGAACGTCACCGCGCCGACCTTCTACCGCGAGGGCCAGGCGGGCGAGACCGAGGAGCAGTTCACCGATCGGCTGGCCAAGGAGCTCGAGGACCTGATCCTGGAGCACGGCCCCGAGACGGTCGCGGCCTATGTCGCCGAGCCGGTCCAGGGTGCCGGCGGCGTGATCGTCCCGCCGGACAGCTACTTCCCCAAGATCATCCCGGTCCTGAAGAAGTACGACGTCCTGTTCGTCGCCGACGAGGTGATCTGCGGCTTCTGCCGGACCGGCCAGATGTTCGGCTCGCAGACCTACGGCATCGAGCCCGACCTGATGACCGTCGCCAAGCAGCTCTCCTCGGCCTACCTGCCGATCGCGGGCCTGCTGATGAGCGACGAGTTCTACCAGGTGCTGGCCGACCGCTCGGCCGAGCTCGGCAATATCGGCATGGGCTACACCTATGGCGGCCACCCGGTCTCGGCCGCCGTCGCCCTCGAGACCCTCAAGATCTACGAGGAGGAGGACACGCTCGGCCACGTCCAGTCGGTCGCCCCGCACTTCATGAAGCGCCTGAAGGCCATGGAGCAGCACCCGCTGGTCGGCGAGGCGCGTGGCGTGGGCCTGATCGGTGCGGTCGAGCTGGTCAAGGACAAGGCAACCCGCGAGCAGTTCCCGGCCTCGGCCAAGGCCTCGGTCACCGCGGTCAATGCCTGCCTGCCGCACGGCCTGATCCTGCGCGGCCTGCCCTTCGACGCGATCGGCATCTGCCCGCCGCTGATCATCGACGAGGCCGAGATCGACCAGCTGTTCGACCGGCTCTGGTCCGGACTGGACGACGCGATGGACAAGCTGCAGGCGGCCTGAGCGGGCAGCCACTCATGATCGAGGGCGGCCGACCCGGTGTCGGCCGCCCTCGCGTTCAGGCATGGCAGGCGGCGGCGCCCGCCTTGCCCTTCTCCTTCAGGAACGCCTTGGTCTGCTGCCACCAGGCCGCCTTGGGATCCCAGGTGGCGCGCTGGACCTTGCCGTTCGCCCGCGGCAGCAGCGTTCCCCACAGGCACAGGCTGTCGCCCAGCCGATAGGCCGTCTCGAGCTGCTCGCGGAAGAA
>NZ_DATMFZ010000380.1:0-10259 GCF_035556675.1 Geminicoccus sp. | reverse complement strand
GCACGCTGCACATCCACAGCGCGGGCAAACGGCTTCGCCCTTTGTGGCCTGCCAACGCAGCTTGCGGAACACGTCATAGGCTTCCTCGTCCGTCATCCGGGCCACACGCACCAGCGAGAGGGTGCGGGCTGCGGCGGAGAGGAGGAAGTGCTGAGCCATCTGTAGCTATATCCGTTACCTATGTAACGAATATGATGGCATCCCGGCAGATTGTCAAGGAGCGCCGTAACGTATATGATGGCGTACGTAACCAATGTGAGGGCAAATGAAGACCGAGGACGTGTGGGTCAATCAGGCCAAAGGCATCCTGCGCGCAGCGATGGCGCGGCAAGGCATGACCTATGAGCAGTTGGCGGAAAGGCTGGCTGAGATAGGAGTACAAGACACGGCTGTAAACCTCCGCAATAAGGTAGCTAGAGGGGGGTTCTCAGCCGTGTTCTTGCTTCAGTGTTTGAAGGCTGCCGGATGTAAGAGGGTGGAGTTGGACTAATGTGACCTGGATTATTATTCTTATATGTGTTACGTTTATGCCACCCTTCGATTGGAGAGTTAACTTTGTTGAAGATGTTTCGGTTATCGGCGGTAGTGCTAGTGGCTCGCTTCCTTAAAGTGCCAATTGCACCCCATCAATCTTATTTCTTTAGTCCAGGCATCAAAGAAAAGATCGCATCGTCCTCCCATTGACCAACGATGCGACAATTATTTTTCCCATTTTCCCGAATTAGGACGACGTCTGTTTTCGGGTTGATGGCGTTCCGGATCTTGCTCGCCAAAATGTCGATGGTAGTTTCAGCTTCAAAGATCACAAAGGAAGTGGGTTCAGCCCAGTACATGGGCGTTATGTCGTGCCACACTGCCTGTAAGGCCACATACTTCTGGTTATAATCGGATGCCCCCTCCTGACCTTCTATGCGGAACGTAATCCAGAAAACCGCCATCTGCTGACCTCCACCGTCGTTGGTGCTGAGGGTTAACGGTTGTTTTCCGGACAGTGCCAGGAGATAGGCATCGCGTCGACAGATTATTTATTGTGAGTGTTGTGGTGTAGCAGGCGCATGAAGCCACCTCGCCGTCTTGATAGGTAGAATGCTTGAAGCAACTCTTGTCTAGCAGGCTCAATATTAGACAGAGCTTCATCAATGGTTTTGTATATGTATTTCTCCCGGGCAGCAATGGTTGCCTCTAGACTTGCATCAGCCAGAGAAATGTATTCTGAGTCGTGATAGTAGTTCCCTAGCACGGATGATTTGGTGAGAATCATATAGCTTTCTCTTCCGTACTTAGAGAAAAGCAATGCATCAGAAAAAATTGATCCCTCTACTTTCGTGCAAAATTCTTCTAGTTCTTTCGTCACGGCTTTAAGTTCAGCATCGGCCACCGGCCTGTCGATCATTCCCAATGCGAGACGGTGGCGTATCGAAGTCATTTGCTTACGAAGGCGCGAGACTTCTTCCGTCGTCTCAGAACGTAGGTTCCTGAGATCGCCTAAGAACGTCTCATCAGCAATGACTTCCGCCATTGCTTCGCGTTTTTCTTTTTCTTCGGCGCGCTTTTCGGCCGTGTCTTTCCCTGTCAGCATCCATGTCTGGCGCACAGAGATCCAAAGCAGTGCCGTGGTGATGGCCGCAGTGATGAGGGTGGGTACCCACCAAGGCACTGACAGAAGCAATTCAGCAACCCGAGCCGCAAGCGACTGAGCTGCTGCAACATCATCGGGAACTGTGGAGTATCCGATCACATCAAGCATGATCTTCGCTGCCATCCAGCACGTCGAGATCAGCCACGATGCGAACAGCGCAAATCGCGTAAGTATCAGTCGGAGCATGCCGCAGCCTAGCGGCTGGAAACGTCACGTTCAAAGCCCGATCCCTTCGTGCAGGGCATCAGGAGCCACGCTAGGTGCGTTTGCTACCTGATGCCGCAAAACATGCGGTGACGGCTGGGTGGCATGACGGCATCGGTGCATCCGGCAGGGCAGGATTGCATCATAGCATGTAAAGGCATTTGATCCTACGAAGCTTAGCCTGCGTGGACGGACCTGCTGGAATCGCCGGCGGCCTAGCGCGAGCCGACAAGTTCGAGGCAGCAAACGGGCCGTGGCTGCAGTAGAGTAGCAGACGGACCCAGTATTTCCGTGTGCCGTGAGTGACCGGAAAGTCGGGTCAGTCAGTCCGCGGGAGGAAGCGGCCGTGGCTGCAGCGCGGGTCGAACGACGCATGGCCGCGATCCTGGCGGCGGACGTGGTCGGCTACTCCGCGCTGATGGAGCGGGACGAGGATCGCACGCTCGCCCGGCTCAAGGCGCACCGCAGGGACTTCATCGAGCCGCTGATCGGCGAGTATCAGGGGCGGATCGTCAAGCTGATGGGCGACGGGGCGCTGGTGGAGTTCGCCAGCGTGGTCGATGCGGTGCGCTGCGCGGTGCTGATCCAGAAGGGCATGGCGGAGCGCGACCTGGAGCTGCCGGCGCCGGAGCGCATCCGGTTCCGGATCGGGATCAACCTGGGCGACGTGATCCATGAGGACGATGGCGACATCTACGGGGACGGGGTGAACGTCGCGGCCCGGCTGGAACAGCTTGCCGAGCCGGGTGGCGTGATCGTCAGTGGCACCGCCTATGACCATCTTCAGGGCAAGCTCGACCTGCCGCTGGAGTTCGCGGGTGAGCAGCGGGTCAAGAACATCGAGCGGCTGGTGCGGGCCTATCGGGTGCGGCTGGACGGGAAAGCGGCGCGCTGGCGGCCACCCTTGCGGCGGCTGCGCCTCGCCGTGCCTGCGGGAGCCGTGCTGCTGCTGGCGCTGATCGCGGCGGGAGCCTGGTGGTGGTACCTGGGCAGGCCGACCGGCCCGCCGGTGCCCGACGAGCCATCGGTCGTGGTGCTGCCGTTCGACAATTTCGGTGGAGACCCCGAGCAGGGCTATCTGGCCGATGGCATGACGGAGGACATGACCACCGACCTGGCGCGGGTGCCGGGCCTGCTCGTCATCTCGCGCAGTGCCGCGTTCCAGTACAAGGACAAGCCGGCCGATCCGGCGAAGGTCGCCGCCGAGCTGGGGGTGCGCTACGTGCTCGAAGGCAGCGTGCGGCGCGTGGGCGAGGAGTTGCGCATTAATGCTCAGCTGATCGACGCCGCCACCGGGATGCACAAATGGGCGGAGCGGTTCGATGGCAAGTGGAGCGAGGTCTTCGCGCTTCAGGACAATGTAATCAGAAGTATTGTCCTTGCGCTGGAAATGAGGCTCGCATCCCGTGAGCAACCGCTTCAGGCAACCGGCGGAACCCGCAACCCTGCAGCTTATGATGTCTACCTGAAGGGCATGGAACTCTACGGGCGCCTCACGCCTGAATCGGCAGTGGAGGCGATAAGCCATCTGAAGCAGGCCGTGACGTTGGATCCAGACTATGGGGAGGCCTACGCCGCACTGGCGGAGGTGTATCGCTACCATGGGCCCGACTCGTTCAACCTATCCTCCGCAGAGTTCAACGCAGCTGTCGTCGCTTACCTGCAGGAGGCGATGAAGCATCCATCACCGCGTGCCTATCGTGTTCGGGCAGATCTTCTGCTGCAGGCACAGCAGACCGAGGCCGCCATCGAGGATCTCCAGCGCGCCATCAACCTCGATCCAAGCAATGGCGACACCTTCGAATGGATGTCCTATGCCATGGCCCTGGTCGGTCGGGCTCAGGACGCTCAGCAGGCCGCAGAAGCAGCATCACGCGCCAATCCGCTCGCGGCAGCCAATGACGATCTCGGCTTCGCCTACTTCACGGCCGGCCGCTTCGCCGACGCTGCTACGGTGCTGGAGAAGCACTTGCAGGAACGTCCCCAAGAAACGTGGGCCCGGATTATCCTGGTGGCTGCTTATGGGTATCTCGAACGTGACGCGAAGCCACACATCCAGGAGATCGAGGCGGAACTGCTCAAGGAGAACATAGTCGGCTTCTCGCAGTTGATGGGCCGTGTCTGGAATCCGTACAAGCGTCCTGAGGATGCTGCCCGGCTCCGCGACGGCCTGCGTATGGCCGGTGTGCCAGAGTTCCCGTTCCCCTACCCGGAGGGGATGGTCCGGCTGACGGACGACGAGATCAGGCCCGCACTGTTCGGCCGTGTGCTCAAGGGACGGGACATCGACAACGGGGCGAGCTGGATCCTCACCTTCGAGCCGGACGGGGCCTTCACGTTTGCCAGCGACAGCAAGTTCGCGAGCGGGCCATCCGACGCTGGCCGGCTGGTCGAGATCCAGGATGGCGTCATGTGCTGGGGCTACCCGGCGACAGGCAACCGGGGCTGCGGCGCCCTGTTCCGGCCAAAGGGGGCGACGGATTACAAGAAGCTGCTCTGGATGGCCCATGTGGACCGGATCGACTTCCAGGTCGTCCAATAGGCCTGGCGCTGGGGCCGGAGGGAAGGGTGATCCTGGCCTGCCGATTCCCCATTGACCTAGAGCGCGCTCTAACTCGTAGATGTCAGGTCGTCCAAGACGTCGAAGGCAGGCGATGAGGATCGGTGACCTGGCAGAAGCCTGTGGGCTGAGCGTGCATACCATCCGCTACTACGAGCGGATCGGCCTCTTGCCCTATGCCCCGCGCGGGCGGGGCGGGCGGCGCGACTATGACCAGGGCATCCTGGTCTGGATCCGCTTCATCGGCCATCTCCGGGCGACCGGCATGCCGATCCGCGAGATGCTGCGCTATGCCAGGCTGCGGGCCGAGGGGCCCGCTACCGAGGGCGAGCGTTGCCGGATCCTGGAGGTGCATCGCGAGCGGGTCCGGGCCGATCTCGCCGAACTCGGGGCCTGCCTTCGCGTCCTCGACCAGAAGATCGCCGCTTATGGCGCACCATCCGAAGAGGACGACGACCATGTCGAGCAACCCGCAGTCCGACGAGCGCTACCAGCGCGGCCTGAAGGCCCTGACCGAGATCGACGGCCAGGCCGGTGAACGGGTGATCTCCGCGCTGGCGGACATCGCGCCCGATTTCGCGCGGATGGTGATCGAGTTCCCGTTCGGCGACGTGTACACAAGGCCGGGCCTGGACCTGCGCTCGCGCGAGGTTGCGACCATCGCGGCGCTGACCGCCATGGGCACGGCCACGCCCCAGCTCGAGGTGCATATCGAGGCCGGGCTGAACGTGGGCCTGAGCCAGGAGGAGATCGTCGAGACGATCATCCAGATGGCGGTCTATGCCGGCTTCCCGGCGGCGCTGAACGGGCTGTTCGCGGCCAAGCGGGTGTTCGCCGCCCGCGCCGGCCACGAGGCGGCATAAGCTTGCCGGTGCGCCTTGTCAGCGGGCCGGCCGGCGCACCGTCAGCGCGGCCGCCTCGCTCAGGGTGACCCGCACCTGGTCGCCCGGCTGGAGCCGTGTCGCCCTGGCCTGCATGGCCGGATCCTGGATCTCCGCCTGCTCCTGGACACCGTTCGGGTTGGTGAAGGTGACGATGTGGGTTTCCGGGTCGTAGCTGTCGATCGTCACGGTCGTGGTGAGCGAGCTGCCGACGGCCATGCCCGGCATGCTACCCTCGGGCGTGCGCATGACGCCCTGGTCGAGGATCTCGGTGGGCGCCCCGGCGGGATTGTCGGCCGAGCCCACCCGCAGCGCCGAGAGTTCCGCCGCATAGGTGACCACGATCTCGTCGCCGATCCGGACCTGCTGCAGGTTGCGGACATCCGGCGGCGCATAGATCTGCGCGCGGCTGCCATCCGGCCGGCGCACGGTGACCAGCCGGCTGGTCATGTCGATGGCCTCGACGGTCGCCACCACCTCTTCCTGCGTCATCGAGGAGGTGGCGGGCGGGGGATTGCTCGGCACCGGGGTGGCGGCCGGCTGCGGCGGTGGCGGGGCGGCGGTGCAGGCAGCGAGCAGCAGGCCCGCGGCAGCGGCGACGATCACGGAACGCATCCTGGCCTCCCTGGCGTGGCTGCTCTGGCCGGCAGCACCTGACCTTGGTCCTGCCATGAAAATGCCGGCATGGGAACGCGCTGCGGCCGCTCAGGCTGCCTGAGGCAGACGACGCCATCGTCGGAAGTGTTCGACGATCCGCTCCTCCAGCTCGTCCAGGGCGAGCGAGCGGCGCCCGGCGGCGCGCTGGATCAGGAGCTGCACGTCGGGGAGGTCCGGGAATCCGTCGGCCGGGCCGAAGGAGCGCAGATTGGCGGTCAGGTTGCTGGAGGCCAGGCAGGAGATGGCGAGGCCCGCCTCCATCGCAGCATAGATGCCGGCGATCGAGACCGAGGCGACCGCGATCCGCGCCTCGCGGCCCTGCTCGGCCAGCGTGCGCAGCATGGCGGTGCGAAAGCAGCAATGCTCGCCGAACACCGCGAGCGGCAGGGGATCGCGTTCATGCGCACAATGATGGCGCGAGCCCATCCACATGAGCGGCTCGGCATGGACGATCGTACCGCCGACCTCGCCATTGCCGCGGGTGGTGAGGGCTATGTCGACGCTGCCCTCACGGATCCGCTGCGAGAGTGTCATCGAAGGCTCGCACACCACGTTCAGGGTGAGCTTCGGGTTGGCTTCCGTGAACAGGCTGAGGATCGATGGCAGATAGGTGGAGGCATAGTCGTCGGGCGTGCCGATGGTGACCTCGCCGGCCAGCTCGCGCTCGGAGAACTCCGCGATGGCCTCGCGATGCGCGCGCAGGATCCGGCGCGCATGCACCAGCAGTGTCTCGCCCGCAGGCGTCAGGCTGACATTGCGGCCCTCGCGCGTGAACAGGGGCCGCCCCACCGTGTCCTCCAGCCGCTTCACCTGCATGCTGACGGCCGACTGGCTGCGCAGCACGCGCTCCGCAGCGCCGGTGAAGCTGCCGGTCTCGGCGATCGCCACCAGGGTCGCCAGCAGGTCGGGATCGAGCATGCGGTCCATGGCCGAACTCACATCAACTTCGTTGAAGAGAACCATCAACATTATGCGTTGGATTGATCCAAGTCGCCAGCGCATATTCTCGAACGTGAGGCCGCCCCTGGACCTCCCCCCTGATGGAGAAGGTGAATGTATGCCGAGACCAACCGGCAGGTGACCACGCACGCCCTGTCCTCGACCTTCCAGCTTTCCGGTGGCGCGGTGACCGCGCCCGTGCGCAGCAAGAACGTCGTCGGTGGGGCCGAGCTCGCACGTCGCCAGCAGCCGGCCGGCATCGTCACCCGCCTGATGCGCATGTGGGCCGACTGGCGCGCGCGCCGCGACCTCCAGCGCCTGCCGGACCATGTCCTGAGCGATATCGGCCTGAGCCGGGCCGATGTGGACCGCGAGGCCCTGCAGCCGTTCTGGACGCCGCTCGACTACGACACGCTGGAGACCCAGCGCCGTCGCGCGGCCATGACCCGGTCCAACCGCTACTACTGAGCCCGCCCCCGTGCAGGCACCACGCCCGGCCGTTACCCCCGCGGCCGGGCGTGGGTGCTTGCCTTCCCGTGCCCGATCGGGTGAAGAGCCCGGTGACCGGCGCGGGAGATCGAGATGCAGCGCGACTTCGACCTGTTGGCCTTCGGCGAGCCGCTCATGGAGTTCGCCGAGGTCGCCAGGGGTGGGGAGCATTTGTTCCTGCCGGGCCTGGGCGGCGACACTTCCAACGTGATCGTGGCGGCGGCCCGCCAGGGCGCGCGCACTGCGTTCATGGGTGCGGTGGGCGATGATCCGTTCGGCCGGCGCTTTTTGGAGCTGTGGGACCGCGAAGGGGTGGATCGCAGCTTCGTGCGCACGCCGAAAGGCAGCCAGACCGGCATCTACTTCATCTCCTACGGCCCGGACGGCCACGAGTTCTCCTACCGGCGCGCCGGTTCCGCCTCCGCCCTGGTGGCGCCGGACGACGTGCCGGCGGAGCTGGTCCGGCGCTCGGCCATCCTCCATGTCTCGGGCATCAGCCAGGCGATCTCGGCCTCGGCCTGCGACGCGGTGTTCCACGCGATCCGGATCGCACGCGAGGCCGGCACGATCGTGGCCTACGACCCGAACCTGCGCCTGCGCCTGTGGCCGCTCGACCGGGCCCGCGCGATCGTGGACGCCACCGCGCGCTCGACCGACCTGCTCCTGCCGGGCCTGGACGACGCGCGCCAGCTCACCGGCCTGGACGAGCCGGAGGCGATCTGCCGCCACTATCTGGCGATGGGGCCGGAAGTGGTGGCGCTGACCATGGGCAAGGACGGCACCATGGTCGCCACGCAGGATCGGCTGGCAGTGGTCGAGGCCTTCCCGGTCCAGGCGGTGGATGCCACCGGGGCGGGCGACGTGTTCGACGGCTCGTTCCTGGTGCGCTGGCAGGCCGGGCGCGACCCGTTCGCCGCCGCCCGCTACGCCAATGCCGCGGCCGCTTTGTCCACGCTCGGCCATGGCGCGGTGGCCCCCATCCCGACCCGCGCCGATGTCCAGGCCTTCCTGGCCAAGACGGACCTGCTGGCGCGGATGGATCGGGGCAAGACCTAGCCGAAGTCCGGGCGGCGCTTGGCGAAGAAGGCGGCCCGGCCCTCGCGGAAATCATCGCTGGCGACCGCCTGGTCGCGCAGCTCCTCCATCCAGGGCGCGTGCGGCAGCCGGGCGGCCGCCGCTGCCACCAGAAGCTTGCTGGCGCGATGCGTCACGACGGACAGGGCCGCGATCTCTTCGGCCAGCTTCATGGCGGCATCGCCGGCCGGGCCGTCCGCGGCCCGCTCTGCCAAACCGATGCGGACCGCCTCGGCGCAGTCCACCACCCTGGCCGTGAACAGCAGCTCCTTGGCGCGGGCGGGGCCCACCACCTCCACCAGCGCCCGGGTCTCGCCGATCCCGTAGACCAGGCCGAGCTTGGCCGGCGGCGCGCAGAACCGGGCATTGGCGGCGGCCACGCGCAGGTCGCAGACGGTGGCGAGCATCAGTCCGGCGCCGAAGCAGACCCCGTCGACCGCCGCGATGGTCGGGATCGGCAGGTCGCGCACGGCCCGGAGCGCCCGGTCGAGCAGCTCGTGGAAGCGGCGGGTCGCCTCCGGACCGGTCAGGCTGGTCTGGAGCATCTCGATGTCGTTGCCCGACGAGAACGCCCCGCCGGCACCATCCACCACCAGGACCCGGACATCGTCGGGAAGGCCGGTCGCCAGCTCGGCCAGGCGGGTCCACATCGCCTCGGTGAGCGCGTTGCGGCGCTCGGGCCGATCGAGCGTGATCCGCCCGACCCGGCCGTGCCGGGTCCAGCGGACGTGATCATCGACTGCCATGGCTTGCTCCGCTGCGTCCGCCGGGTGCCGCCGGCGCCGGGCCGAACTGGTTGCTCTCCGCCATGCCCCTGGCGAGCAGCAGCCACAGGAGGAAGCCCAGGCAGCCGGCCAGCAGCAGCGCGGTGCCCAGTGCCGTGGCCAGCGGCTCCCCCTGGGCCAGCAGTGCCACGCCCAGGATGCTGGCGCCGAACGGGATCGCCTGCAGCCAGCCGCTGCGGCCCAGGTCATGCAGGCGCTGGGCGGTCAGGCAGATATTGACCCAGCCGCCCACCACCGAGCAGCCGGCACCGACCAGCGATGGTACCACGCCGCCCATCCCGCCGGCGATGGCGGTGATGATGCCGACGCCGAGATTGACGAACAGGAAGTTGAAGAGGAACGACAGCCGACCGCGCCGGCCGATCGTCGAGAACCAGTCCGGCCGTTCCGCCGGCGCGACATCCTCGGGCACCATGCTCATGATCGCAGCCTACCTACCGCCCGGTCAGGCCGCGGGCGGCTGGGGGTACCAGTCCAGCGCCAGCAGCTGGTCGAATTCGTAGGGACAGGTTTCCGGCACGCGGTCCGCGGCCTCCGCCTCGCCATGGTCGAGCAGTGCCTGACGGGCCTCGTCCCGGCCGGCTGCCCAGTGCCGCGGCAGGCTGCGCCGCAGCTTTCGGGCGAGGGTCGGGGTCATCCGGCGGCCGATCTCACGGCGTGCCTGCCGCACGCTGGCCTTCCAGCCTGCCCGCGGCTCCTCCGCCGGGCTGTGCTGCAGTTTCAGGAGGTGCTCGATGATCCGCTCCAGCTGGCTTTCCATGCCATGGAGGACCTCACTGCCCATGTCGGCCACTTCGATCGCGAGATGCTTCAGGTCGAGCGGGCCGTTCCAGCGTGCGCGGGCCAGCCGGCGCAGCTCCTTCGCCTGGACTCTCGTCCAGGCATAGAAGTCAGTCTCGTAGAGCTGCTCGATCTCGCTGGGCATCGATCCTCCATCGCTTCCGAGGATAGGGACGGGCGTGGGTGGCTCCAAGCACCTTCCGGGCGGGGAGGCGGTGGTCCTAGCCCGCGGGCTCGGCGACCGGCTCGGC
>NZ_DATMFZ010000379.1:0-39034 GCF_035556675.1 Geminicoccus sp. | reverse complement strand
CCGCGCTTGACGATATAGATGCCGAGCAGAACAGTCAGGATCGTGCAGACCCAGAGCGGGATGGCCTGCTCCAGAAAGCGCATCCACAAGAGATGCAGGAAGATCCCGAACACGACCCCGATGAAGCCGCGGTCGAACGCGTTGGTCTTGATCGGCAGGAAGCCGTCGCGCGGGGTGACCTTGTGAACGACAGGATGGTCCATCGCTTCACTCCTTGACCGCGCCGAAGGTCAGGCCGGCCACGATGTGCCGCTGCACGAAGCCCAGGAACACCAGGGCCGGAGCCAGGGTCAGCATCGAGAGCGCGGCGAGCTCGCCCCAGTTGGTGCCGGTCACCGATACGAACTCGGCCAGGCCCGTCGTGATGGTCCGCGCCTCCACCGAGGTCAGGGTCGCAGCGAACAGATACTCGTTCCAGGCGAACATCCAGGTCAGGATCGCGGTGACGGCGAGGCCGGGCTTGGCTAGCGGGATGATCACCTTGGTCAGCACCTGGAAGGTGCTGGCGCCGTCGATCATCGCCGCCTCGTCCAGTTCCTTGGGGATGCCGTCCATGATGCCCTTCATCAGCCAGATTGCGAACGGCAGGTTGAACACGCCGTAGAGCAGGATCAGGCCGATGCGGGTGTCGAACAGGTTGAACCACTGGGTGTAGATGAGGAACAGGGGTAGCAGGAACACGGCTGCCGGCGCCATGCGGTTGGTGATCAGCCAGAAGAACAGGCTGTCTTCGGCGGCCAGCTTGTAGCGGGACAGGGCGAAGGTCGCGAGCAGCGCCAGGATCGTCACGAGCAGGCAGTTGCTGGTCGCCACGATGATCGAGTTCCACATGTAGAAGCGGAACTCCTCGTTCTCGAGGACCTCGATGTAGTTGCCCCAGTAGAAGCCATTCAGCAGCATGGACGGCCGGCCGAAGAGCTGCACGCGGGTCCGCATCGAGACCACGAACAGCCACCAGATCGGCAGGAGCGTGATGATTGTCATCCCGCACCAGATGAGGAGCGGGAGGAGGCTGCTTTTCTTCTTCATGACCCGCGCGGCTTTCTCGCGACAAGCGCGACGTAGAGGAACCAGCAGAGCATGATGGTCAGATAGAGCGTCAGAAGCGACATGGCGGCACCATAGCCATAGTCGGTCTGCGGGAAGACCACCCGCCAGATGTGCAGGCCGATATAGCGGGTCGCGGTGCCGGGCCCGCCGCCGGTCAGCATCCAGACCTCGTCGACGGTACGCAGCGCGTCCATCAGCCGGATGAAGATCGTGGTGAGCAAGACCGGCTTCAGCATCGGCAGCGTGATGTGCCAGAAGATCTGCCAGCGGTTGGCGCCGTCGACCTGCGCGGACTCGATCGGCTCTTTCGGCATGGCCGAGAGCCCGGCGAGCAGGGTCAGCGTGACCAGCGGCGTCCAGTGCCAGATGTCCATCACCACCGTGGTGATGAAGGCCTGGTTCTCGAACGCACCCATCCGGTAGTCGATGCCGAACCAGCGTTCCAGGTAGTACGGAATCGGGCCCAGACCCGGCGTGGTAAGCAGCTTCCAGGAGGCGCCCACCGCGATGGGAGCGACCAGCAGCGGAAGGGTGTGGATCGTGCGGAACAGGCCCTTGAGCGGGAAGTCGCGCATGAACAATTGCGCGAGCAGGTAGCCGATGACCAGTTCGCTCAGCACGACCCAGAAGGTGAACTGCAGGGTCAGGCCTATCGAGCGCAGGAACAGGTCGTCGAACACCAGCCGGCGGTAATTGTTCACCCCGGCGAAGACCAGGCCGGGATTGGCGGCGAACGGGTTCCAGTCGAAGAACCCGACAAATGCCACGTAAAGAAACGGCAGGAAGCCGAAGATCGCCAGCACCGTGATGGTCGGTGCCAGGAACAGCCAGCCGGTGACGGGTGAGCGCAAGGTCGGCTCCGATAGACACGATGTCGAGAGGAGTTGCCGGGCTCGGGGCCGATCATCCCGAACCCGGCGGGAGCCTCAGTTCTGCTTGCGATAGCCCAGGCGGGTCAACTCTTCCTCGGCGCGCACGGCGGCCTGGTCGAGTGCCTGGTCAGGGGTCAGCTTGCCGGTGATCGCATCGTAGAAGTAAGGCGCGATCGCCTCGCGGAGCTGGCCATGGAACGGGAAGGCCGGGGCACCCGCGAACAGCTTCCCCTGGTCACGCATCAGCGTGTAGTAGCCGCTCGTCTTCTGGTCCTGCTCCTGGACCCGCGGGTCGTCATAGGTGGCCTGGTGGGTGACGCGCGCGGCGTTGACGGCCCAGTCCGCCTGGACGCTATCCTGCCCGATATACTGCAGGAACAGCAACGCAGCTTCCTTGTTCTTCGAGGAGTGCGGGACGCCGAAGGCACCGCCGTCATAGTAGCCGATATAGCCCTTGCCGGCCTCGATCTCCTCCATCACGCCCGGCTCCACCGGCGGGAGTGCCACGCCGACCTTGCCGACCACGGTCGACCTGGTGTCGTCGGTCGCAATCCAGGCGGTGTTCTCGCCATAGACGAAGGCCTGGGCGGCACGGCCGGCGGAGAAGGTGGCGGAGACCTCGTCCCAGGTGGAACTGGTCGATTCCGGGGGAGCATACTGGAGGTTGCCGACCCACCAGTTCAGCGCGGCCTTGGCCTTGTCGCTGTTCATGGTGCCGCCGTTCTCGACGGTGGCCGCCCAGGTGTCGGTGTTCAGGCCCCAGTTGTAGACGCCGAAGGTCGGCGCGATCGTCTCGACGAACTCGTAGAACGAGGCCGGATGACCGGAACTGGCCTGCACGGTGGTGCCCCAGAGTTCCAGGTCGTTGTCCTTACCGTACTGGGTGAAGAACTCGGCGATCTCGCGATACTGCTTGTGGTCCTTCGCCGGAGCGAGGTCCCAGCCGTACTTGGCCTTGAACTGCTCCTTGATCGCCGCATCCTCGAACAGGTCGGTGCGGTAAAGGTACGTCTTGAGGAACGCCTCCATCGGCACGCCGTAGAGGTCGCCGTTCGGGCCCTTGAAATAGTCCGCGAAGGTCGTGAACTGTTCGGGCTTGAAGGTCGGCGAGGCGATCGACGGGTTGTCCTTCAGCGACTGGGTGATGTCCACTAGAAAGTCGCGAGACAGATAGGAATAGATGATGTCCTGCTCGATATAGACGAAGTCATAGATGCCGGAGCCGGCCTCCATGTCCTTGATCGCCTTATCGTACATCTGATCCCAGGACGTGGTCTCGAACTGGATCTTGATCCCGGTCTTCTCCGAGAATTCCTTGGCCAGGACATCCTTGGCATAGTTGGACGACGAGGTGCTTTCCGACACGCCGCGGATCGTCACGCCCTTGTAGGGCTCGGCAGCCTTCGCCCAGAAGGCATCGTCCGCAAACGCGTTAAAGCTCGTCGTCGACATCAGGACGGCGAGCGCAGCTGCGCTCAGTAACCCACGTCGGTTCATTTCTGACCCCCCTTGCTGCTCAAACGCTCATCATTTTCGAGCGCGAACGCCTGCCCAATTGGTGGGCGACTGTTCGCCCAATCGGCCGGCCAGGGTCAAGCGCTTTCGCATAGCAGCCTTGCGGTGGCTTCATCCGTCACGAGCTGGTCGATCAGCCTGCCTCGCAACACCGCACGGACAGCTTCCAACTTTTCCAATCCGGCGGCAATCGCGAGCAGGGGATGAGGTCGCGGCAGCGG
The DNA here is from genome assembly GCF_035556675.1 of Geminicoccus sp. Taxonomy (GTDB): domain Bacteria; phylum Pseudomonadota; class Alphaproteobacteria; order Geminicoccales; family Geminicoccaceae; genus Geminicoccus. Next base: position 35,376 of record NZ_DATMFZ010000379.1, on the reverse strand, counting down.
CAGGCTGGTCACCCTGAGGTTATGCGGATGGTCGAGCAACTGGCCGCGCATATCATAGACGAAGCCCGACAGTTCAGCGACGGCACCATGCGCGATCAGGTCCGCCATTTCGCCGCTGTCGATGAAACCGTCCGCTACCAGCGGTGCATCGGAGCCCATCTGGCCGATGCCGCTGACACCCAGCGACACTCGTTCGGCTAGTGCTTCCAGGATTCGCCACAACCGCTGCGCCTGCCAGAGATCCCGTTCGTCGGGGCTATCCACGACCAGCGGCATCGGCATCGGCCAGCGCTGGGCACCGATCCGATCGGCCAAGCGAACCACGACCTCATAAGGGTTGGCCGAGCCGTTACGGGCGATCGAGCCGACCATGCCGATGATCTGGTGCTGGGGCCGCTCGATCGCTGCGACTTCCGCCGCCGCGGCCCGCACCGCCCGTCCGGCGCCGACCGCGATGATCGTCGGCATCTTGGCGGCGAGCATCCGGTCGAGCCGTGCCGCAGCCGCATGGGCCAGCGCCCTTCCGCCGACATCCGGCACCACGTCGACGCTGCCGATGCCATAGGTCTCCTCGATCCGGGCGCTCAGACGCATGCAGGCGGCGATCGGATGCTGGATGCGCACGCTGACCAGCCGCTCCGCCAGGGCCTGGGCCACCAGCCGCTGCACGGCGGCTCGGCTCAGGCCGAGCGAGCGGGCGATCTCCTCCTGGGTATCGCCCTTGACGTACCAGAGCCAGGCAGCGCGTGCCGCGAGTTCGCGCCGTGGCTCGGTCGCCAGGTTGATGTCGTCCAAGCACCATCCTCCTTATTATTGGCCCCTTCTCTAGGCAGGTTTGGGCAGATGATCAAACGGTGAGCGAATGCCCTTCATGGGGCGCCGTGGCTGCAATACCGGCCGTTGCCAGCGAGGCAGCTCTGCCGGTATCTGCCTGCGTCAGGGAGGACGGATGAGGGCCACGGGAACCGGTCTGGCGACAGGCCTCTCGTGAAACGATCTTTCGGGACGCCGGCCTTACAGGTTCGTCCCCGCGAGCTGGCAGTCGTCGCGTCGACCCGGACCGGCAGCCCGTCGACCGACTTCGTGAGGAGGCAACATGTTCAAGCAGTTGTTCGACCTGAGCGGCCGGGTGGCCGTGGTGACCGGCGGCGGGCGCAACATCGGGCTGTCGACCGCAAGCGCGCTCGCCGAGTTCGGCGCCAAGGTGGTGATCGCCGAGATCGATCCGCAGGTCGGCGAGGAAGGGCTCGCCACGCTGAAGGCCAAGGGCTACGACGCCGAGTTCCACCAACTCGACGTCACCGACAGCAAGGCCGTGACGGCCTGCGCCGACGCGGTGGTGAAGAAGCATGGGCGCGTCGACATCGCAGTCGCCAACGCCGGCATCGCGCTGGGCTCGCCTGGCGAGATCATGCCCGACGAGCAGTGGCACAAGGTGATCGACATCAACCTGAACGGCGTCTTCTATACCAACCGGGCCTTCGGCAAGCACATGCTCGACGCCGGCAAGGGCTCGATCATCAATATTGGCTCGATGAGCGGCATCATCTCCAACAAGCCGCAGGAGCAGGTGCACTACAACGCGGCCAAGGCCGGCGTGCATCACCTGACCAAGTCGCTGGCCGGCGAGTGGGCCACGCGCGGCGTGCGTGTCAATGCCGTGGCGCCGACCTACATCGAGACTGCTATGACCAAGACCGGGGCGGCGAACCCGGACTGGTTCAAGACCTGGATGGAGATGACCCCGATGGGCCGGATGGGCCAGCCGTCGGAAATCGCCGCCTGCGTGCTGTTCCTCGCCACGGACGCAGCCTCGCTGGTCACCGGCCACGTGCTCGTCGCGGATGCGGGCTACACCGTCTGGTAAGACGTTCCAGGATCCGCGTACGGTTCTTCGCAAGGCGGGCACCGGACGGTTCCTGCCCGGCGGCCGCGCTCGCGGATTGACGACGCCGCCCGCCGCTGGTTCCCTGGCCACGGGGCATGGCCCCGTCCTGTTTGGCCGGGCTCACCGGCGGGTCAGCGCGGTTGCTGTTCAACTCCTTCGTCTTCATCTTCGGCTTCATGCCGCTGGTGTTGGCCGGCTATTTCGCGCTCGGCCGGGTCGATGCGCGCCGCGCCGCACTGGTCTGGCTGGGCGTGGCGTCGCTGGCCTTCTATGGCTGGGGCGACCTGCGCCACCTGCCGCTACTGCTCGCCTCCATCGCCGGCAACTTCGTGCTCGGCAGGCTGATGAGCCGGCGGGCGGAGGCTGACCGACCGAACGGACGACTGCTGGCGCTGGGCGTGGGCCTCGACCTGGCCGTGCTGGCCTGGTTCAAGTACGCCGACTTCGCGGCGATGAACCTCGCTTCGCTGGGCCTGCCCGTGCGCCCGCCGGGCATCGAGCTGCCGGTCGGGATCTCGTTCTTCACCTTCACCCAGATCGCCTATCTGGTGGATTGCTGGCGGGGCGAGACCAGGCGCTACCGGCCGCACGAATACTTCCTGTTCGTCACCTATTTCCCGCACCTGATCGCGGGGCCCATTCTTCTGCACCGCGAGGTGATCCCGCAGTTCTGGCTGGCCCGGCCCTACCGGTTCGAGCTCGCCCGCATCCTGATCGGTCTCACCATCTTCACGATCGGCCTGTTCAAGAAGGTCGTGCTCGCCGACGGGGTGGCCCCCTATGCCGACCGGCTGTTCGACGGGGTGGCGGATGGTGCCGATCCGGACATGGTGGCTGCGTGGATCGGTGCCCTGGCTTACACCATGCAGCTCTATTTCGACTTCAGCGGCTATTCCGATATGGCGGTCGGACTCTCGCACATGCTGGGCTTCCGCCTGCCGGTGAACTTCTGGTCGCCCTATCGCGCCGGCTCGATCATCGAGTTCTGGCGCCGCTGGCACATCACCCTGTCGCGCTTTCTCGCCGACCATCTCTACCGGCCGCTCGGTGGCAGCCGGCGCGGTGCCAGCCGGCACTATCTGAACCTGATGATCACCATGCTGCTGGGCGGACTCTGGCACGGCGCCGGCTGGACCTTCATCGCCTGGGGTGCGCTGCACGGCTGCTACCTGTCGCTCAACCACGCCTTCCGCCGCTGGGCGGGCAGCCGTCCTGCCGTGGGTCGCATGCTCCAGCACCCGCCGGTCCGGTTGCTGGCGACGCTCGTGACCTTCCTGGCGGTGGTGCTGGGCTGGGTGCTGTTTCGCGCCGAGAGCCTGATGGATGCCGGCATCGTCGCCAATGCTATGGTCGGGCTTGGCGGTGGCGAGAAGCTGTTCGACGGCGTCGGCCGGATCTGGCTGCATCTCCTGCCGCTCCTCGCCATCCTGTTCTTCGCGCCGAACAGTTTCCAGATCATGCGCCGCTACACGCGCTACCGGCCGTACTCGAGCGGCAGGACGCTGGGTGGTCCGGCGGCCGCCGAGGCAGGATCGGGCACAGGGCGGCTCGCTTGGCGCATGACCGGGCCCTGGGCGGTCGTCACCGGCTGTGTCCTGGCACTGGCGCTCCTGTCGATGCTGACGGCGCAGAGTTCGCCGTTCCTCTACTTCCAGTTCTAGCCGCATGCTCACCGCCCGGCATCAGGCTGCCCGGTTTCTTTTCTGGCTGCTGGCGGCAGTTCCGGGCACGCTCCTGGCGCTCCTGCTGCTCTGTTTCGGTATTCCGGCACTCAAGCCCTATCTCTATCCGATCCCGGACATCGCCTGGATCCGCGACCTCTACCGGCACAAGGATGCGGCGCTTGCTCGAATCCCTGGCCCGCGCCTGCTGCTGGTCGGCGGGTCGGCGGTACATTTCGGCTTCGACGCCGATCGCATCACCACCGCACTCGGGGTCGAGACGTTCAACTATGGTGCGCATGGCGGTCTGGATCTCACCTATCTCCTGGACCGGGCGGAGCGGGTCGCCCGGCCGGGCGACACCGTTCTGCTGGCGATAGAGTACCCACTGTACCGCACGCCGGTCCCGTTCACCGCTCTGCCGGTGTTCTTCAGCTCCTTCCACGACAAGCGCTTCTGGTGGCGCATGCCGGTCGATCTCTGGCTGGACTATGCCAGCCAGTACGACCCGCGCCTGGTGCTGCGAGCCGCCGCGGACAACCTGACCCACTGGAAGAGGGCGCCGCTGAGCGAGCGGCCGGGCGGCTATCGCGTCGCGACCATCGATGCGCGCGGCAGCGAGCGCGGCGCCAGCCGGGCGCAGGTAACTCCGCGGATGCGCGAGTTGGTGGCCCAGGACCGGCAGCTGATCCGGCCGCTGGATCGGAGCTCGCCCGGCAGCCGCGCGGTGGCCGGGTTCGTGCGGCGCCAACAGGAGCGGAGGGTCGCCGTGCTGGCAGGCTGGCCGCCCAGCCTGCGGCGGGTGGAATATGACGAACCCGTGGCGTACCGCATGCTCGCCGATTTGCGCTCATTCTGGCAGGATCTGCGCGTGCCGGTGATCGGCACGCCCGACCGGTTCATGGTGCCGGACGAAGCGGTCTTCGACACGAGCTTCCACATGAACGAGACCGGCCAGGCCATGGTGACAGCAGCACTCATTGAAGCACTGCGCGCCTACACGAGCCAGGCCGCCCGGAACGCGCCCTGAGTTCGGCGGTTGCTCCATGGTGTGGTGGAGCTGGACGGAAAGGTGAAATGTCATGACCAAGGTCGTTTACGAGGTCGTCCGGCACGATCACGGCTGGGCCTATCGGGTCGGCGCTTCCTTCTCCGAGACCTTCCCCAGCCATGACGATGCCCGGCGCGCGGCCGAGGTTGCGGCACGTCGGCAGTCGCAGGCCGGCGATACCGAGGCGATCGAGTATCAGGACGAGGCAGGGAGCTGGCACCAGGAAACCGCGCCGGGCGACGATCGGCCGGAAACGGAAGTTCAGGGCTAGCCTTCCGGCGGCAGCCGCTTGTCCAGCCGGAGCCGGTTATGACCGTCCAGGCGGTCATAGTGCACTTCGTCCATTACGTTGCGTACGATCAACAGACCGAGGCCGCCCACGTCGCGCTCCTCGAGCGTGTCGGACAGATTGGGCAGCGAGGCCGCGCTCGGATCGAACGGTGGACCGTCGTCCAAGATGACCACCTCGATCCGGTCTGGATGCCGCAGGATCGAGATGTCTACCCAGACTTCGCGACCCGCTGCTTCCGTGGCATGGCTGGCGAGATTGCTCACGGTCTCGTCCAGAACCAACATCATCTGCAGGGCCAACTCGAGCGGCAGACTGGCCGAGACGAGGCTGGCCTCTACCTGGACCAATACCTCCCCCAGCGCCTCGAGCGATGCCGGCAGGCGGTAATGCAGCAGTTCCCGGCCGTCCGGCCCGGGCGGTGCCGCGGGAGTCATCCGCGTGGCCTGCCATGCGGGACGAAGCCCGCGAAGACGGGGCGGCGGGACACCCGTCTGCCCAGCGCGGTTCCAATGAAGCGCCGAAGTCGCCGGCTCGCGTTCATCCTGGCTCCTGGCGCCATGCTGCAACCAGCCCTCGTCTCAGTGGGCAGAGTGCTGGCGGAGGTCAAGAATGTCGCCAGTCGATGCCCGTGGCAATGTGGTGCGGCGGCCAAATGTGAATGATGTACCGAACTCCGTGGATCGGATGGGTAGGACGTTGCTCAGCTGTCCGTTAGCCCCAATGCCGCCCGCAGGCGTCTGTCCCGCCCGTAGACGTCGTCCAGGAGGACGAGCCGGCCATCCTTGCCGACCCAGGCGGTGAGATAGGCCAGGTGGATTGGCACCGGTTCCGCCAGCCGGACGAACTGCTCCGGCCGTCCGGTCGCGATCGCAGCTTCCAGTCGCGGGCGCGGCCAGCCCTGGTCCCGCGCCAGCACGTCGGCGAGCGCCAGCGGGTCCTCGACGCGGATGCAGCCATGGCTGAACGCGCGTACGCTGCGCCGGAACAGGTGCTTGCTCGGCGTGTCGTGCAGGTACACGTCGTCCTTGTTGGGAAACAGGAACTTGATGACGCCCAGCGCATTGCCGGGGCCGGCATCCTGCCGAATCCGCCAGCGCCAGTTGCGGGCCGTCACGCCCGACCAGTCGATGCCATGTGCGTCCACTTCCACGGCACCTGATCCCGCGTCGGCGAATAGGCGCAGCCGCTCCCTGGCCAGCCAGCCCGGGTCGCGCTGGAGCTGCGGCAACATCTCCCGCACCATGATCGAGCGCGGCACGCTCCAGTAGGGATTGAGCACGAGGTGACTAATCCGGTGCGACATGGCGGGCGTGGCGGTGAATGGCGCACCCACCACCACGCGGCTGGTGTGGACCGTCCGCTCCTCCATCACGACCTTCAAGGTGAAGTCGGCGAGGTTGACGAGCACGTGGCGCCGGCCGAGTTCTCGGGGCAGCCAGCGACGCCGCTCCATGTTGGCCCGGATCTGGTCGACCCGGTCGGCAACGCTGGCATTGAGGGCGCGCAGGGTACGCTCACCGACCACGCCGTCCGGATCGAGGCCATAGCGGGCCTGGAAGGCCTGCACCGGGCCGAGCAGATCGTGGTCGAACAGGGCGGAGTGCTGGCCGGGCACGGCGGGTGGCGCCAGCAGTCCCTCTTCCACGAGACGCAGGCGCAGTGCCACGATCTCCGGGCCCGCGAGGCCGACCGTCAGCCGCCGGCCATCCGGCACCCTGGTCCAGGCGGGCTGGTCCAGCTTCGCCCGCCATTGTGCCAGTGCGCTGCGCAGGCGGGCATAAGGCGGCCCAGGCGGTGGCAGGCCCGCCAGCCAGCCGGATAGGTCATCGGCGCTCGCGGCCTCGGCCAGCAGCTGTGCCGGCCGTGCAGAGTCGACAGGGCGGGGATCGCCATCCTGCTCCTGCTCTGGCCCGACCCGGCCGGTCGACACATCCAGCGCATAGTGCGCCAGTGCCCGGGCCAGCCGCAGTTCGAACTCGACCTGGGCGGCAGGCTCCCCTGCGCTGGCCGCAGGCAGGAGTGCTGCCAATAGCTCGACCTCGTAGGCCGCCGGCTCCAGCCCTTCCAGGTCCGCTTGCTGGAGCGTGGCCAGGATGGTGCGGCCGCGCGCGGTGCCACCCGGGTCACCGATGAAGGCAGGTGCTTCACCACGTGCCCGGTAGAAGGGCAGGAGCGGGCGCAGGCTGGGGTCGCCGGCACCGCTCTCCGCTGCGGCCAGGGTCGCGCGGAGCAGGCGGACGGCAGGATCGACTGCAGCCGGAAGTGCGATGGCTGCCACGCTGCCGCCCGACGGCGCCGCGATCGCCCGCTCGATCGGCTGTGCCGCCAAAGATGTCGGCAGCAGCCAGAGGAGACCTACGGTCAGTGCTGCCGCTCTCCGCCACCTGCTCCCATCCCTTCCGACGCGCCCGCCGCCCATCGCCCGCTCGCTGCCCGCTATCGTGCTGAAGCTAATTCTACCAGAGCGACAGCCACGCTGCATCCGGCTTGCGCAGGTCGCCTATCCTCCAGCGGGACCTCGCCCTGGCTGGTCCGCCTGACCGGGTGCGTCCGGCGCCCCGCCTGCTTCCGGCGAATCCCGGAACGGTGCCAAGCGCAGGCGGGTGCGATGGCCGGGTCCGCCTGCCGCCCCGTCCGGCATCCGGCCGCGAAAATAGCCCTTCTGCCACTTCTCCGTCCGCGCCGCCGAGCCTTCCTCATGCAGCGCCTTGTTGAACCCGTTGCGCGCCACCACCCATGTCCGGTAGGCCGCAGCGGTCGCCGCATCCTGCTCGATCGGCATGAAGACCGGGCGGACCTGCTCGATCAGGTCGAGGCGAAGCGGGAAGAAGAAGCAGAATGGCTCGCCCTGGTCGAACCGCACCCGGCCGGGTCGGGTGAAGCGCCAGTTCATGGTGAAGGTGTAGGGTGCCCAGTCAGTCTCCACGACCGCTGCCAGCGGCTGGATCCCGTCCTTGATCCGGTTGGGCGAACCGGCCACCCAGAGCTGGACTGCCGGCTCCGTGCGGAACAGGCCGTGGAGGTGGAAAGTGAGGACGCCGCTGCCGAAATGGCTGACGGGCAGGAGGTGCGGCGGGGCGTCGGAGGCGACGGTGATGGCATCCGCCGCCGTCTCGCCGTCCCAGCTGGCCTCGAAGCCTGCCGGGCAGAGCACCTCCCAGCCATGGGCATTGGCGATGTCGAGCGGCAGGCAGCGGTAGGCGAATGCCTCCGGCGAGCGGTCCATCCAGTCGCGCTCCACCGGTGCCGGGCGGATCAGCGGCTTATGGCCGTGGAGCGTGTAGCAGATCAGGCGCACGCGGCGTCTCCGTCAGCCAGACGTGGTTGCCAGCTGTGCACGCAACCGCGACATAGCACAATTGCCTCCAGGGTCCAGCAAGAGGAGCAGGGCAGAAGTGTCGTGCGCGTGCAGCATCCCGATCTATTACGAGCTGCCGGATTCGGAGCCGCCGATCGGCGCTGCTGCTCTGGAAGGCGATCAGGATACGGACATTGCAGTAGTGGGCGGCGGCCTGGCGGGACTGGCGGTCGCCTTGTCGTTGGTCGAGCGCGGGGCCAAGCCGGTCGTGCTGGAGGCGGCGCAGGTGGGCGATGGTGCGTCCGGGCGCAATGGCGGCTTCCTGCAGCTCGGCTGGGCAGCGGACGACGAGCGGGTCGAGGCAGCCTTGGGCAGCACCGATGCCGCCGTCCTGTTCGAAGCGGCGAAGGACGCCGTAGCCCTGGTGAAGGCGCGGGTGGCGCGGCATGCCATCCGCACCGAGGTGACGCCCGGCATCGTCGAAGCGAGCTTCTTCGCCGGCGAGGACGAGCTGCGCCGGCGGGCCGACCTGCTGGCCCGCCGGCACGGGGTTCCGTTCGAGCATCTCGACCGGGCGAAACTGAAGGAACTGTACCGCACCTCCGTCTATCGCGGCGGCGTGCTGGACCCATGCTCGGTGCATCTGGACCCGCTGGCGCTGACCCGCGGCTATGCCCGTGCCGTTCTCGCCGGTGGCGGGCGGCTGTTCGAGCACAGTCCCGTGCATGCGCTTGTGCCCGAGCCGGGGGGCATCCGCTTGGTCACGGCCCAGGGCCGGGTGCGCGCCCGCCAGGTGGTGCTCGCGACCTCCGTCTACGGACAGGATCCGGACGGCCGCGCCGCCTGGGCGCTCCTGCCGGTCATGACCTATGCCCTGGTGACGGAACCTCTGGGCCGGCGCCTCGAGGAGGCGATCCGGGCACCCTATGCGGTGTTCGACGACCGGTTCGCCATGGGCTACTGGCGGCCGCTGCCGGACGGGCGGCTACTGTGGGGCGGCAAGATCGGGCTGACTGACGCGCCGCGCGGCCTGGAGGCAGCCATGCTGGCGGATCTCCGCTGGATCTTCCCCCAGCTGGGCAGCGTGGCAGCCGAGCGCGTCTGGTCCGGGCGGATGGGCTTTACGCGCCACCGCATGCCACTGGCCACGCCCCTCGGCCCGAACCTCTGGCTGGCCACCGGGTTCTGCGGCCACGGGCTCGGTACCACCACCGCGGTGGGCGAGTTGCTCGCGGCGGCACTCCTGGAAGGTGACCGGCGTATCGACCTGCTTGCCCGTTTCGGCCGGCCCTGGGCGGGCGGGGTGTTCGGGCCACTCGCCGCCCAGCTCCTCTACGGCTGGCTGGAGCTGCGTGATCATGTCCGCCTCCGGCGCATGGGCAGCACGACAATTTCATAACGATTTATTCATGAACAGCTGCTAGACAAACGAGTGCCGGCGGCAGGTGCCGACCGGCAGTCGGGGTTGGCCGCATGTCGACATGCTCAGTTCGGTTCGGTGTTTGGTACAGCCGCCTGATGCTGTTCGGCATGATGCTGGCCCTGCTGCTGCCGACCGATGTGACGGCTGCCAGAAACGTCGTGCCGGTCCGACTGCCGCTGGCGCCCGAGCGCCTGCCGGGCGTGATCGTCCGCCTGGCCGACGGTCAGGAGCGGATGCTGACCGTGGTCGAACTGGAAGCGCTCGGCACCTGGCGCGTGCGGACCGTCTCGCCTTGGGAAGAAGGGCAGATCGTCCTGGAAGGGCCACTGCTGCGCGACGTCCTGGCCTATGTCGGGCTGCAGGACGCAGCGCGCATCCTGGTGCGCTCGCGTGACGGCCACGCGCCGGAGATTCCGCGTGAGGATTGGCGGGACTATCCGGTCGTCCTGGCGACACGCGCCGATGGCCGGCCGCTGGGCCACCGCCACAAGGGGCCGACCCGGATCGTCTACCCGCTGCTGGAATACCCGGAGCTGGCCTCGCCCGACCGGCACGCGCGCTGGGTATGGCTGATCGCCAGCATCGAGGCGACCGACGACTGAACGCCCAGGGGAGGGCACGTCCCTGCGTCGGCTTCATGCCTTGTCGGAACGATCCTGGCGCGCGCGCATGATCTCGATCTGGATGTCCTGGATCTCCATGAGTCGTTCCCACTGGTGATGGAGCAGGTGATCGAGCTTGTCGTGCAGGAGACGGACCTCGAGCTCGGCCTTGAGGTTGACCAGGTAGTCATTCTCGGCGCGCTTGCGGTCCCGGGCTTCCTGCCGGTTCTGGCTCATCATGATTACCGGGGCCTGGATCGCGGCCAGGCAGGACAGGATCAGGTTCAGCAGGATGTAGGGATAGGGGTCGAACGCTGCCTGGCGCAGCAGATAGCTGTTCAGCGCCATCCACAAGACCAGGAGCAGGGCGAACATCCCGATGAAGAACCAGCTGCCGCCGAACGATGCTACCCGGTCCGCCAGGCGTTGGCCGAAGCTGACGTTGCGATCGATCTCGGCGTCGACCGGCTCTGCGATGAGAGCGCGCCGGCTCAGGCGGTCCAGCATCAGCTCGTCGAACTGTGCGGTCTCGCCGACCTGCTCCTGAATGAGCCGGCGGACATGCGCCGCGCGATAGTGGTCGAGGTCGGTGCGGCAGACGAAGCCGGCCTGATCGATGCCAGGATGCTCGGCCTGCATCAGGGCGATTACCTGCTCGCGCACCAGCGGGAGCGGCGTGAGCTCCCGTCGCGGCAGAACCCGGCCACAGATCTGGCAGGGGTGGCGGAGCGGAGGCTCCTTGCTCTTGACCATGAGAAGCTTCCCCCGTCCGGGTGGGCGTCGTGGGGCCCTATATGCCAGCGACGACGAGTGCTGCAGGATCTGGCGAGGTTGTTGTAGTTGGCCATGGCCGCCGGTGCATCTGGCGGGCCTGCCCCGCGGCTCGCGGGAAGGGAGGAGCATGTGAGCGCAGTGGACCGGGCCGCGCGACATGCCGGTGCCGCACAGGCTGCGCTGGCCGCAGGTGAGCATCGGACCGCCCTCGAGGCAGCCCGGGCCGCGGTCCGGCTGCGGCCGAGCGATCCGGATCTGTTGTGCCTGCTGGCGGTGGCGCTGTTCGAAGCAGGAGAGCATCCGCTGGCCCAGGAGGCGGCGGACCGTGCGGTCGCACTGGGTCAGGGCAATGTCAGTACCAGGGTCAGAGCACGCTACAACCGCGCGGTGCTGCTGCGCCGGATCGGCGACGCGGCGGGTGCCTGCCGGGCGCTGGAGGAACTGCTCGAACTCTCGCCGGATCATCCCCGGGCACGGATCGAACTCGCCCAGGCGCTGGCCGCACTCGGCGACTTCAGCCGGGCGGTGACCGAACTGTCCGAGCACGTGCGGCAATGGCCGGCCGACCGGATCGCCTGGCGCGATCACGCAATCTTCGCCGAGCGCGCCGGCAAATGGCAAACCGCCGCTGCGGCCTGGCAGGCTGTGCTGGCGCTGGACGGTACCGACGATGAAGCCCGGCTGCGCCTGTGTGCGGTCCAGGCGGAACTGTCCGGCATCACGCCGGAAGAACTCGATGGATTGAGAAGCGATCATCCACGCCTGGCCCACGCCATCGAGCGCGCCGTCGCCCATGCCGGCCGTGGCTGCCTACGGCTGTAACCGGTATATCCTCCGGCGGTCTGCCCCTGTCGGGTCCCCCCGGAACGAGAGACATGCGGATGCGGGCTTTGGCCTGGGGACCGTTCGCCCATCGGCACAATGATCTGGACGGCGAGATTGATGCTGCTGGCGACGAGCAGCGAAACCTGCCCGTTCTCCGGAAAGCCGCCGCCGTTCGCGACTCGCCTGGGGCTGCGGCCGAGCCGTGCGTGCCTCTGCATCGGCCAGGACCGTGGCGATGAATTCGGTCGCGGTGACGGTTTCGGCTCCGTTGGACGTAGGAAGATGCGCCGCTCGATCGGAAGCATGCCTTTCCCAACGCCCGGCGCGACAGGCACTGCTCTCTGCTTGGATCTACTCATGATCGTTTCAGAACCCTGTGGGCGCAGCAGGGGCTGATCAAAGACATCTGTATGTCATAAGACTTCTACCACATGAATGACAGGCTAGGCATGCATGATGCGTATTGCTCTCGTTACGGCATAATGTGGTAAAGTTGTTCTACCACAAGCTGTCCAACTCTTTTCAAACCCAAGAACAAGACAAGAACGTCCACAGGCAATGCACCGGATTGAGGCTTGTGGCGTGGCCGATGCGCGACAGCGGTGGTCAGGCAGCCGAGTTGTCCACCGATGCGTGGATGACCTTAGGGATTCGGATGTGGAGCATGTCCGACGGCTTGAAGACAAACTCGCCACAGGCCTGGCTTCAGGCGGGTTCTCCCCTGGCGGTGCGGCAAGCCGGAGGCACCTTCGGGACCTCCGGCCGGGTCGATTCCGGTTGACGAGAAATGACGCGCCGCTGTCGTGAAGCTGTCATGATCTTCGCACAATCCAGCCGTCCCGGCACCTGCGTCGGCGGCCTCCGACTGCGAGTCAGCAGGTCGAGCGGAAGAACTGGATCTGGACGGGAATGATGTTGCCTTGGTTGGCCCTGATCCTGGCGCTGTATGTCGCGATCGTCGGCAGCCTCTACCTGGCCCAGGATGGGCTTCTGTTCCCGCATGGTGCCACCAGGCGCGGCATGCTGCCCTTGCCCGAGGGTACGGTGCGGCACGATCTCGTGACCGCGGATGGTCACCGGCTGGTGGGCCACGCCTTGCGTCGAGATGGCAGCCGGGACATCGCACTCCTGTTCACCGGCAATGCCTGGAATGCCGAAGACTGCCTGATCTTCACCGCCGAGCGGCTGCCGGACGTCAATCTCCTGGCGTTCCACTATCGGGGCTACGCACCTTCCGAGGGCACGCCATCCGAAGCGGCCCTGGTGGCCGATGCGCTCTTGCTGCGTGCGCAGGCGCAGCGCCTGATCGGGCTGGATGCGGCGTCGGAGCCGCCCAGGATGTTCGCCATCGGCTACAGCATCGGCAGCGGCGTGGCAGCGCAGCTGGCCGGTCATGGCCTCGTGGACGGGGCGATCCTGATCACACCGTTCGACTCGGTGGAGGCCGTCGCCCGGCAGCGCTATTTCTTCGCCCCAGTCGGCCAGCTGCTGCGTCACCCGTTCCGCAGTGACCTGGCGCTCGTCGACAAGGACGTGCCGGTCGCAGTCATCGCTGCCGGCCGCGACCGAATCGTTCCGCCAGCCAGAACGGCGGCACTGGTGGCACTACTCGCCCGGCCGGTGCTGGTTGCCACCGTGTCGCAGGCGGATCACGTCTCGCTCTACGACCTGCCGGAGTTCGACCAGCTCCTGGGCCAGGCACTGCGGGCGCTGCAGGCGACCAAGCCTGTGGAAGCGGTACCTGTGAGTGGCCGCTAGCTGTTCGGTCCCGGGTTCGGTGGTGCAGGTCATGGGTGAACCTGAAGAGTCCTTCCTTCCAGGCATTGCAGATGGCCTCGTAGGGCCTTGAGCCGATGGGCGAAGTTTATATGCGGCGACGAAGTCGGTGAGGTGCTGACGGAACTGATCGTGGCTTTCGTAGTGGAACCGCTTGACCGTCACATCCTTCAGCGTGCGGTTGAGCCGCTCGACTTGGCCATTATCCGGTATGATGGCTTCGGTGCCCTGCGGTCCCGCTGATCTCCGGATCAGCGCTATGGTGAGCCCATCCGGGATGTGGGGCACCGGGAGCACGCAAGTGCGGGCAGGCCGGATGCGCTGGGAGCGCGGCATGGCCCGGCGGCTTGGCCGGATCGGCATGACCCATGCTCATGGGGTGGCGTTCGCGCAGAACCTGACCCGTGCCGGCCATGTCGTGGTCGCGGCGACCGGCACCGCGAGGGCGGTGGCGGAGGTGATCCGGCCGCACATGGGCCGGGGGGTGATCGTCAACCCGCGCCAGGTACGGCTGATCGCCGAGGCGCGCATCAAGGCCGACAGGATCGACGCGACGGTCCTGGCGCAGCTCTGCGCCAGTGGCTCTCTGCCGGAGGTCCCGGACGAGACGACCCTTGGCTTGCGACGCCAGATCATGTGCCGCACCCAGATCGTGATGTGCCGGACGTCCCGGATGTCCTGCTTGCGCGGCGTGAACTGGACAGCGTGGTCGGCCGGCACCGTGTGGACCTCGCAAGGCCCGGCCAGGATCAGCGCGCGCAGGAACCGGGCAGCCTCCATCTTGCCGGCGCTCTCCACGAGCTAGACGAAGGTGACCTCGCTGGTGCGGTCGCCTGCCGCGCCTGCTGGCCCGGTCTGCTCGAAAGATCGGCTCAGCCGTCAGCCGACGGCTGATCGCCACGAACAGGCCCAGCTTGCCTCCTCGGTCTGCATCTCGGCGATGTCGAGGTGGACATAGCCGAGCGGGTAGCTGACAAAGCGCTGCTCGGCGGGTTTGCCGCTTCGATCTCCGGCAATCAGCTGATCCCATTGGGCTTCAGCCCGATCCCCTGGGAGGGAGGTCCTGCCAGGCAGCGGTGCAGGGACGCACGGGTCAGGTGCGGGATGGTCGGCTGCAAGCCATGGAGGCAGTCGTCCAGCGGCAGGAGCGTGTGCCGGCGAAACGCGACGATGATCGCCTCTTCTTCGGACGTCAGCACCATCGAGCGAACCTCCTGCGGCCCCATGGGCGCGTCCGCGGTCATCGTTCGCTGGCGCCAGTTCTGGATGGTGGTCAGGCTGACGCCATAGCACCTGGCCAGCGCTCTCACGCTCTCTTGGGTGTAGCTAGATCGCATGACGGACCACCTTTTGTCGTGCGGGCGCTGCCGTGAAGAACCCGGCCCATAGCGCATCCCTTGCCGCATGATGGCCGATGGTCCCACTACATCGTGGGACCAACACCTAGTCCAACCACTGGAACCACCCTGCAGGGCATCTCATTCTCCTGAGCACCTGTCCATGATGGCTCATCCTGATTGCTGGAAGGTTAACATCCGGCGGCGACTTCATCGGCAGTCCACAACAGGCGAACGACAAGATCCTGATCCGACAGGCGATCTTCCGCCATGGCCGCTTCCTGCCTCATATGGCGATCATGCGAGCGATCGAGTTGCGCGCGGCGGTGGCACCGTCCATCAGCAAGGCACTGAGCGGTGCCGCTGCCGGGAATGCATCGGCCGGTTGAGCTTTCGCAGGCTCAACTCGAGCCGTGCGTCTGGTCATCGCCGTGTCTGGCAGGCCGCCTGGGCGCTCTGTAGGGCAGCGTCATCCCGGCACGTCTCGGTGCGCTGGTGTTATGGGTCGATGGTAATGTGGCCGCGGACGTGGCGGCACAGGCATCGGCCGCATCCAGACGGCGTATGTCGTTGAAGGCACGCAACTTGGGGGCGCTCCTCTCGAGCAGAACAGGCAATCGGGAAACCGGCCGGGACAGCCACGGCTCAGATGTCGCTCACCGCCCGAATCAGTCGGGCGGGGCCGCCTGGGCATCCACCTTGCGCACCGCGCCGATCATCGCGCGGTCACCCTCCGGCCGGAGGGTCTGCTTGGCGCTGCATTCGTCGATCGCCCTGGTGCGCATGCGGGCTATCCTGCAGCACCGTGCGCGTATTTGCGAACTGCCCCGCGTTCATCGTGCTGGCCATTGCCGGCGCGCAGACCAGCAGGACGGTGGTGGCGGAACGGAACATGAGCGGCCGTCCTGATGGCGGCGTCATTTCCGGATGTTGGGTGGGGCGCACCGGGTACGGCAGTGATTCCTGTCACCTCTCGTCCGGGCGACCGTGGGCCTCGATCGTGGGCACCTGCCATGGGCCGGTCGTTGACAGACTCCGTGCTCACCCCCATTGAACCCGCTTTCCCCAAAGTGAGCCCGATCTCACGTTCCCAAGCGAAACGAGCATGCAGAACGCCGTCGTTCCTTCCCTGCTTCCCGTCTACAAGCGCAGCGACCTCGCCTTCGAGCGCGGCGAGGGCGCCTGGCTGGTGGCGACCGACGGCCGACGATTCCTCGATTTCGGCAGCGGCATCGCGGTGACCGGCCTGGGCCATGGCCACCCGCATCTGGTCAAGGCGCTGCAGGACCAGGCTGCCAAGCTCTGGCACGTCTCCAACATCTACCGGATCCCGGAACTGGAGCGGCTGGCGGACCGGCTGGTCGGCGCGTCCTTCGCCGAGACGGTGTTCGTCTGCAATTCCGGTGCGGAAGCGATGGAGGCCTGCATCAAGGCCGCGCGGCGCTACCAGTTCGCGAACGGCCGGCCCGAGCGCAACCGGATCGTTACCTTCGAGGGCGCCTTCCACGGCCGCACCATGGCGACGATCTCGGCAGCCGGCTCGCCGCGCATGACCGAAGGGTTCGCCCCGCTCCTGGACGGCTTCGACCATGTGCCGTTCGGCGATCTCGGAGCGCTGGAGGCCGTGATCGGCGAGCAGACCGGCGCCATCATGCTGGAGCCGATCCAGGGCGAGGGCGGCATCCGGCCGGCACCTGCGGGCTTCCTGCAGGAGATCCGGCGTTTGTGCGACGAGCACGGCCTGCTCCTGGTCTATGACGAGGTCCAGTGCGGCATCGGCCGGACCGGCCGGCTGTTCGGCTACGAGGCGCTGGAGGCTCCAGCACCGGACATCATGGGCATCGCCAAGGGCCTGGGCGGCGGCTTCCCGGTGGGGGCGTGCCTGCTCACCGGCCGGGCCGCCAGCGGCATGACCGCCGGCACGCATGGCTCGACCTTCGGCGGCAACCCGCTGGCCTGCGCGGTGGCGAACGCCGTGCTGGACGAGATCCTGGCACCCGGCTTCCTCGATCAGGTGGTGGTGCTGGGCGAACGGCTGGCAGCCGGGCTTGGGGCGCTCAAGGCCCGCCACCCGGCCCTGGTCGAGGAGATTCGCGGACGCGGTCTGATCCGTGGCCTGAAGCTGGCCGGGGATAATGCCGCGTTCGTCGCCAAGGGTCGCGAGCACGGCCTGCTGACCGTGGCTGCGGCGGACAATGTCGTCCGGCTCCTGCCGCCCATGACCATCACCCCAGACGAGATCGACCAGGCGCTGGCGATGCTCGACCGGACCTGCGCGGAGTTCTCGGCATGACCCCCCGGCACTTCCTCGACCTGAGTGCCGTCGATGGCGGGACGCTCCGGGGGATCCTGGACCGCGCCGCCCAGATGAAGGGCGGGCGCGACCTCGGCCTGCCGATGGCCGGCCGCTCGCTCGCGATGATCTTCGAGAAGCCGTCCACCCGCACCCGCGTCTCCTTCGAGGTCGCGGTCCGCCAGCTAGGCGGCCATCCGGTGGTGCTGTCGTCCAGGGAGATGCAGCTGGGCCGCGGCGAGAGCGTGGCCGACACCGCCAAGGTGCTCTCGCGCTATGTCGACGCGATCATGATCCGCACCGATGCGCACGAGAAGCTGCTGGAGCTGGCGCACCATGCGACCGTGCCGGTGATCAACGGGCTCACCGACCACAGCCATCCCTGCCAGATCATGGCCGACGTGCTCACCTTCGAGGAGCATAAAGGACCGATCAAGGGCAAGAAGATCGCCTGGACCGGGGACGGCAACAACGTCGCCCATTCCTTCATCCACGCAGCCGTGCGCTTCGACTTCCGCCTGGACCTGGCCTGCCCCGCTGGGCTGGAACCGGCGCCCGAGGTGGTCCGCTGGGCCGAGCAGCACCAGGGTCGCATTCGGGTGCTGCGCGACCCATATGAGGCGGTGACGGATGCGGACGCCGTCGTCGCCGACACCTGGGTGTCGATGGGCCAGGCCGATGCCGAGGAGCGGCATCGCCAGCTCGAGCCCTATCGCGTGGACGACCGTCTGCTGGATGCAGCCAACCAAGGGGCGATCTTCCTCCATTGCCTGCCGGCGCATCGTGGCGAGGAGGTCACTACAGAGGTGATCGACGGGCCGCGCTCGGTCGTGTTCGACGAGGCCGAGAACCGCCTGCATGCGCAAAAGGCGATCCTCGCTTGGTGCGTAGAAGGAACGCGCGCGTGAGCAGCACCAACTCGGTGCCGATCGATACCAGCCGCCCCTTTCAACTCGACCGGACCGGCCTTCGCGGCCGGTCCGTGCGTCTGGGGCCGGCGCTCGACGAGATATTGGAGCGGCACGACTACCCGGAGCCGGTGGCAAGGGCGCTGGGCGAACTCGTCATGCTGGCAGCCGCCCTTGCCGGCGAATTGAAGTTCGACGGCAGCTTCAGCCTGCAGGTGCGCGGCGAGGGTCCGGTCACCATGATGGTGGCCGACTGCACCAATGCCGGCATCCTGCGTGGCTATGCTGCCTTCGGCGAGGGGGTTCCGCCGCAGGCAGCCACGATCGGCGAGCTGTGCGGCAAGGGCGTGCTCGCCGTGACTCTCGACCAGTCGGCGGTGGGCGGCGAGACCCAGCAGGGCATCGTGGAGCTGGAAGGGGCCACCCTGACCGACTGCATGCTGACCTATTTCCAGCGCTCGCAGCAGATCCGCACCGGCATGCGCTTTGCCGTGAGCCGGGAGAGCGGGAGCTGGACGGGTGGCGGGATCGTCGTCCAGGCCCTGCCGGAAATCGGTGGCAAGGTAGCCCTGCGCAACGACGACGAGGATGACTGGCGCCGCGCCATGGTCCTGCTCGGCACGGTCACGCCCGAGGAGCTGCTGGGACCCGAGCCGGACGTCGACACGGTGCTGCACCGCCTGTTCCACGAGGAGGAGGTGCGCGTGTACCCGACCCTGGCCCTGGCCCATGGCTGCCGGTGCAGTGCCGAGCGGTTCGCCGCGATCCTGCGCGGCTTCTCCGCTGAGGAGGTGGAGGAGATGCGCCAGCCGGACCGTTCGATCAGCGCCACCTGCCAGTTCTGCAGCCGCACCTACCGCTTCCAGGCCGAAGAGGTCGATGCGATCGAGACCGGCGTCCGGCACTGAGCGGCCTGACAGGGGCAGCCTGACGGACATCGTGCAGCGGCGCGGCCTGCGGCTGATCCCGCTGGGGCTGACGGCCGGCTGCGCGACACCATCGTCCAAGATGGTGGCACCACCGGCACTTGCCCCGCTCCGGCTGCGCGTCGCCACCGCCAGCTTCGTCTTGGCACCGCGCCCACCGGGCCAGCCAGGCGACCTCGCGGTGGCGAACCGGCAAGAGCGGGCCCGGCAGCAGGTGGAGCGGGGGCTGGGCCGGTTGCTCAAGCGGCCGGAGGCGATGCCCATGCGCGGCTGGTGCTCCTGACGGCGGACCTGACCGAGGAGAAGCTGGCCGGGGGCGGCAGCCTGGCCGACTCGGCCTGGAAGCCAGCCGGACGCTGCGCCTGCAGCTCGCTGCGGAACTGCTGATCGCCGACCAGTTCGGCGCCGAACCCGGTATCCGCCTGGCGGGCGAGACGGCGCTGGCCGACGAGTTGGTCGAGGGCGAGGCCCGGCTGCTGGCAGAGACGCTGCACCCTGCCACGGCCGAGCGCCTGGAACCCTGGCTGGTCTGAACCGGGCACCAGGTCCTCAGAGCCTCAGCGCCCGGCCGACAGGTCCACGGCGTAGCTGCCTAGCGGCACCGTCTCGCTCAGCAGGCCATGTTCCTGGAGGAAGGCGGCAAAGCGCTGGTAGCGGCCATGGTCGAGGGCGGCCGGGCTGTGGGCGAACCGTCGCACGCTCGCTTCCCAGGCCACCCGGTTCGGCTCGTCGTCCAGCAGCGGGTCGGACCCGCGATACACGTCCCAGGCTTCCTCGGGATGGTTCAGGATCCAGTAGGTCGCCGCCTCCACGGCGCGGAGGAAGCGCACCAGCTCCGGCCGCTCCAGCCCATCCCGGTGCGTCACGTAGATCAGCTCGTCATAGGGCGGCACGCCCTCCTCTTCGGGATAGAAGCCGCGGCCCTCATGGCCCAGCAGCGCCATCTGCGGGATCTCGACATTGCGGAAGGCGCCGATCACCGCGTCGACCTGGCCGCTGATCAGGGAGGGCGAGAGCGAGAAGTTGACGTTGACCAGCTCGACATCGTCGGCAGCAAGGCCATGCCTGGCCAGCATGGTGCCCAGCACGGCATCCTCGAAGCCCGCCACCGAGAAGCCGACCCGCCTGCCCTTCAGGTCGGCCACTGACCGGATCGGGCCGTCGGCCAGCACCACCAGCGAGTTGAGCGGGCTGTCGATCAGCGTGCCGAACCGGGCCAGCGGCAGGCCGGCCGCCACCTGCAGGTGGAGCTGCGGCTGGTAGGACACCGCGATGTCGGCCTGCTTGGCCGCCACCAGCTTGGGCGGATCGTTCGGATCGGCCGGTGCGATCAGCTCGACCTCCAGATCCTCCCCGGCGAAGAAGCCCTGTTCCTTGGCGATCACCAGCGGCCCGTGGTCCGGGTTGACGTACCAGTCCAGGAGCACGGTGAGCCTGTCCGCCGCGTATGCTGGCAGCGCTGCCAGCAGGATGGCCAGGACCAGGATCGGGATGCGCAGCAAGGGGGCCTCCTTCGTCTCAGCGGGGGTTCTGGTAGGTGTCGGGCTGCCAGCGGACCACCGTCGCCATGACCCGGTCGACCGTCCACCACAGCCCGATCGCCATGACCGCCAGGATCGCCAGGGCGGCGAACATCAGGTCGACCTGCATGCGGGCATTAGCGTGCAGCATCAGAAAGCCCAGGCCGCCGGACGAGCCGACCCATTCGCCGACCACCGCCCCGATCGGCGCCACCGCGGCGGCCACGCGCAGGCCGGAGCCCAATGCCGGAAGCGAGGCAGGCAGGCGGATCTGCCAGAGCATCGCGCCGGGCCCGGCACCCATGACCCGAGCCAGCTCCAGCCAGCCCGTCTCGGTGCGCCTGAGCCCGTCGAAGAAGGTGAGCGTCACGGGGAAGAAGATGATCAGCACGGCCATCGTGATCTTGGACCCGAGCCCGAAGCCCAGCCAGAGCACCAGCAGCGGGGCCAGGGCGAACACCGGCAGGGCCTGGCTCATCACCAGGACCGGCATCAGCCAGCGCCTGGCACGTCGCGATGCCACCAGCAGGAGAGCGGCCAGCGCCCCGGCCAAGCTGCCGAGCACGAAGCCCAGCAGGATCTCGGTCAGCGTGATTCCGGCATGGCCGGCGAGCAGACTAGCGCGTCCCACCAGCGCCTGGCCCACCGCCAGCGGACCCGGCAGGATATAGGGTGGTACCCCGGTGAGCCACACGGCGAGCTGCCAGAAGAGCAGCAGACCCAGCACCGTGCCGAGCGGACGCAGCGCCCTCATGCCGGCTCCGTGGCTCTTGCCGAGGCCACCAGCTCGCCCATCAGCCGGGCCTGCAGCCGCAGCAGCGCCGGCTCCGCCGGATCACGCGGGATCGAGCCGTCCGGGCGGATCGGCCCCTCCAGCCGCACCGGCCGTCCGGCCAGCACCCAGACAAGGTGGCCCAGGCGCAGCGCTTCCAGGGGATGGTGGGTCACCAACAGCACGGTGCGCCCTGCCAGCAGCTCGGCCGCCAGGTCCTGCAGGCGATGGCGGGTCACGGCGTCGAGGGCCGAGAACGGCTCGTCCATCAGGACGATCGGCCGCTGCTCCATCAGAGTGCGCGCCAGCGCCACCCGCTGGCGCATTCCGCCGGACAAGGTGGCCGGCAGGGCCTGCGCATAGCCGGCCAGCCCCACCCGCGCCAGGAGCCCATCCGCCTGCTCCGCCAGTGCCGAGCGCTCCCCACGCGGCATGCCGCGCAGGCGGTGGCCGAGCAGGACATTGTCGCGCACACTGAGCCAGGGCAGCAGCAGGTCCTGCTGGGCCATGAACGCCACGGCGGCCGGCCCGGCCTTGCCGGCCACCTGCACCAGCCCGCCTGGCTCCAGCCCCGCGATCAGGCGCAGGAGGGTGGTCTTGCCCACGCCGGACGGGCCGAGCAGGCAGGTCCAGCGCCCAGCCGGCAAAGTGAGGCGGAGATCCTGGAAGAGCGGCTGCCCGTCGAAGCGCAGGCAGGGCACGGTCAGGGCCACTTCGGGTCCCGGCACCGGCGCTGTGGCGCGCAGTGGACCGGGACGTGAAGAAACTGTCGATATGGCCATGCCGCTCCCATCCCTTCGCCAGTGTGAACTGGATCAGGTTCGAAGGGTCGTCATGCTGCACGGCCAACCGCCGCGCCAATGACCTCTCAGCCCCTCGCCGGGACCCCCCTTGGACAAGGAGGGAATAGGCGTTCCCGGTGCGTTTGAGAACGGTGTTTCGCCGCTGCCGGGAACCGCGGCCGGCCGGCGCCATTGTTGCCACACCAGACTGGATGGAGAATCGGCATGGGGACGACGGGACGGGCCGGAGCGGCGGTGACGCTCGTGCTGCTGGGCCTGGCAGCTTGTGCCGACCGGCCGGTACGCTCGCTGGACCCGGAGGAGCAGCGCGAGCTCAACGCTGCCGAGGAAGGTAGTGCCGGGGTCGGCGGCGCAACAGCGGGGGGCGTGGGCGGCGGCGGCGTCGGCGGCCCCACGGCGGGGAGCGCCAGCGGCGGCTTCGACGGCTTTGGCGGCAGCGGGGCCGGTTCGCTCACTCCCTAAGCCGCGCCTGCCACCCGCAGCTCACCGGCGGCGGCATCAGGTGCCGGAGGAAGCGTCTGTCTGCCGTGCCTCCTGCTCCTCAATCTCGAATGGTCCCGCATCAGGCGGAGCGACTCCTCAATGGTCGCGAGCAACTCGCGCGACCGGGTGACCTTGTGGCCGTCCCTCTCCATCTCGGCGATCCGCGCCTGCTGCTCAGCAAGGCGCGAGCCTGCCTCACGCACGTGCCGCCGCGCCTGCTCCAACTTGGTTTCCTCGTCAGCCGTGAGCATCACCGGGATTGGATGCTGTCATAATGGGCCGATCACGCCAGAGTTCCGGGATGTGCCCTGGCCGGATCGTCAGCGACAGGAATAGCGCAGGATCAGCACATCGCAGTGAACATCGGCGGGCTCAGTGGCACCGGCAGCGGCTGAAGGGCCATCGAGAACTGTCGTGGACCAGGAAACATCCATCATCACGTAAAGGACAGGCTCGGCGCCGTCCGTGGTTCCATGACAATTCGTCAGGATTGCCTGCACGTTTCGTCAGCAGGCAAGGCCAGGGCGCCGGGCGTAGAACCGGTGGCGACGGCGGTCCCGGCGACGGCCGTCGTAGCACCGTCCGGTCCTGCCGCATGCGGGCCGGGGAAGAACGACGGAACGAACGTCACCAGACCGACGACGGTGAGCGACACCCTGCGTCGATGGCGCCGTATCCATCGGCTCATGAGTCCCACCGCTTCCTGCAGGAACAGGCCGCACCAAAAGGACCTGCTGCTGGCGCCTGCACAAAGGCGCAGCCTCGGCCCGCGGTGGAGGACATGCCTGCTCAACCTGGTGGCCCTCGGATGGGGCTGGAAGGACGTTCGTGATGATCAACAAGACGTTGGCATGGTTGTTCGCCGCCGCGATGGTGCTTGGCTTGGCGGCCTGCGATCCGGCCTACAACCGCGACCACATGACCTACGGGCCGACCTCCGAAGGCAGCAGCTGAGGCAGATGCCGCACGAGGGCTGGGAAGGACGGGCGTCGGAGCTGGGCTCCGGCGCCCGCGTCAGTTCCTGGGAAAGCGCTGGATCGCTGTTTCCCGGTGTACGTCCGCCGAGAGAAGGATGCCGAAGCCCATCAGCACGGTGAGCATCACCGTCCCGCCATAGCTGATCATCGGCAAGGGGATGCCCACCACCGGGATCAAGCCCATCACCATGGCGATGTTGATCACGGCATAGACCGCGAAGTTCATGCTGAGCCCGATGATCACCAGCCGGGCGAACTGGCTGCGCGCACGCGTGGCGGCATGGATGCCCATCAGCACCACGCCCAGGAACAGAGCGAGCGTCGCGCTGGCGCCGATGAAGCCGGTTTCCTCGGCGAGCGTGGTGAAGGCGAAGTCGGTGTGCTTCTCGGGCAGGTAGTTGAGCTGGGCCTGCGTCCCATGCAGGTAGCCCTTGCCCCAGAAGCCGCCCGAGCCAAGGGCGATCTTGGACTGGATGATGTGGTAGCCAGCACCCAGCGGATCGTTCTCGGGGTCGAGGAAGGTGAGCACGCGCTGGCGCTGGTAGTCGTGCATCATCTCCCAGCCGACCGGCAGCACCGCCAGCACCAAGACGATCACCAGCGCGAACTTCCACCAGCGCACCCCGGCGGCGAAGAACAGCGTGCCGCCTACCGTGATCAGGGTGATCGCGGTGCCGAGGTCGGGCTGCACCATCACGAGTGCCACCGGGACCGCCACCATCAGCAGCGGCGCGACCAGGAACAGGGGCCGGCGCACGTCGTCCAGCCAGGCCGGGTGGAACCAGCGCGCCAGCACCAGGATCAGCGCGATCTTCATGATTTCGGAGGGCTGGAGCTGGATCGGCCCCAGATCGATCCAGCGCTGCGCCCCCTTGGCGGCGAAGCCCAGGATATCCACCGCGACCAGCAGCGCCACGCCCAACGCAAACAGCGGGTAGGCGATCTTGAACCAGACCCGCACGTCGACCAGGGCCAGCAGCAGCATGAGGCAGAGCCCAGCCGCCAGGCGCGCGGCATGGCGGAACGCCCAGGGCTCGAACGAGCCGCCGGCAGCCGAGTAGAGCACGGCATAGCCGACTGCGCCGATCAGGCAGAGCAGCGCCACCAGCAGCCAGTTGATCGACCAGAGCTTGTCGGCCAGCGAAAGGGCGGGTGCCTTGAGGTGGAGCTCCATTCTTCAGCCCTCCTCAGGCCGGTTCGTCGGCACGCGGCGAGACGGCCACGGTCGCGTCGAGCTGCAAGGCCCGGTCCAGGAGGTCGCGGGCGATCGGTGCCGCCACGGCGGAGCCGCCGCCGCCATGCTCGACCACCACCGCCACCGCAAAACGCGGCCGTTCATGGGGGGCGTAGCCCACGAATAGCGCATGGTCGCGATGCTCCCAGGGGATGTCCTTGCGCTTGTACGCGCCGGACAGCCGGTCGGCCTTGGTGATCCGTCGGACCTGGGAAGTGCCGGTCTTGCCGGCCATCAGCACACCCGGCGTGTGCAAGGCAGCCGAGCGGGCGGTGCCGGACGGGCTGTTCACGACCCGGAACATGCCGTCCAGCACCACGTCCAGATGCTCCTTGGCCACACCCACCGGCTCGAGTGCGGTGCAGCAGGCGAGGTGGCGCTCGCCGCCGCGCACCAGCCAAGGGGCGATCTTCAGGCCGCCGTTGCACAGCCGCGCGGTCATCACCGCGAGCTGCAACGGCGTGGCCAGCACGTTGCCCTGGCCGATCCCGGAGATCAGGGTCTCGCCGCGATGCCAGGGCTGGTCCAGCGTGGCGCGCTTCCAGGCGACGGTGGGCACCACGCCTGGGCGCTCGCCTGGCAGGTCGATCCCGGTACGCTCGCCCAGACCGAAGCGTCGCGCGTACTCGGCCAGCCGGTCGATGCCGAGCCGGCGCGCCACCTCGTAATGGTAGCAGTCGCAGGAGCGCTCCAGGGACTGGGCGAGGTCGATGGCACCATGGCCGCCCTTCTTCCAGCAGTGGAACTCGATGCTGCCCATCCAGATCGAGCCCGTGCAGCGGATCCTGGTGTCCGGCTTGATCACCCCGGTCTCCAGCCCGGCGATCGCGGTCATCATCTTGAAGGTCGAGCCCGGCGGGTACTCACCCTTGAACGCCTTGTTGACCATAGGCGCCAGCTTGTCGTCGCGCAGGCTCGCCCAGTTGCGCTGCGAGATGCCGTTCTGGAACAGGCTGGGATCGAAGCTCGGCACCGAGGCCAGCGCCAGGACACCACCATCGCGCACGTCCAGCAGGGCCGCCGCGGCGCCGGTCTCGGCGGACAGGCGACTCATCGCGAAGCGCTGCAGGTCGAGGTCGAGCGAGAGGACCAGGTCCTGGCCGGGCGTGCCCTCGCTGCGGTCGAGCTCGCGCATCTCGCGGCCGACCGCGTTGACCTCCACCCGGGACAGGCCGGCCTTGCCGCGCAGGAGCGGATCGTAGGTGCGCTCGACCCCCTGCTTGCCGATCCGGAACTCCGGCATCTGCAGGAGCGGGTCGGTCTCGCCCTTCAGCTCCGGCTCGCTCACCGGGCCGACATAGCCCAGCACATGGGCCAGCGTGGCAGCCTCGGGATAGTGGCGGATCGTGCCCGCATCCAGGATGATGCCGGGCAGTTCCGGGGCGCGCACCGCGATCCGCGCCACCTCCTCCCAGGACAGGTCCTCGCGCACGCCCACCGGCACGAAACGCGGCCGGGCCTGGGCCTGGGCCAGGATCTCCGCGATCCGCTCCGGGGAGAGGCCCAGCAGCCCACCCAGGCGCTCGAGCGTGCCCGGCAGGTCGGGGGTCAGCTCGCGCACCACCCGCACCCGGTAGGTCGCGGCATTGTCCGCGAGCGGGCGGCCGCCACGGTCGAGGATCCGGCCGCGCGGCGGGAGGATCAGCCGCTCGCTGACCCGGTTGGATTCCGACAGGAGCTGGTAGCGCTGGCCTTCTGCCATCTGCAGGTACCAGAGCCGGCCGACCAGCGTGCCGAACAGCCCGCAGGTCCCTGCCCCCAGCAGCAGGGAGCGGCGCTTGAACCAGCGGAGGCGCTCAGCCTCCTGCTGCATGGCGCACCCGCGGCAGCCGCGCATGGACCTGGATCAGCAGGACCGCGACCACCGGCCAGGCCAGCACGGTGAGCAGCGCCTGCACGGCCAGGGGATCAATCGCCTGCCAGCGCAGAGCGTGGGCGGAGGTGACGAGCCAGACCGCCACCATCATCACCGCCACGTAGCCGGCAAAGCCGACCCAGCGCCCGAGCGGCGAGGCCGCCAGCAGGAAACGCTGCTGCCGGGCCACCGCCTCGCGCAGCAGCAGGAGCATCGCCGGGCCCAGCCCGACCAGGCTGCCGGCGACCAGGTCGCCCGCCAGGCCCAGCAGGAACAGGGCCAGTGGCGGCAGCAGCTCCGGCCGGTGCAGCGCCCAGAAGAACACGACCGCAAACACCAGCTTCGGCGCCTGGGCCTGCGGGCCGGCATCGGGCAGCGGCGCCAGGTCGAGCAGCAGCGCCAGGGCCACGGTGAGGATCGGCAGGAGCTGGCGCAGCCGCAGCTCGGCCTTGTGGGTGATGAGCCCGGTCACGGCAGCACCGGCCCGGAGGCGGCAATCGTTTCCACGCCGGCCGCCACGGAAGATGGGTCCATGGCCGCCAAGTCCGCCTCCGGTGGCTCCACCGGCTCGGCACGCAGCACCTGGACATAGTCGAGCCGGCCCCAGTCGACATAGGCGGAGACCTCGACCCCGGCGGCACCGACCCGGCTGATCACGCCCACCGCAATGCCCGGCGGGATCAGCCCGCCCTCCCCTGACGTGACCACGCGATCCCCCAGCTGGAAGCGCGGGTCGCGCGGCAGGAAGCGCAGGCGCAGCCGGCGGCCGCCATCACCTTCCATCAGCGCACGGTCGCCGCTGCCCTCGACCATCACCGGGACCTTGGCAGCGGGATCGGTGATCAGCAGGACCCGGGAGCTCTGCCGGCCCACTGCCACCACCCGCCCGACCAGGCCGGCCTCGTCGACCACCGCATGGCCCACGGCTACGCCGCGCGCGCTGCCGGCGTCGATCAGCCGGGTCTGGACGAAGCTGCCGGCACTGTCGCCCACGATCGCCGCGGTGGCGACCCGCATGGCCGGCGCCTCGACCGGCATGGCAGCCGCGATCCGCAGCTCCCGGTTCTCCACCGCCAGCCTGGTCGCCTCCGCCTGCCAGCCGAGCAGGCGATCGACCTGGCTTTGCAGGCGCGCGTTCTCCTCGGCCAGCGCCATGGTCTGGCCGATCGAGCGGGCGACGCCGCGCACCGCCTCGACCGGTGCGCTGACCAACCGCAAAGCCGGGCTGGCGATGTCCCCCGCACCGGTCGCGAGCGCGTCGATCAGCTTCAAGTCGGCCTTGCCGATCACCAGCAGCATCAGGGAGACCGCGACCAGGGCGCTCACGGTCATGCGGTCGACGACCAGCTTGAACGGGACCGACAGTCGCGGCAGGCGGCGGGCCATCGGGCTCAGGCCGGCTGCTGGGCCGAAGGCGGCGATGCGGCGGCGATGGCGTTCAAGCGGGACCTCCTGTCTTTCCCGGTTATCGGGAGTGGTGGGACCGGTTTAGGCAACCAATGAAGAAACGTCCATGATATCGACATGTTTCGGTGAAGGAAGGCCGTCTCAGTAGGCGGCGTGCAACACATGGCGCAGCGAGCGGTCCTCCAGGCAGCGGCCGGTGCCGGCCACCACGCAGCTCAGAGGGTCCTCCGCCCGGCTGACCGGCAGGCCGGTCGTGTAGCGCAGCACGAAGTCGAGATTGCCCAGCAGCGAGCCGCCGCCGGTGAGCACGATGCCGCGGTCGACGATGTCGGCGGAAAGCTCCGGGGCGGTGTGCTCCAGCGCCGTCTTCACCGCCTCGATGATCTGGATCACCGGCTCGGCCAGCGCCTCGGCAATCTGCTTCTGGCTGATCACGATCTCCTTGGGCACGCCGTTCAACAGATCACGCCCGCGCACCTCCATCACCTTGCCGTCGCCCTCCTCGGGCAGGCAGGCCGAGCCGATCGACTTCTTGATGTTCTCCGCGGTGGTGTCGCCGATCAGCAGGCTGTGGTGGCGCCGGACATAGTTGATGATCGCCTCGTCCATCTTATTGCCGCCGACCCTGACCGAGCGGGAATAGACGATGCCGCCCAGCGACATGATCGCGACCTCGGTGGTGCCGCCGCCGATGTCGACCACCATCGACCCGCTGGGCTCGGTCACCGGCAGGCCCGCGCCGATCGCGGCGGCCATCGGCTCCTCGATGAGCTGGACCCGGCGCGCCCCGGCACCCTCGGCGCTTTCCTGGATGGCGCGCCGCTCGACCGCGGTGGAGCCCGACGGCACGCAGATGATGATCGAGGGTGCGGCGAACGCCCGGCGGCGATGCGCCTTGCGGATGAAATGCTTGATCATCACCTCGGCCACCTCGAAGTCGGCGATCACCCCGTCGCGCAGCGGGCGGATGGCCTCGATGTTGCCGGGGGTGCGGCCGAGCATCTGCTTGGCGTCGTTGCCGACCGCCACCACCTGCTTGCGGCCCTTGACCGTGGAGAGTGCCACCACGGACGGCTCGTTCAGGACGATGCCCCGCCCCTTCATGTAGACGAGCGTGTTGGCGGTGCCGAGATCGATGGCAAGATCGGTGGAGAAGATCCCGAACAGTCTGAACAGGAACATGGGGCCGAGGTCCGTCAGGCAAGCCCGCAGCAGGCGATACAACCTGCCGGCGAACCAGCTCTGCCAGAAAAACCGTCACGGTTCTACGGCGCGTCATGCACGGCTAGTTAATCCAGCGGGTCCGCCGCGGTTTCCTGCGCAGCCGCCGGCCGGTGAACCAATCAGGTTCCTACGATCGGCGTCCAGCCGCCGTTCCCGTCCGGCGCGAATTGCGGAATGTGGCCCAGCCCGGTCACCAGGCCAGCATCGGCGCCGAGTGCTGCCTGCCACTCATGGGCCTCGGTCAGCACCACGCCGGCGCCCACCACCTCGGCACCTGCGGCGCGGGCGAGCGCAATGGCACCCTTCAGGCTGGAGCCGCTCGCCACCACGTCGTCGACCACCACCGCCCGCCTGCCCGCGAGCAGCGGAACGGCGCGCCGGTCGAGCAGGAGGCGCTGCTCGCCCTTGGAGGTGATCGAGGTGATCGGCTCCACCAGCGCGTCGGCCAGATGGATCTTTGGCGACTTCTGCAGGACGACATACTGGTCGAGGCCGAGCGCCCGGCTCACCTCGATGGCGATCGGGATGCCGAGCGTGGCAGGCCCCACGATCACGTCCGGGCGCAGCGGCTTCAGCCGCTCGGCCAGGGCCCTGCCGACATGGTCCAAAAAGCCCACGCCCAGGTCGATCACCATCATCAGGGAGATCGCGAAGTCCGGCTTGATCGCTACGAGCGGCAACTCGACTAGGCGGCCGGCCACATCCACAGTCCAGTGATGGGGCGTGACAGGGGATTGGGTCATGTCTTGCGGACCTCGTTGAGCGGCAGACGGGGTTCGACCAGCAGGCCGACCTGGCGCCACGTCGTGCGCTTGGTGGCGGCATCGAAGCCGTTCACCGCCAGCGCGGTGGAGATGGCCTGGGCCATGCGGATGGACTGGACCAGGAGCGGGATGCCCCGGGCCAGGGCATAGCGCAGCCGGGTGTGGAAGGGTACGCCGTCGATCTCCATGCCGCGGGCACGCTGGGCGTCGGCGATGCGCAGGAACTCCTCGCGCAGCATCGGGATGATCCCGAACACCAGGGAGAGCACCAGCGTGGCCATGGGCGGAAAGCGCGCGGCACTGGCGGCTGCCAGGATCGAGCCGGGCGTGCTGGTCTCCATGACGAAGAAGAAGGCCGCGGTGGTGGCGATCAGCCGCGCCGCCATCCGCACCGCCGTGGGCAGCGCCTCAGCCAGCGGCTGGCCCTGCAGGCCCAGATTGATCGACCAGGTCACCAGCACCATGGCGACCAGGATGGCGGCACCCTTCAGGTAGCCGCTCAGCCCCGGCACCCGCGTGACGCAGAGCAGCAAGACGACCAGGGCCGCGATCAGGACGGCCGGCCAGGGACTCGTCACCAGCCAGGCGGCGGCCATCACCAGGAAGGCGGCCGCCAGCTTCACCAGGAAATTGACCTCGTAGAGCCGCTTCACGACGCGATCCTCCAGGGCGATTCCGGTGCCGGCCAACCCAGGGCCCGGAAGGCCGGGGACGTCCAGCCCTGCTCGGTCGGCCCGTCCGCCGCGATCCGGCCATCGGCCAGGATCAGCAGGCGCCCGCACAGATCGTCGATCAGCTCCAGGTCGTGGGAGATCAGCAGCACGGCCCGGCCCGCCTCGTGCGAGCGGCGCAGGAACAGGTCGAGCATCGCTCGCCCTTGCCGGTCGCGCGCCAGCAACGGCTCGTCCAGGATCGCCACAGCGCAGCCGGCCGCGTCCAGGCAGGCCAGGCCCAGCAGGGCCTGCTCGCGCGCCGACAAGGCAAACGGGCTGGCCTCGGCCTTGTCGGCCAGACCGAACGGCGCCAGCGCCTGGGCGGCCCTGGCACGTACCTCAGGATCGCCGATCTTCGCGGTCGAGCCGCCCACCGAGAAGGCGATCTCGTCCAGCACCGAGAGATTGAACAGCATCCGGCGCATGTTCTGCGGCAGGTAGCCCACCTGGCGTGCCCGGCGTGCGGCGGTCCAGCGCTCGGCGGGCTCGCCCTCGATCACGATCCGCCCCGCGGCGAGCGGTGCCAGGCCCAGCACCGTCTGGATCAGGGTCGACTTGCCGGCACCGTTGCGCCCGATCAAGCCCGTCACCTCGCCGGCGCGCAGCTCCAGGGTGATGTCGTGCAGGACCGGCTCGCCGCCCGGCCGGGCCAGCCTGGTGCGCAGCCCCTCGACCGCCAGCAGGACCCGTCCGCCGGGCGTAGCACTGGTCCGCACCGGCTGCTCCTGCCGGCGGGGCGGCAGCATGCCGGCCTCCAGCCAGGGCGTGCGCAGCGCCAGCGCCTCCGCGGTCGGCCAGCAGCCGGCCAGCTGCCCCGCCTGCAGCAGGTGGATGCGGCCCATGGCACCCGCCAGCGAGGCCGCGTCCTGGTCGGCGGCCAGGATCAGCGGGATGCGGTCGCGCACGGCCGCGAGGCTGCGCTCCAGCCGCAGCCGGGCCGCCGGGTCGAGACCGGTGGTGGGCTCGTCCAGCACCAGGAGCTCCGGTCGGGCGGCCAGCGCGCCGGCGAGCACCGCCATGCGCCGCTCGCCGCCGGACAGGGTCAAAACGCGCCGCCCGGCGAGGTCCTGGATCGCCAGCTCCTCGAACAGCTCCGCCAGGCGTGCGCGGATCTCGGCACGCGGCACGCCCCGATTCTCCAGGGGTGCCGCGATCACGTCCTCGACCTCCAGGTCGAAGAGCTGGTCGTCCAGGTTTTGGAACACGATGCCGATCCGCGAGAACAGTTCGGCCCGCGGGATCTCGGCGAAGTCGCGGGTGCCCAGTTGCAGCCGGCCGGTCACCCGCTCGGCATTGACCAGGCGCGGGACCACGCCGCAGGCAGTGGCGAGCAGGGTCGACTTGCCACTGGCCCCGGCGCCGCAGACCAGGGCACCGCAGCCCGGCTCGACCTGGAGCGACACGCCGTGGAGGACGTCCTGGCCCTGATAGGCCACGACGAGGTCTTCGATCGCAAGCAAGCTGGATCCAGGTCGAAGATGGTCGGGGAAAATTGCGCTCAGAAGCGGGTGAAGCCACCCGGGTGGGCGCTCTTGAGGATCTTGAGCGCGGGGATCACCAAAAGAGGTGTGCCGATCACCATCGGCACCACGTCGGACAGGCCGAGATAGGTCAGGGCCCACAGGAACGGGAAGATGCCGAGATAGGCCAGACTGGCCGAGACCACCACAACCATGCCGAGCCCGACCAGGAGGCAGATCAGGGCGATCTTGATCAGACCGGCACGGTTCAGGCTGCTGCGGGCCGGGTCGAACAGCATGCCCGGGATGAAGCCGGTCAGGCCCACCGCGATGCCGTCGACGATCAGGGAATGCGCCGGGATGAAGGTGCCGGCCAGCAGCGACCAGATCACCGTGCCGAGATAGCCGCAGATGAAGCCGCTCCTGGGGCCCAGGAGGATGCCGACCAGGCAGGGCAGGAAGGCGAAGATCCGCCACTGGATCACGCCCGGGACGAGCTGAATCGGGTTGGCATAGGCCCACAGCACCCCGGTCGCCGCGGCGCCGACCAATGCCAGCACAATGGGAAAGAGGGTATTCTGTTCCTTGGTGTAGGTCGTCGCCATCGATGTCCGTCCGTTGAGGGCCCTTGCCGCAGAGCATTAGCAAGAACGGGACCAGGCCGCGGAGCCCGCGGCCTGGCAAGAGAACTGCTCAATTTTCGGGCAACCTGCCCACGACTTGCTCAGGCGTGGGTGCAGCTCACGCCGAGAGTGCCGCCGGCGCCGTCTTGCGCCGCTTGGTGATCAGCTTGTTCAGCGCCGAGATGTAGGCGCGTGCCGACGCCACGATGATGTCGACGTCGGAGGCTTGGCCGTTCACCGACTTGCCATCCTCCTCCAGCTTCACCGACACCACCGCCTGGGCATCGGTGCCACCGGTCACGGCGTTGATCTGAAAGACCTGGAGCCGGGCGTCGTGCGGCACCAACCGCTCGATGGCCTTGAAGGTCGCGTCCACCGGACCGTCGCCCAGCGAGACGGAAGTCACCTGCTTGCCGTCGACCTCCATGTCGATCGAGGCTTCCGGCTTGATGTCCGAGCCGCACATCACCCGCAGCCGGTTGAACTTGATCGCCTGCTCGCCGGTCTGGATCTCGTCGTCGACGAGTGCCACCAGGTCCTCGTCGTAGATGTCCTTCTTCTTGTCGGCGAGCGCCTTGAAGCGGACGAACGCCTCGTTCAGCGCGTTGTCGCCCAGCTGGTAGCCCAGCTCCTCCAGCTTCTTCTTGAAGGCATGGCGGCCGGAATGCTTGCCCATGACCAGGCTGGAACGGTGCAGCCCGACGTCCTCCGGCCGCATGATCTCATAGGTCTGGGCGTTCTTGAGCATGCCGTCCTGGTGGATGCCGCTCTCGTGCGCGAACGCGTTGGCACCGACGATCGCCTTGTTCGGCTGCACCGAGAAGCCGGTGATCGCCGAGATCAGGCGCGACGCCTTCATGATGTCCTGGGAAACCACCCGGGTCTGGTAGGGCAGCACGTCCGGCCGGGTGCGCACTGCCATCACCAGCTCTTCCAGCGCGGCGTTGCCAGCCCGTTCGCCGATGCCGTTGATGGTGCACTCGATCTGCCGGGCCCCTGCCTTGACCGCGAGCAGGCTGTTGGCGACCGCCAGGCCCAGATCGTTGTGGCAGTGAACCGAGATGATCGCCTTGTCGATGTTCGGCACCGTGGAGCGGATCTCGCGGATCAGGTCGGCGAACTCCTCGGGATAGGCGTAGCCCACCGTGTCCGGGATGTTCACCGTGGTGGCGCCGCAGGCGATCGCGGTCTCGATGCAGCGGAACAGGTAGTCCTTCTCGGTGCGCGACGCGTCCATCGCACTCCACTCGACATCGTCGGTGTAGCGCCGTGCGCGGGTCACGCTGTCGATGATCCGCTGGTGGACCTGCTCCTTGTCCAGGTTCAGCTGGTACTGGCGATGGAGCGGCGAGGTGCCGATGAAGGTGTGGATGCGCTTGCGCTTGGCCGGCTCCAGCGCCTCGGCGGCGCGGTCGATGTCGGCGGCGTTGGCGCGGGCCAGCGAGCAGACCACGCTCTCGGAGACGAGCTTGGACACCTCGTTGACGCACTGGAAGTCGCCTTCGCTGGCGATCGCGAAGCCCGCCTCGATGACGTCCACGCCCATGTGCTCGAGCACTTCGGCCACGCGCAGCTTCTCGCTGACGTCCATGGAGCAGCCGGGCGCCTGCTCGCCGTCGCGCAGCGTGGTGTCGAAGATGATGATGCTGTCGCCGTCCTGGGTCGGGATCATGGGAGGATTTCCTGATGAGCGTGCATGGTGGGTCGACGGATCACAAATCCCCTGAACGCGCGCGAAACGCGCCGCACTCAGGGGCGGATAAGTCGAAGCAGGCCCGGCAGCGTCCGCGCACGCGCCGCCGCAGGCGAGAAGCCCGGCACTGCGACGTGGTCCTGCGGACGAGAAATCATCGATCCATCCAAGGCGGGCGGCGGGACTCGCCGCTGGCAGGGCGCTTAGATGCAACCAACCGGCCCGGACTGTAAAGGGTCTCGTGCGGCCACTCCTGTCGCCAGGAGGGCTGCCCTGCCAGGTGCCGCCCGCCGCAATGCCAGCAACCGCAATGGCTTGCACTGGTCGCCACGTGTCAGGGCGTCGCGGCGGGACCAGCGGCCTGCCGTCAGCCGGCCAACGGCCGCGTCTGCGCCAGATGATGGGCGAACAGGGCCGCCACTGCGCAGGACGCCATGCGGGTGCGGACATTGTCGGCCCGGCTGGTCAGGATGATCGGCACCCGGGCGCCCACCACCACGCCCGCGGCATCCGCCCCGGCCAGGAACGACAGGTTCTTGGCCAGCATGTTGCCGGCCTCCAGGTCCGGCACCACCAGCACCTGGGCACGGCCGGCGACCTCGCCGCCGATCCCCTTGATCGCCGCCGCCTCCTTGCTGATCGCGTTGTCCAGCGCCAGGGGCCCGTCCAGCAGCCCGCCCAGGATCTGGCCGCGCTCGGCCATCTTGCACAAGGCCGCCGCCTCGATCGTGCTCGGGATCTTGGGGTTGATCGTCTCCACCGCCGAGAGGATCGCCACCCGGGGCGTCCCCAGC
>NZ_DATMFZ010000378.1:0-50905 GCF_035556675.1 Geminicoccus sp. | reverse complement strand
GCACGCCGTCGATGTCGTTCACCTTGGCGCCCTGGCTCGCCAGCTTCGTCTTGACGTGCTGGATCGCCGGGAACTTGACCTCTTCCTCGCAGTCGAAGCGGATCTCGGGCGTGGCGATCACGTTGGGCATCGCGTCGCGCCAGTCCTTCAGCGTCCGGCCGCTGCGCGACAGGATGTCCAGGAGGCGCACGGCGACGTAGAGCGCGTCATCATGGCCGTAGAACTTGTGCTTGTAGAAGATGTGGCCGCTCATCTCGCCGGACAGCGGTGCGTCCTCCTCGATCATCTTGTCCTTGATGAGCGAGTGGCCGGTCTTCCACATGATCGGCCGGCCGCCCAGCCGGGTGATCTCGTCGAACAGGCCCTTGGACGACTTGATGTCGGCGATCACCGCCGCCCCCGGCAGCTCCGGCAGGATGTCGGCTGCCAGGATCTGCAGGATCTGGTCGCCCCAGACGATCCGGCCGGTGGAATCGATCACGCCGATCCGGTCGCCGTCCCCGTCGAAGCCGATGCCGATCTCGGCACCCGACGACTTCACCCGCTCGATCAGCGTCACCAGGTTCTCCGGGACGGTCGGGTCAGGATGGTGGTTGGGGAAGCGGCCGTCCACCTCGGCGAACAGGCATTCATGGGTGCCCGGCAGCTTTGCCACCAGCGCGGTCATGGCCGGGCCGGCGGCGCCGTTGCCGGCGTCCCAGACCGCATGGACCGGCCTGGTACCCTGATAGTCCTTGGCGAGCCGCGCGACATAGTCGTCGAAGACCGAGACGTCTTCGATCTTGCCCTTGCCGGTCTCGAAGTCGCCGGCCGCGATCAGCCGGCCGAGCTCCCGGATGCCCTCGCCGAAGAACGAGTGCTTGCCGAGCATCATCTTGAAGCCGTTATGGGTCGGCGGGTTGTGCGACCCGGTGATCTGCAGCCCGCCATCGGTATCGAGATGATGCACGGCGAAGTAGAGCATCGGGGTCGGGCCCAGGCCTACTGCGGCCACGTCGACGCCGGCCGAGGTGATGCCGCGGATCACGGCCGCCACCAGGTCCGGCGAGCTCAGCCGGCCGTCATAGCCCACCGCCACCCGCTGGCCGCCCTTGCGGCGCACCACGGTCCCGAACGCCCGGCCGATCGCCAGGGCATCGTCGGGGAACAGGGTCTCGCCGACGATGCCGCGGATGTCGTACTCGCGCAGGATGGATGGGTGCAGCTTGTGACCGGCCATGAAGGGCTCCTGAAATGCTCCGAGAGGGCGTTGAAGGCTGGGCGCGGCTCTAGGCCGCGCCGACGCTCGGCCGTCCGATGCTGACATAGCTGAAGCCGCGCTGGGCGACCTCGGCGGGGTTGAAGATGTTGCGCAGGTCGATGATGCGCGGCGCGTTCACCAGCTCGCGCACCCGGTCCAGGTCCAGGCCGCGGAACTCGTTCCACTCGGTGAGCACCACGATCGCGTCCGCCCCGGTCACCGCGTCATAGGGGTCCTGCGCCCAGACCACCTCCGGCAGGAGCTTCTCCGCCTCCTTCTTGCCCTCTGGGTCATAGGCGCGGATCTCCGCCCCCTCGCCTTTCAGCGACGGCAGCACCACCAGCGACGGCGCGTCACGCATGTCGTCGGTGTTCGGCTTGAAGGTCACGCCCAGCACCGCGATGGTCTTGCCGGCCACCGAGCCGCCCATGGCGTCGGTGATCTTGCGCACCATCTTGCGCTTGCGCATCTCGTTGACCGAGATCGTGCTCTCGACGATCCGCAGGTCCACCCCGTTCTGCTCGGCGGTGCGCACCAGCGCCAGCGTGTCCTTGGGAAAGCACGAGCCGCCATAGCCCGGGCCCGCATGGAGGAACTTGCGGCCGATCCGGCCGTCCAGCCCCATGCCGCGCGCCACCTCGTTCACGTCCGCACCCACCCGCTCGCACAGGTCGGCCATCTCGTTGATGAAGGTGATCTTGGTCGCGAGGAAGCTGTTGGTCGCGTACTTGATCAGCTCGGAGGTCTCGAGGCTGGTGAACAGGATCGGCACCTCGATCGTATTGAGCGGCCGGTAGCAGCCGACCATCGCCTCGCGCGCCAGCTCGCTGTCCACGCCACACACCACCCGGTCCGGGCGCATGAAGTCCTCGATCGCCGAGCCCTCGCGCAGGAACTCCGGGTTGGACGCGATCTCGACCTGCAGGTCCGGGCGGACCTTGCGGAACAGCTCCTTGAGCTTGCGGCCGGTGCCCACCGGGACGGTCGACTTGGTCACCACCACGGTCGGCGCCTTCAGCGCCTTGGCGATCGCCTCGCCGGCGGCGAACACATAGGTGAGGTCGGCATGGCCGTCGCCGCGGCGGGTCGGCGTGCCCACCGCGATGAAGATCGCCTCCTTGTCCTGCACGCCCTCTTCCAGCGAGGTCGTGAAGGTCAGCCGCCCCGCCTTGACGTTCTTCTCGACCAGCGCATCCAGCCCCGGCTCGTAGATCGGGATGCCTCCCGCCTCCAGCATCGCGATCTTCTTGGGATCGACATCGATGCAGGTCACGTCATGGCCGAACTCGGCAAAGCATGCACCGGACACGAGGCCGACATAGCCCACGCCGATCATCGCAATGCGCATGCACGTCTCCAGAAATACAAGGGCGTTTCGCAGGTCGAGGAAGCAGGCTCAGCGATAGCGGGACAGGATCTCGCGCACGCCGCCGGCCAGGTCGGGCCGTCGCAACGCTGCGGCGACCACGGCCTCGACGTAGCCGAGTTTGTCGCCACAGTCATACCGGCCGCCGCGATATACCGCAGCGTGGAAGGGCGAATTTCCGATCAGCTTCTGCATGGCGTCGGTGAGCTGGATCTCGTTGCCGGCCCCCCGCTCGCCCTTGGCCAGGTGGTCGAAGACCTGCGGCAGCAGGATGTAGCGGCCGATGATCGAGAGCCGTGACGGCGCGTCCTCGGGCTTGGGCTTCTCGACCATGCCGGTCACCTCGATCAGCTCGCCATCCTGCTTGCCGGTGGCGATGATGCCGTAGCGGCTGGTCTGCTCGGCCGGCACCTCGACCACGGAGATCAGGTTGCCCTGGGTCTTCTCGAACAGGCGGCACAGATCGACCAGCGGCGGCGGGTCGTTCAGGAGCAGCTCGTCCACCAGCAGCACGGCGAACGCCTCGTCACCCACCACGTGCCGGGCGCACCAGACCGCATGGCCCAGGCCCAGCGGCTGCTGCTGACGGGTATAGATCACCTCGCCGGCGACCGGCACCGCCGCCTCCAGCTCCTCCAGCTGCGCGGTCTTCTCCTTGCGCTGCAGCGTGTCGAACAGCTCGTAGGCGCGGTCGAAATGGTCCTCGATCAGGACCTTGCCGCGCCCGGTGACGAACACGAAGCGCTCGACCCCGGCAGCGGCCGCCTCCTCGAAGGCGTACTGGATGACCGGCTTGTCGACGACCGGGAGCATTTCCTTGGGCAGGACCTTGGTGGCGGGCAGCATGCGGGTGCCCTGGCCGGCTACAGGAAAAACCGCGGTGCGGATGCGTGTCATCTATCCTCGCTCGCCCTTGCACAGGCGCTTCAGATCTTCCTCCAGATCCGGGAAGAAGGTCCCGGAACCCGCGCCACCCCACATAGCGGCGGCCCGGCTGCGGCTTAGATAACGCGGATCGGGCCATTGCACAGGGACAAGCATCAGGTGCATGTGACCCATGCGCATGCCTGCGTCACCGTAGACAGGCCATGCGGTACAGTCTTCGAGGAAATTCATGTCAAGTCTTCAGTCGCTCCGTCTCGACCCGTCCTTGCCCATGCCGGAATCCGGTTCTGTCGGACAGGAGGCTCATGGCTCCAGCGACCGCCGTTTTTTGGCCGGTACCTGGTGCCATGCCGGCGGCAAGCTGGACGCCACCCAGCGCTACGACGAGGTCTGCGTCATCCTGGCGGGGCGGGTGCGGCTGACCAACGAGGCCGGCGAGGCAAAGGAATACACGGTCGGCGACAGCTTCGTGATCCCCAAGGGCTTCAAGGGCACCTGGGAGACGCTGGAGCCGGTGCGCAAGCACTATGTGATCTACGACGTGGACCTGGTCCGCTCCTGATCCGGACGGGAGGGGCGCTCCGCCCCTCCCTCCCCCAGATCAGCGCCTCGGCCCCAGGTCAGCGCATGGTCGGCATGACGAACTCGGCACCGGCGCGGATACCGGTCGGCCAGCGCGACGTGGTTGCCTTGACCTTGGTGTAGAAGCGCACGCCCTCGGGCCCGTAGGCGTGGTGATCGCCGAACAGGGAGCGCTTCCAGCCGCCGAAGCTGTGGAAGGCCAGCGGCACCGGGATCGGCACGTTAACGCCCACCATGCCGACATTCACGTTGTTGACGAAGGTGCGCGCCGCGTCGCCGTCGCGGGTGAAGATCGCGGTGCCGTTGCCGAACTCGTGGTCGTTGATGATCTTGAGCGCGCTGTCGAAGTCCGGCTGGCGGACCACCGAGAGGACCGGCCCGAAGATCTCCTCCTGGTAGATCCGCATGTCGGTGGTCACCCGATCGAACAGGCAGCCGCCGATGAAGAAGCCGTTCTCGTAGCCCTGCATCTTGAAGTCGCGGCCGTCCACGACCAGCTCGGCACCTTCCTCCACGCCAAGATCGACATAGCCGCGCACCTTGGCCAGGTGCTCCCTGGTCACCAGCGGCCCCATCTCGGCACCTGCCTGGGTCCCGGGGCCGATCTCCAGCTGGCGGACCTTGGGGGCCAGCTTCTCGATCAGCACGTCTGCGGTCCGCTCGCCCACCGGGACCGCCACCGAGACCGCCATGCATCGCTCGCCGGCCGAGCCGTAGCCCGCTCCCATCAGCGCATCGACCGCCTGATCCATGTCGGCGTCGGGCATGATGATCATGTGGTTCTTGGCGCCGCCCAGCGCCTGGACGCGCTTGCCGTTGGCCGTGCCGGTCTTGAACACGTACTCGGCGATCGGCGTGGATCCCACGAAGCTCACCGCCGCCACGTCCGGGTGCGAGAGCAGCCGGTCGACCACCACCTTGTCGCCGTTGACGACGTTCCACACCCCCTCGGGCAGACCCGCCTCCAGCGCCAGCTCGGCCAGGTGCAGGGCGGCAGACGGCACCTTCTCCGAGGGCTTGTGGATGAAGACGTTGCCGGTAGCGATCGCCATCGGCGCCATCCACAGCGGCACCATGGCCGGGAAGTTGAACGGCGTGATGCCGGCGCACACGCCCACCGGGTAGCGGACCGACGCGATGTCGACGCCGGTGGCGACCTGGACGTTGATCTCACCCTTGAGCAGCTGGGGGATGCCGCAGGCGAACTCGACGACCTCCAGGCCGCGGGTGATCGACCCCTTGGCATCATCGACCGTCTTGCCGTGCTCGGCGCTGACCAGACGGGCCAGCTTCTCCATGTCGCGTTCGATCAGTTCCTTGAGGCGGAACATGACCCGGGCACGGCGGGTGACCGGGGTGGTCGACCAGCCCTGGAACGCGGACTTGGCATTGGCCACCGCCTGATCGACCTCGGTCTCGGCGGCGAACGCCACCTTGCCCGTCACCTCGCCCACGGCCGGGTCGTAGACGTTGCCGAACCGCCCTGAGGTCCCGGCGACGCGCTTGCCGCCGATCAGATGCCCGATCTCGTTCATGGCCACTCTTCCTCTCGTCCGATCGGCTTCAGCCGCTTCAGTCATCCTGA
Organism: Geminicoccus sp.; assembly: GCF_035556675.1. Classification (GTDB taxonomy): domain Bacteria; phylum Pseudomonadota; class Alphaproteobacteria; order Geminicoccales; family Geminicoccaceae; genus Geminicoccus. The sequence continues at coordinate 45,247 of NZ_DATMFZ010000378.1, read as the reverse complement.
TCGCGTCCCAGCGGGGCGCTGCCGGCCTCCCTGTAGCCGATCCGGCCACCAGCCGCGAGCAGCGCGCGAGGAAAAGCCGATTTCGGAGCGTGGGACCGTTCTACTGCTCGGAACATCGCCGCGCTGAAGGCGACGGCGACGTGGCGCCGCGGCGTCGTCGACCTCAAGGATGTGCCTCGGGAAGGCAGCGTGAACGCCGTCCGGCCATCTCGCGTTCGCTTTTCCAACGGCCGGTGCAGGATGGCGTGCGGGTCAAGCTGCCGGAGGGAACGAGCTGGGACGATCTCTCAGCGATGAGCCCTGATGAGGGGGAGTGGCTGTCGAAACAAGCTAACATCTTGTTTTTGGCCGGTTTCTCGGGTTCGTTTGGTAAAATCACAGCGCGCGGTGCCGAGCAGCGCCGACGCTGAGGCGGGATCGCGCATTCTAGCATGGCTGCGCGTTCTGGAGGATGAGCGATCTCGCCCGGCCTCCAGGAATGACGCTTGGAAAGCCATCCAGCCGGAACCTGCGGGCCCCGGCGCGCATTGCCAGCACGGCAGGGTCCGGGCTAGCCACTCCGATCGCTTGTTCCTGGAGGAGACGAAGCATGGACCGATACACGGGCGGCTGCCTGTGCGGCAGCGTCAGGCTGGTGGCATCCGGGCGTCCCTACCGGGTCGGCATCTGCCACTGCCTCGACTGCCGCAAGCATCACGGCGCCCTGTTCCACGCCTCCGCGGTCTTCCCGGCGGATGCGGTGACGATCGAGGGCGAGATCCGGGAGTATTCCGGCCGGTTCTTCTGTCCCCGCTGCGGCTCCACCGTGTTCGGGCGCACCGGGGACGAGGTCGAGGTGAACCTGGGCGCCCTGGATGCCCCCGACCAGCTGACGCCGACCTACGAGAGCTGGATCATCCGCCGCGAGGCCTGGCTGCCGCCGTTCCCGCTCACGCGGCGCTACGAGCGGGATCGCGATCCCACGACCCGCTACGAGGAGTAGGTGGCTGGCCGTGCCTGCCTCACGACGTCAGGATCAAGTTCTCCGCTGTGAGGCGGGTGACGCCGTCGAAGGCCGGGTCAGATGCGCCCAGTGGAAGGCGTCGTCGATCACGTCGAGCATCGCGCTCGCGTGGCGCAAGGTCTTCTGCTGAGCGTCAAGAGGCCCGAAATACGACAGCCTGCGGAGCTACTGCCTGGCCCAGGCGTCTGGACCCCTTCCTTGCACGATCGTCGTGAATTCCCGTCTAGTACCAGATCGCCATCTCCAGACCTCGACGGTCGTGAGGCGGGTGATCCGGCAGCGAGCAGGCGTCGCCGGCGGCAACCCTCATCGCCGTCCAGGCAGCAACGGCGGCATCGAGCACATCATCGGGCGCAGCGCCATGCTTGCGCCCGAGCGTAATCAGCTCTGCCGAATTGCGGTAGCCTGCCAGTTCCAGCAGGCGCTCGCGCTGCTGCTGCCCGACTGGCGCGGTTTTCTTCTGGAGAGGAGTGAACGCCGGCACGTTGGGTGCAACCATCCGACGGAGCGCCACGAAGCAGACTTCCGGATGGACCTCCTTGAGGCGCTCCTGCATCGCCGGCTGCAATGCCCTGTCGATCTCGATCATCTTGGGAAACAGGCAGAACGCCTGCTTGGAAATCCCGATCCCGCCAGCACCACGATTGATTGCCAGGGCGGACGGGAAGTTCGCAGCGGCGAGTGCATCCCGGATGGGCGAGGAGAAGACCGAGCTCGTCCGTGGGCGGTCCACGAATTGCCGGGCCGCCCGCTCGCATGCCCGTCCTCCAGGCTGGCCCTGGTCCAGAAAGCCGATCGGCATGTCGATCGCGACCGTCCTGCAGGCCTGGGTCATCGCCAGGACTGAAGCGAAGTCAGCGCAGACACGCAATTCCACGTTCATGCCTGAACGCAGTACGACCACCCAGCCTCGGGCAAACCCATCGACCCCTGCCACCTGCATCCGCCCGATCTCCCATCGGCAGCCACCAGCGCGCGACCCGCAACAGAACCGGCGCCAAGCTTCACTCCAGGCTCTTGCTGGCGATCTCGTAGCAGTCGCGGGACAGGTTCGGCTGGGCCAGGGCACGCTCCAGCTCGGCGCGCATCAGTGCCTGGCGCGCCTGGTCGTAGGCCTTGAAGCGGCCGAGCGGGCGCATCAGGCGCGAGGCGACCTGGGGATTCTTCGGATCCAGCTCCAGGATCCGGTCCATCACGAACCGGTAGCCCGCACCGTCCGCCCGGTGGAAGCCGGCCGGGTTGTTGGCGAACACGCCGACCAGGGAATAGACCCGGTTCGGGTTGCCGAGCGTGAAGGCCGGGTGGTGGCGCAGCCGCTCGACCTTGGCCAGCACCGCCTCGTCATCGATCGAGGCCTGCAGGGCGAACCACTTGTTGACCACCAGCGGCTCGGACTGCCAGCGGGCATAGAAGCTGGCGAGCGCGCTCTCGGCAAAGCCGTCGCCGCTCTCCAGGAGCGCACGCAGCGCGGCAAAGCTGTCGGTCATGTTGTCGGCGGATTCGAACTGTCGCCTGGCCCGCGCCACTGCTTCCGCATCCGCCGCCTGCACCGACCAGTACAGGGCCTGGTTCTTGATGGCGCGCCGGCCCGCCGACGCGGTGTCGTTGCTGAACGGCGCCCGGTCGGAGAAGCGCTCGTAGGTTTCGGCCCATTCCGTGCGCAGTTCCCGGCTGAGATCCTGCTGCAGGCTGCGCAGGGCACCGCGGATGCCCGCAACGTCGATCACCCTGCGCTGCTGGCCGACATAGGTGAAGGAGGGCAGCTGCACCGCCCGGGCGGCAAAGGCCGGGTCGGCCGGCGCGCCCGCCAGCACCTTGCGGAACGCGTCCAGCAAGGCCGGCGACGCCTCGGCCCGCCCGCCGGCATCGACGCCGCGCAGGATCAGGCGCAGGGCCAGCTGCTGGCCGGCTTCCCAGCGGTTGAACGCGTCCTCGTCCTGGCCCAGCAGCAGGGCCAGCTCGTCGTCCTGATAGTCCAGATGGAGGCGCACCGGCGCCGAGTAGTTGCGGAGCAGCGAGGGGACCGGCTCCGCGTCCAGCCCCTTGAACACGAAGCGCTGGCGGGCCTCCGTCAGCTCCAGCACGCGCTCCGTGCCCTTCGGCTCGTTCTCGCCTTCCAGCATGAGCGGCAGCGGCGCGCCGTCCCGGCCGAGCAGGCCCATGCGGATCGGGACGTGCAGCGGCTGCTTGTCTGGCTGGCCGTGCGTGGGCGGCGTCGACTGGGCGATGTCCAGGACCAGCGTGCCGGTGCCGGGATCGAAGCTGCGCTGCACGGTCAGTTCCGGCGTGCCCGCCTGGCTGTACCAGCGGCGGAACAGGCCGAGATCCTTGCCGGACGCATCCTCCATGGCGCGCACGAAGTCCTCGCAGGTCACCGCCTGGCCATCATGGCGCTGGAAGTACAGGTCGATGCCGGCGCGGTACGCTTCTGGCCCGATCAGGGTGTGGATCATCCGGATGACCTCCGCCCCCTTCTCGTAGACCGTGCGCGTGTAGAAATTGTTGATCTCCACATAGGAGTCCGGCCGGATCGGGTGCGACATCGGCCCGGCATCCTCGGGGAACTGGCCTTCCCGCAGGAGCTGGACGTCGCCGATCCGCTTCACCGCGGCCGAATGCATGTCCGCGGTGAACTGCTGGTCGCGGAAGACGGTGAGGCCTTCCTTCAGGGTCAGCTGGAACCAGTCGCGGCAGGTGACCCGGTTGCCGGTCCAGTTGTGGAAATACTCGTGGGCGACGATCCGCTCGACCTGCATGAAGTCGGCGTCGGTGGCGGTGTCGGCGCGCGCCAGCGTGGCCGAGGTGTTGAAGATGTTGAGGCCCTTGTTCTCCATCGCCCCCATGTTGAAGTGCGACACGGCGACGATCATGAACAGGTCGAGGTCGTATTCCAGGCCATAGACGTCCTCGTCCCACTTCATCGACTTCTTCAGCGATTCCATGGCGTGGCGGCACTGGCCGATCACGGCGTGCTCGGAATAGATGCGCAGGTCGACATGGCGGCCGGACTTCGTGGTGAAGCTGTCCTGCAGCAGCGCCAGGTCGCCCGCTACCAGCGCGAACAGATAGGAGGGCTTGGGGAACGGGTCCTCCCAGACGGCGTAGTGCCGCCCGTCCGGGAGATCGCCCGCCTCGACCGGGTTGCCGTTGGACAGCAGCACGGGGCAGGTCCGGCGCTCGCCGGTGATCCGCACCCGGTAGACGCTCATCACGTCCGGCCGGTCCTGGGAATAGGCGATGCGCCGGAACCCTTGTGCCTCGCACTGGGTGCAGAAGATGCCGTTGCTGAGATAGAGGCCGGAGAGTGCCGTGTTGTGCTTCGGGTCGCAGCGCTGGGTGATCTCCAGGACGCAGCGCTCAGGCAGGTCCTTGACCACCAGCCCGGCAGGCGTCGGGACGATCCGCTCTTGCGCGAGCGGCACGCCGTCCAGCCTGGCACCCAGGAAGACCAGGGCCTCGCCATCCAGCTCCAGGTCCGCCGAGCCGCTGCCCTGCGCGTTGCGCTCCAGCGTCAGCCTGGAAACGACGACCGTGGCCTCCGGCTGGAGGTCGACATTCAGCTCGATCCGCCGGGTCCACCAGTCCGGCTCCTGATAATCCTCACGCCGGATGATGCTGCGGGTGCTGCCGTCGGCCATGATTCACTCTTCAACAGGTCGGAAGCCCGGAATGTGGCGGCCGGAAACCGATGCCGCAACGGGGTGCACGATCGGGCGGATCATGGCATGGATCGCCGCGAACGCGCGGCCGGCACGCCGGCACCGGTGCAGGAACTGAAGGGAGACGATCGTCATGGCCACCTATGCATTCCTCGGTCTGGGCGTGATGGGTGGCCCGATGGCCGGTCATCTGGCGAAGAAGGGGCACGACGTCACGGTCTGGAACCGGACCGCGGCCAAGGCCGAGGCCTGGGCGAAGGAGCATGGCGGCAAGGCGGCACCGTCGGCCCGAGCGGCGGCGGAAGGTGCCGAGGCGGTGTTCATGTGCCTTGGCAACGACGACGACGTGCGCTCGGTGGTCTATGGCGAGGATGGCGCCCTGGCGGGCCTGGGCGACGGCGCGCTTCTGGTCGACCACACCACTGCCTCGGCCGACCTCGCGCGCGAGCTGGACGAGGCCTGCCGCAAGGCCGGGCGCGGCTTTCTCGATGCGCCGGTCTCCGGCGGCCAGGCGGGTGCCGTCAACGGCGTGCTGACCATCATGGTGGGCGGCGAGGCGGCGGCGTTCAGCAAGGCCGAGCCCGGCATGCAGGCCTATGGCCGCACCATCACCCATATGGGTCCGGCGGGTGCCGGCCAGCTCGCCAAGATGGTCAACCAGATCTGCATCGCCGGCCTGGTCCAGGCGCTGTCCGAGGCGGTCAACTTCGCGCAGAAGGCCGGGCTCGACACGGACAAGGTGCTGGCGACCATCAGCAAGGGGGCGGCGCAGTCCTGGCAGATGGAGAACCGCTGGAAGACCATGGCGGAGAACAAGTTCGACTTCGGCTTCGCGGTCGACTGGATGCGCAAGGACCTGGGCATCTGCCTGGAGGAGGCCAAGCGCAATGGCGCACCCCTTCCCGTCACGGCACTGGTGGACCAGTTCTATCGCCAAGTGCAGATGAAGGGCGGCAACCGGTTCGACACTTCGTCGCTGATCGTCAACCTGCGCGATCCGGGCTGATTGATGCCGGGATGGTGAGCCAGCGGCACAGCCGCCTCTGGAACTGGCGGCTGAAGCTCACTAGTTTTGGCAGACCTCAATCTTGTGCAAAGGCCGGCCGCCCCAGCACCGCATCGCGGCGCACCGACCATTCGAGGAACAGCCCATGTCGGACCGACATGCCAAATACCGTATCGGCCAGGTGGTGAGACACAGGATCTTCCCGTTCCGCGGCGTCATCTTCGACGTGGACCCGGAGTTCGCCAACACCGAGGAATGGTACCAGTCGATTCCGGAGGACCTCCGCCCGCGCAAGGACCAGCCCTTCTACCACCTGTTCGCGGAGAATTCGGACAGCTACTATGTGGCCTACGTGTCCGAGGGCAACCTCCTGCCGGATTCGACCGACGAGCCGATCGAGCACCCGCAGGTCCGGCAGATGTTCGGCGAGCTGCAGAACGGCCTCTACCGGCATCGCGACCGGGTGACCCACTAGGGGCCGATCGCGGTCCGGCAGTTCCTGTCGGGGTTCGCACCCAGCCGGATTCACGGTACATTGGGAAGGCGGCCGTTCGGCCGCCTGTTGGAGCGCGTTTCATGAAGTTCTTCGTCGACACGGCCGAGGTCAGCGAGATCCGGGAGCTGGCCGCGACCGGCCTGCTGGACGGCGTGACCACCAATCCTTCCCTGGTCGCCAAGTCGGGCAAACAGTTCCTCGACCTGATCGCGGAGATCTGCGACGTGGTCGACGGGCCAGTGAGCGCCGAGGTCACCGCGACCGATGCCGAGACGATGCTCAAGGAGGGCGAGAAGCTCGCCAAGATCGCGCCCAATGTCTGCGTGAAGCTGCCGCTGACCAAGGACGGGCTGTTCGTCTGCAAGCGGCTGACCGGCCAGGGCATCAAGACCAACGTCACGCTCTGCTTCTCGCCGGCCCAGGCGATCCTGGCGGCCAAGGCGGGTGCGACCTTCGTCTCGCCCTTCGTAGGGAGGCTCGACGACATCGGCGCCGACGGCATGGGCCTGATCGCCGAGATCGTCGAGATCTACCAGAACTACGACTACTTCACGACCGAGGTGCTGGTCGCCTCGGTGCGCGGCCCGGCCCATGTCGTGTCCGCCGCCAGGCTCGGCGCGCATGTGGTCACCGCGCCGGCCAGCGTCATCAAGAGCCTCCTGAACCATCCGCTCACCGACAAGGGCCTGGCGGCGTTCGTCGCCGACTGGAAGAAGACCGGCCAGTCGATCCTCTGAAGGCACTGGGGATGCTCGCACGCGTCCTGACCGTCCTGCTCCTCGGCCTGCCGGCCGCGGGCATGGCCGGCCAGGGCGCAGGCGGGGGCGCGGACGCCATCCTGCGCGATCTGGGGCTGGCGGCACCCGCGGAGATCGTCCGGGTCGCCACCTCCCGCCAGCCGGACGGGAGCATCGCCGTGATGCTGCAGCCGAACGGCCAGGCGAAGCTCGTGGCCGATCCGGGTGTCACCGTGGTGCCGGTCGACCCGGCCGGCATGGCGGTCGCGGAGCCGGCGGCACTGGTCGACCATGGGCAGGAATATTTCACCCTGCCGCCGGTGATCCAGGTCCGGCCGGGTGAGGCCACGGCGTTGCGGGTCGAGTACGCCTATTGCGTGGTCGACAAGCAGTGCCTGTTCGGCGACGTCACCGTGCCGGTACCGCCGGCACCCGGCTGAGCCTCTGCCTCAGCCGACCGCCCCCAGATGGTGGACGACGGCGCTGCCGATCCGGCGGATCTGGCCGTAGAGGCGCAGGATCGGGTCGAACAGCAGCGCATGCTCCTGGCCGTAGCTCTGGTTCTCCTCGCTGCGGTAGGTCGCCGCCACGCCGAAATCGTAGGGCTGGATCCTGGGCTCGGTCATCGGGAAGATGTCGCGCAGGATCTCGATCACCGGCTCCACGTCGAGCTGGGTGAGCCTCGCGATCAGGCTGGATCGGCTGAAATTGTGCCGGTCGGAGAAGTCCGGCACATGCACCGCCAGCACGTCCAGGCGCTGCATCAGGGCGAGGCGCAGGGCATGGAGGAGGTGGATGTTGTCCCTGGCCTCCAGGTCGACCACGATCGGCACGGCACCGGCATCGCGGGTCCGGCGGCGATGCTCCTTCAGGGCGCGCGCCAGGTCCATGTAGTCGCGCAGGAAGACGCGGTGGATGCGGACCAGCCGCTCGTGCAGCCGCATCTGCTCGAACACGCCGGCCAGCTCGCGCAGTTCCTCGATCCGCGCATCCTCGTCATGGCTCTGCGCACGCGCCAGCCAAGTCGAGGGGTCGTAGAGGTCGATATAGGCCTTCACCACCTCCAGGTCGGTCCACTTGAAGGCATGCTCGACCATGCCGAGCATCCGCCGAAAGCGCGGGCTCTCGCCATAGAGGCGGTGGAAGGTTTCGGGATCCTTGGCGATCGCCCTGCCCACCCCGCCGATCGTGTTGGCCAGCATGCCCAGCTGCTGCAGGATCGAGTTGTGCGGGATCGCGCGCAGCTGCGAGGGATGGTCCAGGCTCACCCGGCCGGACGCACCGTCATACTGGCGCTTGGCCGGCCGCGAGCCGGTCTGCCAGAGCATGTTGGTGCCCCAGGCGCCCAGCAGCGCTGCATAGTCGCGGTTCTGGATGACCTCGGCGTTGAACTGCTCGATCGAGGCGAAGAACTCGCCGACATAGACGCGCTCGGCGTAGAACGGGTCCGGTGCGGTTTCCACCGGCTCCAGGCAGTGCTCCAGCACGCGGGTGACCACGGCGAACGCGGTCTCCTCGGTCAGGAAATACTGGTAGCCGTCGCTGCCCTGGTAGCTGCTCTCCTCGCGCACCGTGATCCCGGCATCGCGGAACCGTCGCCGGCTCTCCGCCGTGTCGTAATAGGCGAGCCGGTCACGAAAGCCGCCCGGATGGGCTCCCCGGCCGATGCTCTCGCCATGGGTATCGAAGATCACCAGCTCGACCTCGGTCAGGCCGTGCTTCACCAGCAGGGGAGGCAGCTCCAGGCGGATCTGCTCGATCAGATAACAGGCGGCGGTCTGGCCCAGGAACCGGCCGGCATCCGAGAAGCCGGTCTGCACGCACAGGCGGCCGCGCTTCTTGATGTAGTCGCGATAGACCGGCACCTCGAGCGCGCCCGCGATGATCTCCACCCCGCGCGTAAGCGCGATGCGGGTCTCGAACAACGGCGAGATGTCGATCTGCTCATCCACGCCGAACATCTTGGCGAAGTAGAGGGCCGCCAGCAGCGTGAACGAGGTCTCGCACTCGGCGATCAAAAAGCGGATCGGCTCGTCGCGGTCGGCCAGACGGAGCATGTGCTCCACCAGCATGAAGATCCGCTTGGCGGTCGCCTTCTCGCCGCTGATCGTGCCCAGATGGATCGAAACCGGCTGGACCTCGTCGATCAGCCGGGCGACCGCCTCGACATAGGACTGGCGATAGGAGGGGTCGTCCGCGGCATGCTCCATGCCGATGGTCTTGCGGATCGCGTTGTGCAGCTGGATGGCGTTGACGCGCATGTGGGTGCGGGCCAGGCCCAGCCCGTGCGCCGCCATGTCGGCGTGGAGCAGCCAGAGCCGGCGCGCGGCATCCTGGTCCTCGACCTTGTCCAGCACGCGCTGCACCAGGGCCGCCAGCTCCTTGCCGCCGGTGATCCGGCCGGCACCCTTGCCCAGTGAGCGGCGGCTGACCCGGGCCAGCCGCTCCCACCATTCCCCGTCGTCGAGCCTGGCCGCCTGGAGGAGGTCGATCAGCGAGCGGGACGCCTCGGCGGTGAGTACGAGGCGCGCCTCGACCAGTTCCAGGGCGGCCGCCAGCGTCTCGTCACCATCCAGGATCCGGGTGAGCGCACGGATCTCCTCGTGCCAAGCGGAGAGCTGCCGTTCCTGGATCATCAGGCGATGAGCGAGCGTCGCGGTCCAGGGGATGTCCGAGCGCCCGTCCATGTCGTAGCCGACCCAGCTCGCGACCGAGGCGAGCCTGGGCACGATGCCGCGCCACTGGTCGGGATAAAGCTCCTCGGCGACCGCCTGGACGATGGCATAGACCCGCATCAGCGCGGCGCGCACCTGGCTGATCGCGAATACCGACTGGCGGAACTCCTCGGCCAGATCGAGCTGCGCCTCGGGTCCGTGCGGCAGCCGCTCGACCTCGTGGAGGACCGGTGCCCGCGCCGCCTCGTCCCGGGCCAGCGCCAACTCGACCAGGGCCTGCTGGAGCTTGTTGGACAGGCTGAAGGTCGGGTGCGCAGTGAACACGAAGCCGTAGAGTACCCGGCTGACCCTCCGGCCGAACTCCTCGGCCCCCACGCGATCGCCGTCCGCTTCGGCCAGCTGGCGGAGCAGCCGCTCGATGCTCGCGGCGTTCGCGCTCATGTCCACCTCGCCGAGATAGGCGGACAGTTGCTCGGCCCGGCCGATGAACGCCGCAGTCGACAGCCGCCCGATCATCGCGTCCGAGATCGACATGTCGATCTCGCCGTGGTCCATGGCGCGCTTGAGGTCGAGCGCCATCAGCCGGATCGGGCTGGTGAACGGGTCCGTGTCGACCCGGGTGCGGTGCGCGCTCAGACGCTCGCGGGCCACTGCCAGGGCGGCCGCGGCACGATCCTCCGCCGGCGCCGCCGGGGCCGCGCCGATGCTGCCATGGTCCGCCTCGATCTCCAACATGCCCACCCGTTCCCCTGCCACTGCCGGGCCCAGTGTGCCGAGGTTCTTGTGCGATGCAACATGTTCAGCGCAACGCGTTGGAGCACCGTGCCGCCACCTTGCCACCGCACTTGCGATGCCGTACGCAACCGTCGAGGGATATGGGTTTTTCCTTGGAGCAGCGCATGCGTCGCAGAGGGTTATTGGCAGCCACGTCGGCCTTACCCCTGCTCTGCGCCGGGCGCTCGGCCCTGGCCGCCACCAACGATGCCGAGATCCTGGTGGAACGGACGCGGGTCGCCCTGCTCGAGTTCCAGAACGATCGAGAGATCTTCCCCTCGGTCAGCCTCTATGTGCAGAACGCCTATGGCGTGTTGATCGTGCCCAATCAGGTGAAGCTCGGCTTCATCCTGGGCGGCTCGGCCGGCCGCGGCCTGCTCCTGGCCCGCGATACCACGACGGGGGTATGGTCGGATCCCGCGGTCTACGGCATCTACGGTGCCAGCGTCGGGCTGCAGCTGGGCGGCCAGGCCTCCGACGCGATCTATACGATCATGAACAAGCCGGCGCTCGACCGGCTGGTCGCGTCCACATCCTTCAAGATGGGCGCCGATGCCAGCGGTGCGCTGGGTCCGATCGGTGCCGGCGTCGGCGCCGGCACCACGCCCAATTTCGGCGAGGACATCTACCTGTTCGCGCTCAATGCCGGCCTGTTCGGCGGGTTCGCGGTGGACGGGACGGTCACCGTGCCGATGCCGTCCTGGAACAAGGAACTCTATGGCCGCGACGTCGCCGTGAGCGAGATCCTGCAGGGCAGCGTGATGAACCCGGCGACCGAGCCGCTCAAGCAGGTGCTCAGCCAGTTCTGAGGACGGTCCCGACCCTCCTCAGCGGGCGTGCATCCCCAGGCTGCGGCGGAGTTCCTCCTGCTTGTCCCTGACCATGCCCGGAATCAGGAACAGGTCGACGACCAGCCAGACCAGACCGACCAGCACGAACATGCTCAGGATCTGCAGGATCGCCGTGCCCGGCCGGCCCAGGTAGAAGCGGTGCGCGGCGAAGATGCCGAGGAAGAACCAGAGCAGATAGGCCACCGCGACGCTCGGGCCGTCATTGGCCACCCGCATCTCGATCAGGACCCGCTCGTCGACTGCTCGATTGATCATGCGCTGTTCTCGAAATGTTCAGGCGCATCACGCGCCCCTGGTCTTCGATCAATAAGTAGAACGGCCGCATGCGAGAAAGCGCCAAGTTCTGCGGACCGGCCACTTCCTGCGTTACCGGATACCCGGCTACGATCCCACCATTGCCCCAGGGCCGCCGGGTGTAGTCTGGATAGACTGAGGAGCCGTCACGCCGCCTCGGCATCCACCGCGTCGGCAAGCTCCTGCAGCGTCGGGAAATGCCAGTCCGGCCGGGTGGCCTTCTCCACGGCCGGCGTGCCGCCGGAGCCGTTCTGGCCCATGCGCCGCTCGATCCAGCAGGTGCGCAGCCCCAGAAGATGGGCCACGCCGATGTCGTGGTACTGGCTCTGGGCGGTGTGCAGGATGTCGTCCTGGCTGAAGCCGGCCGCCTTCTGCCGTTCCAGCATGTAGTGGAACACGCGCGGGTCGGGCTTGCTGGCGCCGACATCCTCGGCGGTGATCTGCTCGTCGAACGGCTCGCCCAGCGTCTTCGCGAAACAGGACATCGCCCAGCGGTCCGAGTTGGTCAGGGCCACCAGGCGGAAGCGGCGGCGCAGGCGCTGCAGTGCCGCCACCGAATCCGGGAAGGCCGGCCAGTCCGGGATCGAATCGTGCAGCCCCGCCCCTTCCCCCTCGCCGGCGGGCAGACCGAGGACACCGGCCGCGACCTCGTAGATCCGCTCCAGGAGCGGCGGGAACGACGCGTCGGGCTGCTCACCCTGCGCCACGACCTCGCCTCGGCCATAGGCCTCCAGGAGGACGTCGTCGCCCACATCGAGCGCCGCTTGCTGGGCGAGCGGGCGCAGGTAGTTCAGGACGCCGGCCTCGAAATCGATCAGCGTACCGACCACGTCGAAGGTGATGACCTTGAAATCCGTCAGACGCATCGGGCACTCCATCCGGTTGCCGGCAGGGCTCAGCGCTTCCATGCGAGGTTGAACAGGGTGCGCTTCTTGGGCGTTCCCTTGCGAGGGTCATCCGCAGTGAGCAGATCGGCCAGGCGGCTGCGAGCCGCATCGGACTCGCCGAACACCCGGTCCCACATCTCCAGGACCATCTGCACCGTGTCGTCCTCGCTCCAGGGGCGACGGGTGCGCCGCATCCGGTGGGTGACCACCGCGGCGGCGAGGTTGTCGCGGAACTGCCGGCCGATCGAGGCCGGGGCTCCCACCCGGTCGAGCAGCTGGGCAAGGCGGCGCAGCACCCGCCCGGTGCCATAGGCGCCCGCGGCATCGGTCAGCCCGGGCAGCCGTCTGGTTTCCGCCATCACCGATTCGTTCGGGCCGCCGGCAAAGCTCGCATGATCCTCGGCGAGCCCATAGGCGGCCAGCCCCACCGGCGCCCCGCGCACCCCGGCACGGAACGCCTCCTGGACCGCATCGTCCCCCGCCATCGCCGGTCGTTCCGCAAGCTTCATCATGACCGCCACGGGATAGTGGGGGGCCGCCCGTCGTCAACCCTCCGTAGCCGCGCCGGCGGCGACGAGTTCGGGGTCGAGCGTGAACAGTTCGCGGGGGCGGCCGACCCCTCGCAGGGCGAACCGTCCGAGCGACACCAGGTCGGCACGCTCCTCCGCCGGCGTGGCGGCGACGAACTCGGAGGAAAGCAGCATGTGCCGGTCCACCGAACGGCACATCGAAGCGATCCGCGCGACCTCGTTCACCGCCGGGCCGACCACGGTGAAGTCGAGCCGGCTCTCGCTGCCGATATTGCCGAAGAACACCTCGCCGACATGCAGCCCCAGATAGACCGAGGTGACCGGGCGTCCCGCAGCGCCGCGCTCAGCATCGAGCGCGCGGAGGCGGCTGCGCAGCGTACGTTCCGCCTGCAGTGCCGCCCGGCAGGCCTCGGCAGGGTCGGCCGCCTTGAAGACGGCCAGCGTGCCATCGCCGATCAGCTTGAGCACGTCGCCGCCGGCCTCGCAGATGGCCGAGATCACCTGGTCGGCATAATCGTTCAGGAGCGGGATGATCTCGTCCGGTGGGGCCGTATCGGTGATCGTGGTGTAGCCACGCAGGTCGGAGAACCACAGGACCGCGTGGATCCGCTCGGCGACACCGCGCCGGATCCGCCCCTGCAGCACGAGCTGCGCGGCGTCGGTGCCGAGATAGACCTCGGCCAGGGTAGCGACGATGCGGGCCAGCGCCGCCGACTTGATCGCCAGCGCCAGGGGCAGGGTCAGGCGCCGCAGTGCTGCGAGATCGGCGTCATCGAAGCCGCCCGGTGCATCGGTCAGCCAGTTCACATAGACCGAATCCATCTCGCCGATCACCGCGTCGGCCGCGAAGCAATGGCGCAGGGCGAGGAAGTCCGTCAGGGCATATTCCGCCAGAGCCTCCACTTCGGTGAAGTTCAGCCCCTCGCCGGCCAGGAGCCGGCTGCGGATCTCGGTAGCGTCGTCGGCGACCATGCGAAAGGAGGCGCTGCGCTGCCAGCGCTCGGTGGCGTCGTCGCCGCGATCGGTGCGCCCGTACTCGACGACCTCCACCGACTCCGCCCGGTCGCGCCGCCAGACGAAGGCGCGGCCTTCGTGGATCGGATGGAGCGTGTCGATGATGACCAGGACGCCGGCCAGACGCAGGCCGTGTGCCGCGCAGCGCTCGCACAGTTGCTGCAGCAGTGCGGCCTCGGCCATGCCCTCCAGGCCGGCGCCGGTCAGCCACTGGCAGAGTTGCTCGATGTCCGCGTCGCGCATGCCGCTGTCTCCCGTATCAGTCGGCATGCAGCAGGCATCACTTCCTGTCAAAGTCAGCGGGTCGGCTCAGTGCGGGCTCGCGGTCGGGCGGACGATGATCTCGCTCACGTCGACATCGTCCGGCTGCTCCACCACGAAGCGGATCGCGCGGGCGATGGCGCCGGGCTCGAGCGCGATGGCGCGGAACTCGGCCATGCCGGCACGGGCGGTCTCGTCGGTGATCGTGTCGGCCAGTTCGGAGCGGACCACGCCCGGCGAGATGGTGGTGACCCGGATGTCCCTGGATTCCTGGCGCAGGCCCTCGGAGATCGCCCGGACCGCGAACTTGGTGGCGCAATAGACCGCGGCGGTCGGATAGACCTGGTGGCCGCCGATCGAGGAGACGTTGACGATCTGGCCGCTGCCCTGGCGCTGCATCACCGGCAGCACCGCGGCGATGCCGTTCAGCACGCCCTTGATGTTGACGTCGACCATCCGGTTCCACTCGTCGACCTTGAGTGCCGCCATCGGTGAGAGCGGCATGATCCCGGCATTGTTGACCAGCACGTCGACCCGGCCGAACCGCTCGGTGGCGGCGGCGACGAAGGCCAGAACCTGGCGCGGGTCGGTGACGTCGACCTCTTTGGCCAGCACGGTGCCGCCAGCAGCGGCGATGGTGGCAGCAAGCTGCTCCAGCCGGTCGACGCGGCGGGCGCCGGCCACCACGACGGCACCGGCTGTGGCCAGCTCGCGCGCGGTGGCCTCGCCGATCCCGCTGCTGGCGCCGGTGATCAGGACGACCTTGTTCTCGATGGCGGACATGGCGGTCTCCTCAGCTCGGGTCATTCGGCATCGGCCACGGGCAGTGCGATGCCGCGCTCGCCATAGAGTGCCCGCAGCGTCGCCGCGGCGTTCAGCGCGCGCGGAAAACCGGCATAGACCGTGGCCAGGTAGACGACCTCGTTGAGCTCCGCCGGTGCCGTGCCGAGGTTGAGGGCGTAGCCGGCATGGATCTTCAGCTGCGGCTGGAGGTCCTGGGCGGCCAGCATCGCCACGGTTGCGAGCTGGCGGGTCTGCGGGTCCAGCACGGTGCGGCCGACAATCTCGCCCAAGGCATAGGTCAGGGTCGCCTCGCCGAGCGGCGGGAAGTCGCGGCGCAGCCCGTCCAGGACCGGCTGCCCGGCCCCGCCGCTGAGTGCGTCCACCACCGCCTGGCCGCGCTGTGCCCGTGCATCCGCGGTTTCGGCAGCGCCGGCGGGGCCGGTCGTGGCGGCGAGGCTGGCGGCGGTGGCGGCCATGGCGAGCGTCCTTTTCGTTCCCTGCATGATGGTCTCCGTTGAAGGGCCTGGGCCGGAGCGGTTGGACGATCGCCGCCGGCAGGACCGAATCTCGCGCAGGTCGGGCCGGTGCCGGTAGACGAGAGCTGCGGGATTCTTGCACGATCCTCCAGAAGGGCTGGACCGGTGCCGGCAATGGGACGCATGAGGCCGGCCGAGCGCATGGCCTGGCGGCCAGGGAAGGTCCGGACATGGATGGGCTTGAGGAACTGGCAGGGCTGATCGGGCGGCATGTGGCCGACGAAGGCATTCACCCATGCGCCATCCCGCGGCTGGCGCTGATTCGCAGTCGGCAGCGGACCGAGCCGGTGCACGTGGTCTACCAGCCCTCCCTGTGTGTCGTGGCGCAGGGGGCCAAGCAGGTGATGCTGGGCGAGCGGGTGCTGCGCTACGCTCCCGGCCAGTTCCTGGTGGTGTCGGTCGACCTGCCGATCGTCGGCCAGGTGATCCAGGCGGAGCCGGACCGGCCCTATCTGGCCCTGCAGCTCCATCTGGACCCGGCCATGCTCGCAGCTTTGCTGCTGGAGCTCGGGCCGGGCCCGTCGCCTGCCCCCGACCCGGGGCCAGGCCTGCTGCTGAGCACGCTGGACGCCAACCTGCTGGGCGCCCTGGTGCGGCTCCTGCGCCTCCTGGACCAGCCCGTGGACATCCCGGTCCTCGCGCCTTTGATCGAGCGGGAGATCCTCTACCGGCTGCTGCGCGGCGAGCAGACCGCGATGCTGCGGCAGATAGCGGTGGTGGAGAGCCGGCTGCAGCAGGTCAACCGGGCGATCAGCTGGATCAAGCGCAACTTCACCGCCCCCTTCAGCATCGAGGCGGTGGCGCGCGAGGCGCGGATGAGCCCCTCCGCTCTCCACCAGCACTT
This sequence comes from Geminicoccus sp., assembly GCF_035556675.1. Classification (GTDB taxonomy): domain Bacteria; phylum Pseudomonadota; class Alphaproteobacteria; order Geminicoccales; family Geminicoccaceae; genus Geminicoccus. The sequence continues at coordinate 28,897 of NZ_DATMFZ010000378.1, read as the reverse complement.
CAAGGCGGTCACTGCCATGAGCCCGCTACAGTATCAAAAGCAGTTGCGGCTGCAGGAGGCGCGGCGGCTGCTGCTGGCCCAGGCGCGCGATGCCGCGGATGTCGGCCACGAGGTCGGCTATGACAGCCCCTCCCAGTTCAGCCGCGAGTATCGCCGCCTGTTCGGTGCGCCGCCCACGCGCGACATCACCCGGCTGCGGGACACGACCCTGGCCTTCGAGGCCTGAGCAACGCGACCGAAAGGGAACGACGCGAGATTCCGGCTGGCGGGTCGGCCCCTTCTTCCAGGCCGTTTCCGAAGTCGCACAGCAATCCGGCCCTCTCTGTGGCGCAGGGGCAAGTCGCGCCGCCCGCTTCAGAACGTTGTTTCCAAAATTCAGCTGATAAATTCGGCAGCCTCATGAATATAAATCACCAATAATGCAAATCAACTGGCGTCGACGAGATAAATAACCAACTATTTCCAAATGCATTCAACATAGTCTTCTGCCGCTTGCAAAGCATTCAACGATTGCCGTAATAATGCCACGTCCACCGACAAGAACACGACTTTCCTCGCATAACTGCGTCGCACCCGGTCAGGCCGACCCAGCTCGACCGGTGTCGGCATATTTCATCCTTGCTGGGGAGCACGATGCATCGACGCGATCTTTTGGCCGGCTTGGCAGCATTCTCGGCTTCGCCGCTGCTGACCGGCCTCCTGCCGGACGCTGGTCTGGCACAGGCCGCGACCACGCCTCTCAAGAAGAACTTCGTGTTCTGGGAGTGCATGCGCTGGGAGAAGGGCCCTAGCAGCCTCGCGAGCTGCGGCCTGCGGCGGATGCCCATCTACTACCAGAACTCGCTTCTCACCAATGGCGAGATGGACCCCCAGAAGGTCGCCAAGGTCGTGGCCCAGATCAAGGCCAACAAGCAGACCATGGTGACCCTGGACGTCGAGCTCTGGAACCCGGCCTCCATTCCGCAGCGCGAGAAGTACATCCGGTTGATCGAGTACGTACGCGCGCGCGTACCCTCCTCCACCAAACTGTCGCTCTACGGGATCCTGCCGCGACCGCGCTACCACGACTATGTGGCCGGCGGCATACGCCTCAAGCAGCGGCAGAACGAGAACAGGATCGCGGCACCGATCGCAGCCAAGTGCGACTGGATCATGCCGATGTTCCACACCTACCAGCCGAACCGGGTCCACTGGGCCAAGTTCGCCAAGGTGATCATCGCCGAGGCGCGCCAGTACAAGAAGCCGGTGATGCCCTGGCTCTGGCCGCAATATCACGAGCGCACCTCGCCGGCCGCGCTGCGCCACACGCTGCTGCCGGGCGACTTCTTCCGCGAGCAGCTGGAAACCGCCTACCAGCTGGCCGACAGCCTGTGCATCTGGGGTACGCGGACCGACGCCCTGACCGGGATCAAGGCGTCCCGCGCCACCTGGAACCCGAAGTCGCCATGGTGGACGCAGACCAAGGCGTTCCTGCGCAGCAAGAACGGCCCGGTCTGCAAGCTCTAGCCTGGCCCTGACCTCAGTCGCCCGGATGGGCGGCCGGGCCCGCCCCACCCATGCCCTGCGGGCCGCCATGCGGACCCCAGTTCTCCAGATCGTCGTTGGAGGAGGTGCTGGAGGTGTCGGTGCAGGCCGCCAGCGGGCCTGCCGCCGCGGCAAGCAAGGCCACCATCAGCAGCTTGCGCAGGTTGAAGTTCCACATCGATGTTCGTCCCATGGCTGGTGCCTGGCCGCTAAAGGCGGCAACAGCCGGGATCGTTCCACCGGCCCTATGACTTCAGCCGGGCGCCGTCCGGATCGAACAGCGGCTCGCTGGCGACCACTGCCGCAAAGCGCCGGCCCAGATAGTCGATCTCCAGCCGCGTGCCGGGCTCGCTCTTGCCCATCGGCAGGTAGCCATAGGCGATCCACTTGCCGACCGAGTAGCCGTAGTTCGCCGAGGTGACGTAGCCCGCCAGCTGCCCGTCGGCATAGATCGGCTCCTTGCCGAGCAGGGTCGCCTCCGGGTCGTCGATCGTCAGGCAGCACAGCCGGCGCGCCATGGGCTGCATCTTCAGCTCGAGCAGCCGCGCCCGGCCGATGAAGTCGCCCTTCTTGAAGCGCACCGCCCAGGCGAGGCCGGCTTCCAGCGGGTTGGTGTCCGGCAGGATGTCGGCACCCCAGAGCCGGTAGCCCTTCTCGAGCCGCATGGAATCCATCGCCCCGGCACCGGCCGGGATCAGGCCGTGCGGCTCCCCGGCCTGCATCAGCAACTCCCATAGCTCGGCGCCGAATTCGGTGGGGGCGTAGATCTCGAAGCCCAGCTCGCCGACATAGGACAGGCGCAGCGCCATGGCCGGGACGTAGCCGACCAGCACCTGCTTCCAGCCGTAATAGGGCAGGCCCTGGTGCGAGACGTCGTCCTCGGTCAGCGACTGGAGGATCTCGCGCGCCTTCGGCCCCCACAGCCCCACCGCGCAATATTGCGAGGTGACGTCCTCGATCGCGACGCTGCCATCTGCCGGGGCATGGGAGCGGATCCAGCCCAGGTCATGCATGCCCACGCCGCCGCCGGTCAGCACCAGGAACGTGTCGGGCGCCAGCCGGGCGACCGTCAGATCGCACATGATCCCGCCCCGCCCGTTCAGCATCGCCGTGTAGGTGACCTTACCGACCGGCTTGTCGATGTCGTTGGCGGCGAGCTTCTGCAAAAAGGCGGCGGCACCCTTGCCGCTCACCCGGATCTTGGTGAAGGCGGTCAGGTCGAACAGGCCGGCGGCCTTGCGCACCTGCGCGTGCTCCGCCCCCTGGATCGGCGACCAGTAGCGGCTGCCCCACTCGTCGCGGGTGGGGAAGTTGCGGCCTTCCAGCAGCTTCTTGTTGCTCTCGTACCATTGCGGCCGCTCGAAGCCGGCCGCGTCGAAGAACACTGCGTCTGCCTGCTTCTGCTGCGGATAGAAGGGTGAGCGGCGCAGGCCCCTGGGCTCCTCCATCTGCTGCAGCGGGTGAACGACGTCGTAGACCTCCTTGTACTGCTGCCAGCCGCGCCGGCGCACGTATTTCGAGGTCTGCTGGTGGGAGGCGAAGCGGTTGATGTCGCCCTCGTGGACGTCCCATTCCGGCTCGCCCGTGGCGATCCACTCCGCCATGGTCTTGCCCACTCCGCCGCCATGGGTGATCCAGACCGCCTCGGCGACCCAGAAGCCCTTGACCAGCAGGCTCTCGCCCAGCACCGGGCCGCCGTCGGGGGTGAAGCTGAACATGCCGTTGAACGCGTCGCGCACCCCGGCCTTCATCACCGCCGGCAAGAGCTCGCGCGTGGCCGCTTCCGCCTCCCTGAAGTCCTCCGGCGTGAACGGGTTCATCGACGGCATGACCGGTGTCTGGCCGAAGGGGCGGATGTCGTCCGCTTCCACCAGCCGCGGTGCATGCCGGTAGTTGCCGATGCCGTACTGGCTGCCGTGCTGGCGGAAATACATCGACTTGTCCTGGTGGCGGAGCAGGACGTGGGTCGCCTCCTCCGTCACACCGGCCAGCTCCGGCAGGTCGTTGGTCCAGGCGTACTGGTGCTCGCAGGGCATGAGCGGGATCGGCACCCCGGCCATCCGGCCGATCCGCGGGCCCCAGATGCCGCAGCAGACCAGGACCTGCTCGCAGGCGATCCGGCCCTGGCTGGTCTCGAGCCCGACCACCCGGCCCTCTTCGGTCAGCACGTCCAGGACCTGGACGCGCCCCTGGAAGGCGATCCCGCGGCCTCTTGCGTAGCGGATCATCGCCTCGGTGGCGCGCAGCGGCTTGGCGATGCCGTCGGTGGGCGTCCAGAAGCCCAGGCGGACCTTGCTCGTGTCCATCAGCGGCGAGAGCTCGCGGCACTGCTCCGGGCCGATAATCTCGGCAGGGATGCCCCAGGAGCGGGCGATGCCGTGGCGCCACCCTATATAGGTGTCGCGCTCCTCGCTGGTCGATACCTCCAGCCCGCCCACCTTGAGGAAGCAGGGCTGGCCGTCCAGGTCGAGCTCGTTCAGCAGGTCGACCGTGTACTTGGCGAAGGTCGCCATCATCCGCGACGGGTTGGTCTGGAACACCCCGCCCGGCGCATGGCTGGTGGAGCCGCCGGTGTGCGGCAGGTCGCCCTGGTCGATCACCAGCACGTCCGTATAGCCCATCTTCGCCAGATGGTAGGCCGTGGCACAGCCGACGATGCCGGCGCCGACGATGACGAGCCGCGCCTGGGTCTGCATCCTCAACTCGCTCCCTTGCCTGGACCGGTCACGCGACGATCTCATAGCCGAACTCGCGGGCGGCGTTTTCCAGATACTTCCAAACATAGTCCGCGAAGGACCGGTTGGTGTACAGGTCGACGAACGGCCGCTCGGCATTGCCTGCCACGTAGTGCAGGATGACGTTGGCCTTGCCCAGATGGCTCTGCAGCACCATGCCGGGCCGGAACGCGCGGGGGTGCAGGTCGAGCGGGCAGCCGGCCGCCAGCACGTCGCGCAGGCGCTGGCCTTCCAGGCAGATCGTGGTCATCCGCTCCGTCAGGTCGATCACAGCATGGTGCAGGCCCCGGCAGGCCTCGCGCAGCGCCTGGGCGATCTGCGCCTCGCGACCGGGCTCATAGACGATGATCCAGTCGTCCGGCCCGATCCAGAAGGCATGCGCGCCCGAGCCCGACCCGGTCTCGCCCACCCTGCGCGGCAGGGCGAAGCCCAGGACGGGTTCGACCGCCCGGGCCACGTCCTCGCCGCCACGCAGGCCGACCTTGGCCTTGAACGGGCGCTCCTGCATGCGGAGCGGCGCCCCCTTGGTCGACGGCCGGTTCTTCAGGTCGAGATGGGTGGTGCCGGCAATGCGCTCGGGCCCTCTCGCCGCGTTCCGCTCAGGCATGGAGCCGGCCTCCCTCGGGATCGATGAATACCGGTGCCGTCACCTCGACCTCCGCCGTGCCGTCGCCGTGGCTGACCCACAGGCGCTGGCCGTGGCGCGCCCGCCCGCCCGAGAGCAGGGCCAGCGCGAAGGAGCGGCCGAGATGGGCCGAATGGTAGCTGGAGGTGACGTGGCCGATCATCTTCGCCGGCAGCTTCGGCTTCGGGCTCTCGACGATCTGCGCCCCCTCGCCCAGCACCAGCTTCGGGTCGGCCGGCAGGAGCCCCACCAGCTGCTTGCGGTCGGGACGCAGCATGTCGGGCCGGCTGAGCGAGCGCTTGCCCAGGAAATCCTTCTGCTTCGACACGGCCCAGTCCATGCCCAGGTCCTGCGGCGTCACGGTGCCGTCCGTCTCCTGGCCGACGATGATGTAGCCTTTCTCGGCGCGCAGCACGTGCATCGCCTCGGTGCCGTACGGGGTGATGCCGAACGGCTGGCCGGCGCGGTACAGCGCGTCGGTGACGATCTCGCCATAGGAGGCCGGCACGTTCACCTCGAAGCCGAGCTCGCCCGTGAAGCTGATCCGGAAGATCCTGGCCGGGATGCCTGCGACCTCCGCCTCGGTCATCGACAGATGCGGCAGGGCTTCCCTGGAGATGTCGCCCCGGGTCAGCACCGCCTGGAGCACGTCGCGGGCCTTGGGCCCCTGCAAGGCGATCACCGCCCACTGCTCGGTGACGGAGGTCAGGTAGACCTGGAGCTCCGGCCACTCGGTCTGCAGCCAGCTCTCCAGCCAGGACAGCACGCCGGCAGCCCCGCCAGTCGTGGTGGTCATGTGGAAATGATGTTCGCCGATCCGCGTGGTCACGCCGTCGTCGAACACCATGCCGTCCTCGCGCAGCATCAGGCCGTAGCGGCACTTGCCGATGCCGAGCTTGCTCCAGGCATTGGTGTAGATGCGGTTCAGGAATTCCGCGCTGTCCCGGCCCTGGATGTCGATCTTGCCGAGCGTGGTGGCGTCGAACATGCCGACGGCACTGCGCACCGCCCGGCACTCGCGGTCCACCGCCGCGTGCATGTCCTCGCCCACCTTCGGGAAGTACCAGGCCCGCTTCCACAGGCCCACGTCCTCGAACACCGCACCCTGCCGCTCGGCCCAGCCGTGCATCGGCGTGCGCCGGACCGGGTCGAACAGGTCACCTCTGCTGGGCCCGGCGAAGGCGCCGAAGGTCGTGGGCGTGTAGGGCGGGCGGAAGGTGGTGGTGCCGACCTCCGGGATCGGCCGGGACAGGTTCTCCGCCACGATGGCGAGGCCAGTGACGTTGCTGGTCTTGCCCTGGTCGGTCGCCATGCCGTTGGTGGTGTAGCGCTTGACGTGCTCGATCGAGCGGAAGCCCTCGCGGTTGGCGAGCTTCAGGTCCTTGGCCGTCACGTCGTTCTGGAAGTCGACCCAGGCGCGCTGCCCGGCCCGGTCGCCCTCCAGCAGCCAGACCGGCTGGTGCGGGCCGGCAACCGGCTCCCGCACGGCAGGTACCGGCGTGGGATGGGCCTCGAAGCCGGCCGCCGCGGCTGCTTCCGTACCGGTGGCGAGCCCCTCGTCCAGGGCCGCGGCCAGCGTCCATGAGCCCCGGCAGGCACCGGCCGAGCGCTCCTCCTGCGAGCCTTCGCCAGGCACGAAGGCGGCCAGGCCCTCGTCCCAGCGCAGCTTGCCGCGGCTCTGGCTGAACAGATGCACGGTCGGGTTCCAGCCGCCGCACATCAGCACGGCGTCGCAGGCAAGGGCCTGGACCCGGCCGATAATCGGCCGCCCGGCCTCGTCCAGCGCCTGGACATGGAGTTGCGCAACCCGGAACCGGCCCTGGCTGCCCACGGGGCCCTGACCCCGCAGGATGGTGATCCCGGCGGTCTGCGCCTGCACCACCCGCTCGCCGATCGGCGTATGGCGCTGGTCGACCACCGTGACCTTCGCCCCCGCCTCATGGAGGTCCAGGGCGGCGTCATAGGCGCTGTCGTCGCTGGTGCAGACCACGACCTCGCGGCCGACCAGCACGCCGAACCGGTTCAGATAGGTGCGCGCGGCGCCCGCCAGCATGATGCCCGGCCGGTCGTTGTCCGGGAACACCAGCGGGCGCTCGATGGCGCCGGTCGCCAGCACCACCTGTTTCGCCCGCACCCGCCACAGACGCTGGCGCGGCAGGTCCGGCGGCGGGTCGGCCAGGTGGTCGGTGACCTTTTCCAGCAGGCCCAGATAGTTGTGGTCGTAATAGCCAAAGCAGGTCGTGCGGGTGAGCACGGTCAGCTCCGGGTGCTGGGCGAGCTCGGCCCTCGCCCGCTCCAGCCAGGCTTCGGGCGCCACCTCGTCGACCGTGATGCCCCGGCCGCTCTCGCTCAACAGTGAGCCGCCTACCTCCGGCTGCTCGTCGCACAGGATCACCCTGGCCCCGGTGCGTGCCGCCGCCAGCGCTGCGGCCAGCCCGGCCGGGCCGGCCCCCACCACCAGCACGTCGGTCCAGACATGGCGGTGCAGGTAACGGTCGGGATCGGGGGCGGTCGGCGCCTTGCCGAGGCCGGCCGCCGCCCGGATGCGCGGCTCGTACACCTTGGTCCAGAAGGCCGCCGGCCACTTGAAGGTCTTGTAGTAGAAGCCCGCCGGCAGGAAGTTGGCGAGCCGGTCGTTCACGGCGCTGCGGTCGTAGCGCAGCGAGCCCTTGCGGTTCTGGCTCTCGGCCACCAGCCCGTCGAACAGCTCGACCTGGGTTGCCTTGAAGTTCGGGTCGGTGCGCCCGCCCCCCATCTCCAGCTGGACCAGCCCGTTCGGCTCCTCCGCGCCTGCCGACAGGAAGCCGCGCGGCCGATGGTACTTGAACGACCGGCCGACCAGATGGACGCCGTTGGCGAGCAGCGCCGAGGCCAGCGTGTCGCCGGGATGGCCTTCGTAGCGCTTGCCGTCGAAGGTGAAGCGGATGGTGCGGCTCCGGTCGACCCGTCCGCCCTGCGCGATGCGCGCCTTCTGGCTCATCGGCCCGCCCCGTCCGGCTGCTCGCCCACCGCGTGAAAGCTGGAGAACCGATCGGTCACCGTGTCGCGTACCGCGGTGAACCAGCGCCCGCAGCCCTGCACATGGCACCAGCGCTCGTGGAAGCGGCCCTTGGGGTTCTGCCGGGTGAAGACATAGCCGGCCCAGGCGCCGTCGCTCAGCGCCGCCGGGTCGGCCGGCCGCACGATGCCGGCCTCGCCGCCGTTGCGGAACTCGGTCTCGGCGCGCGGGCCGCAATGGGGGCAGGTGATCAGGAGCATGGGGTGGGGCTCTTGGGGATGCTGGATGGCGGGCTCAGGGGCAGCGATGACGAAGAAACTACGGGGTGCCCCCACCCATAATCGTCATGGCCGGGCTTGACCCGGCCATCCAGTTTTCCGGATGGTGAGGCATGGCGGCATTCGTCTACATCATGGCCAGCCAGCGCAACGGCACGCTCTACATTGGCGTGACCGGAGATCTGGTCCGTCGTGTTCACGAGCACCGCACTGGAGCAGTTGCAGGCTTCACCGAAAGGTACGGCGTGAAGTCGCTGGTCTGGTACGAAGTCCATGACGAGATGGCTGCGGCGATCCAGCGGGGAACCAGCCTGAAGCGCTGGCGGCGCGACTGGAAGCTGGCACTGATCGAGAAGATCAATCCCGACTGGCGGGACCTTTGGGACGATATCGTCCGGTGAAGGACTGGATGGCCGGCTCAAGGCCGGCCATGACGATGAGAGGCGAGCACGACCAAGCATCAATGCGCCACCGCCGCCGCCGCCGCCTCGTCGATCAGCCGGCCGTTGACGAACCGGTCCAGGGTGAAGGGCGCATTGATCGGGTGCGGCTCGCCATGCGCCAGGGTGTGGGCGAAGACGTGGCCGGAGCCGGGCGTGGCCTTGAAGCCGCCGGTCCCCCAGCCGCAGTTGATGAAGAAGTTGCCGACCGGGGTCTTGCCGATGATCGGCGAGCGGTCGGGCGTGACGTCGACGATGCCGGCCCAGGAGCGCAGCATCCGCATCCGGGAGAAGATCGGGAACAGCTCCAGGATCGCCTCCAGCGTATGCTCGATGATCTGCATCCCGCCGCGCTGGGCATAGGAGATGTACTGGTCGGTGCCGGCCCCGATCACCAGCTCGCCCTTGTCCGACTGGCTGATATAGGCGTGGATCGTGTTGCTCATCACCACGCAGGGGAAGGCCGGCTTGACCGGCTCGGACACCAGCGCCTGGAGCGGGAAGCTCTCCAGCGGCAGCTCGATCCCGGCCATGCCCGCCACCACCGAGGAATGACCGGCCGCCACGCAGCCGATCCGGCCAGCCGCGATGTAGCCGCGACTGGTCTCGACACCCACGGCCCGGCCGCCCTCGACCCGGATGCCGGTCACCTCGCAGTTCTGGATGATGTCGACGCCCAGGCGATCCGCACCACGTGCATAGCCCCAGGCGACCGCATCGTGCCGGGCGGTGCCACCGCGCCGCTGCAGGGCGGCGCCGATCACGGGGTAGCGGATGTCCTTCGACAGGTTGAGCTGCGGGCAGAAGGCCTTGGCCTCCTCCGCGGTCAGCAGCTCGTTGTCCACGCCGTTCAGCCGGTTGGCATGGACGGTGCGCCGCGCGATCTGCAGGTCGTGGGTGTTGTGCGCCAGCATGAGCACGCCGCGCTGGCTGAACATCACGTTGTAGTTCAGCTCGGCCGAGAGCCCTTCCCAGAGCTGCATCGCATGGTCGTAGAGGCCGGCGCTCTCGTCGTAGAGATAGTTGGAGCGGCAGATCGTGGTGTTGCGCCCGGTATTGCCGCCGCCCAGCCAGCCGCGCTCCAGCACCGCGACATTGGTCACCTTGTGGACCTTGGCGAGGTAGTAGGCGGTGGCCAGGCCATGGCCGCCGCCGCCGATGATCACGACGTCATAACCCCGCTTGGGCTCGGGGCTGCGCCAGTAGGCCGGCCAGTTGGCGTGGCCGGACAGGGCGTTCCGCGCCAGCGAGAAGATCGAGAAGCGGGTCATGCTCGGGTCATGCTGGTGGTCCGGCCGGTGAAGGGGCCGCTAAGCGCGGAGGAGTAGCGGCAGGCATCGGCCTCCGTCTAGCGGCACCGCGGCCGGTGGTTGCCGCGAAAGCGACACCGGCTGGCAAGTCCGCGGCAGGATGTCGCATCCAGGTGGTCCGGCGGGCTTCAAGTGACCTTCCGGTACGAGGCAAGCTTGTGTCGCAAACACGAAACTGCCACCGTGGGAGATCGGCCGGACTTCCCCTTGCGCCAGAAGGGTCAGGATGAGCGAGCAGACCCGGAGTCAACCGGAGATCGTGGCGTTTCTGCTGGTTCCGAGCTTCACGATGATCGCGTTCGCGGCAGCGCTGGAGCCGTTGCGGATCGCCAACCGGATGTCGGGAAAAGAGCTGTACCGCTGGGTGATCCTGAGCAAGGACGGCCAGCCGGTGGCCTCCTCCGTGGGCATCGAGACGGCGGTCGACCTGCCCATGGGCAAGTTCGAGATCCCGGCCAGCCAGCCGCCCACCATCGTGGTCTGCGGCGGGCTGCATTCCGAGCGCTACCAGGACAAGGAGGTGCTGGCCTGGCTGCGCTGGGCCGACCGGCGCGGCGCCCAGATCGGCTCGATCTGTGCCGGCGCCCACATCCTGGGCCGGGCCGGGCTGCTGGAAGGCTATCGCTGCACCATCCACTGGGAGAACATCCCGGGCTTCGTCGAGGCCTTCCCCGACATCAACGTCACCGCCGACCTGTTCGAGATCGACCGCAACCGCTTCACCTGTGCCGGTGGCACGGCGGCGCTCGACCTGATGCTGCAGAAGATCACCACGGCGCATGGCGACGAGCTGGCGGCGCGCGTGTCCGAGCAGTGCATCCTGGACCGGGTGCGCAGTGCGGACGACCGCCAGCGCATGCCGATCCGGGTGCGGCTGGGCGTCCATCATCCCAAGCTGATCCTGGCGATCGAGCTGATGGAGGCGAATGTCGAGGAGCCGCTGGGCCAGGACCAGCTCGCCAAATATGTCGGCATGTCGCGCCGGCAGCTGGAGCGGCTGTTCAAGAAGCATCTCGGCCGCACGCCGGCCCAGTATTATCTGGAGCTGCGCCTGGAGCGCGCCCGCCACCTGCTCTACCAGACCGACCTGCCGATCATGAACGTCGCCTGCGCCTGCGGCTTCGTGTCCGCCTCGCATTTCTCGACCTGCTACCGGCAGATGTACGGCAAGACCCCCAGGCAGGAGCGCCTGGCGGCGGCGTGAGCCCTTGGAGACATGAATGAGATGGTTGCCGGCTGCCCTGCTCCTCCTGCTGGCGCTGCCGGCGGGAGCGGCCGAGCGCACGGTCGCGGTGTTCGACTTCGAGCTGATCGACACGAGCCTGGATGGCGAGATCGAAGGGGTCGACCCCGCCGAGACCGTCAGGCTTAACCGGCTGGCGCCGCAGCTGCGCGACGCGATCGCGGGCCTGCCCGGCTTCACCCTGATCGACGTGACGCCGGTCCAAGCGGTGGCCAACGAGCGCTCGCTCAACAGTTGCGCCAAGTGCGCCATCGAGCTGGCGCGGGAGCTGGGCGCCGACATCGTCGTCACCGGCACGGTGCAGAAGGTCTCGAACCTGATCCTCAACATCAATGCCCGCGGCCAGGAGGTCGCCACCGGCCAGCCCGTGGCTGGCGGCAGCGTCGACATCCGCGGCAACAATGACGAGATGTGGGAGCGCGGCGGCCGGGCGCTGTGGAAGAACCGGCTGCGGCAGCAGTTCGAGGCGCTGGAGTGATGCCACGACCGGCAGCGGAGCGTGGCGCCGCCGGTTAGGCCTTGGCCCCCTTCACCCCTCCCCCCAGCGCCGGCTCGGCATCGGGATCGAGCGGCCAGCGGGCCCGCGCCCTCGTATCCAGCGGGTCGGTCTGGCCCAGGCGCAGCCGCTCGATGCCCGCCCAGGCGATCATGGTGCCGTTGTCGGTGCACAGCCGGGGCGGCGGGACGACCAGCCGGCTGTCGGTCCGTGCGGCCAATGCCTGGAGGGCTGCGCGCAAGGCGGCATTCGCGGCCACGCCACCGGCCACCACCAGGGTCGGCCGGGTCCCCGGATGATGCGCGCGGAACAGCTTCAGCGCATGCCGGGTGCGATCGGCGACGCTGGCCGCGACCGCGGCCTGGAAGCTGGCGCAGATGTCGGGCACGGCTGCACGCGCCTCGGGCCCCAGCGCCAGGATCGTCTGGCGCACCGCGGTCTTGAGGCCGCTGAACGAGAAGGCGCAGCCCGGCCGGCCCAGCATCGGCCGGGGGAAGTCGAACCGCCCGGGATCGCCGGCCTCTGCCGCCCGCTCCACCGCCGGCCCGCCCGGAAAGCCCAGGCCCAGCATCTTGGCGACCTTGTCGAACGCCTCGCCCAGCGCGTCGTCCACCGTGCTGCCGAGGCGCCGGTAGCTGCCGACCCCGTTCACCTCGACCAGCTGGCAGTGGCCGCCCGAGACCAGCAGCAGGAGGTAGGGGAAGGCCACGTCGTCGGTGAGCCTGGCGGTGAGCGCATGGGCTTCCAGATGGTTGACCGCCACCAGGGGCAGACCGTGGACCAGGCAGATCGCCTTGGCGGTGGTGAGACCCACCAGCAGGCCGCCGATCAGGCCGGGCCCGGCGGTGGCGGCCACCGCGGCCAGCTCGCCAAAGCCCAGGCCGGCCTCGTCCATCACCTTGCGGACCAGCCGGTCCAGGCTCTCGACATGGGCGCGCGCCGCGATCTCCGGCACCACCCCGCCATAGAGCGCATGCTCCTCGACCTGGGTGCGCACGGCCTCGGCCAGGATCCGCCGGTTCTCGTCCACCAGCGCCACACCGGTCTCGTCGCACGATGTCTCGATCCCGAGAACGACCCTTGCCAAAGAGAAGCACTCCAGCCACGCCTTCAGGCGCCGTCCGTTACGTCCTAGAAGAGATCATGACCAGCCCGATCCGGCTCAATATCGGCACGCGCGGTTCGCCTCTGGCGCTCGCTCAGGCGGAGATCGTGCGCGCTGCCCTGTTCCAGGCCTGGCCGGACCTGGCGATCGAGGACGCCGTCACCATCAAGGTGATCAAGACCACCGGCGACAAGATCCAGGATCGCACGCTGGCCGAGCTCGGTGGCAAGGGCCTGTTCACCAAGGAGATCGAGGAGGCGCTCTACGCCAAGGAGATCGACCTCGCCGTCCACTCGATGAAGGACATGCCGACCGTCCTGCCGGACGGGCTGGCGATCCTGGCCGTCCTGCCGCGCGCGGACGTGCGCGACCTGCTGATCGGCCCCTATGGCGGCCTGGAAAGCATCCCGCCGGATGCGGTGGTCGGCACGGCCTCCCTGCGCCGCCAGGCCCAGCTCCTGGCGCATCGCCCGGACCTCCAGGTCGTGCCGTTGCGCGGCAACGTGCAGACCCGGCTGGCCAAGCTCGCGCGCGGCGACGTGGCCGCGACCTTCCTGGCCAAGGCCGGGCTGGACCGGATGGGGATGCACGACGTCCCGTCCGTGCCGCTCGAGCCGGACGTCATGCTGCCGGCGGTGGCCCAGGGTGCGATCGGCATCGAGGCGCGCCTGGACGACCAGCGGGTGGCGGAACTGCTGGCGAAGCTGGATGATCCCCTCACCCATGCCTGCATCCGTGCCGAGCGGGCGATGCTCCAGGTGCTGGACGGCTCCTGCCGCACGCCGATCGCGGGGCTGGCCCGGCAGCTGGCCGACGGGCGGCTGCGGCTGGACGGGCTGGTCGCTTCGCCGGACGGGAGAAGGGTGGCGCGGGCGGGTGCGGAAGGCAGCGACCCCCTCACGCTCGGCGACGAGGTCGGCCAGGAGCTCCTGGCCCGGCAGCAGGCATGAACGGTCCCTGCCTGCTGCTGACCCGGCCGCGCGCGGATTCGGTGCGGCTGGCAGCGCTCCTGCAGGCCGAAGGCTGGCGGACCCTGATCGACCCGCTGCTGGAGATCCGGCCACTGCCGGTCAGCCTGCCCGACCTGGCGGGGGTCCAGGCGGTGCTGCTGACCAGCCGTCATGCCGCACCGGCACTGGCAGCCCTGCCGCGCCCGCTGCCGGTCCATTGTGTGGGCGAGGCCACTGCGCGTGCGGCCTGCACGCTGACCACGGCACCCGTGTTCGCCGGGCCCGGAGATGCCGTGGGCATGGCCCGGCAGCTCACGGCCACGCTCAGGCCGGTGGACGGGGCACTCCTGCACCTGGCCGGCGCGGAACATCGCCCGGAGCTGAAGGCCGGGCTGGAGGCAGCCGGCTTCACCCTGATCCAGCGGATCGTCTACCGCGCCTTGCCGGCAGCCGGCCTCATGGCGGAGACCCGGCAGGCGCTGGCCCAAGGGGCGGTCCAGGCCGTGCTCCTGTTCTCGCCGCGCACCGCCAGCCTGTTCGCGGCACTCAGCCAGGACCTGGACCTGTCCCGCACCGAGGCGCTGTGCCTTTCGGCCAATGTCGCGGCCGCCCTGCCCGCCGGGCGGCTGCGGCGTGTCCGGGTAGCCACGCGGCCCGAGGAAGCGGCCCTGCTCGACCTGCTTGAAGCCCCAGCCCCCGAGTGATAGCCCCATCCTGCCTTGAGCGGCGTCCCCGCCGCCTCGAGGCAGGAACGGCATGCATCCAGTGCCCGTTCATCGCATGATCGAGCAGCCTTTCGACTATCGACGCCCCGGGAAGAAACATGGCCGACGTGATCGACAGCACCGCCGAGGAGATGAAGCCCGGAGCGGCAGCCTCCAGGCCCGGCGGCTACCGGCGGCTGACGGCGGCGCTGGTGGGCGGCGTGATCGGCGGCGCGCTGGTGCTGGTGGGCGGCTTCCTGTTCCTGCCGGACTATGTGCAGGGCCGGATCGACGCCGCCGTGGCGGAGCTGCGGCCATCGGATGAGGTGGAGCAGCGCATCGTGGCGCTGGAGCAGCGCACTGACACCATGGCCGGCCTGGACGACCGGGCGCAGGAGCTGACCCAGCAGATCGATGCGGTGCAGGCGAGCGTGGCCGAGCTTGGCGGCAGGCTGGACCAGGCGACCGGCCAGGCCCAGCAGCAGGAAGGTACCGTCGGCACGCTGCAGAGCGCCCAGCAGGAGCTGGCCAGCAAGGTCGCGGAACTGGAGGCGCGCCCGGTGCCCGAGGTGCCGGATCTGGGGCCGCTCCAGGCGCAGGTCGAGAACGCGACCAAGGATGTCCAGGACCTGCGGGCGTTCGGCGAGCAGCTGGCCGCGCGGGTGAGCGAGGCGACCAGCACCACGGACGCCACCTTGCGGCGGGTCGACACGCTGACCACCGCCCAGGCCGAGGCCGACCGACGCGCCACCGAGCGCGCCCAGGCGCTGGCCGACCGGATGACCGCGGCCGAGACCGCGATGAGCGCCAAGTTCGCCGACCTGAATCAGGCCGAGGCGACCCTGTCCTCCCTGCAGTCGACCTTGGCCAGTCAGGCCAGCCAGATCGCGGCGCTGGAGGCAGGTGCCAGCGACCTGGCGAGCAAGGCGCAGCTCGGCATCGCCGCGGTCGGCGACAAGATCGGTGCCCTGGAGCAGCGGGTGGACGAGCGGCTGGCCCAGGACGGGCGCGGCGCCGCGACCGCGCTGGCGCTGAGCGAGCTGAACGACGCGCTGGCGGATGGCTCCGCCTTCCCGACCGCCCAGGCGGTGCTGGAGAAGACCGCGGCCACCGACCCGACCATCGCCCAGGCGGCCGACAAGCTGCGCCCGAGCGCTGCCACCGGCGTGCCGACCCGGGCTGCCCTCCTGGAGCAGCTGGGCGAACTGGACCGGGTGGCGGTCACCGCCAGCTCGGACGACTGGGTGGAGCAGACCCGCAGCAACATTCTGGGCCTGGTCACGGTCAAGCGGCGCGACGGCACGGTGATGAACGGCGGCGAGGACGGCCAGGACAACGGCGCCCAGCAGAAGCTGGCCGCCGGCGACCTCGCCGGCGCCATCGCGGCGGTCGAGGCGCGCGGCGACAAGGACCAGCCGGAGGTGGCGGCCTGGCTGCAGCGGGCGAAGGCGCGTGCCGACGCCGAGGCGGCCGCGGAACTGCTGCGCCAACATCTGGGCGAGCTGCTGGTGCGGCCGAGCTGACCAGCCCATCCGGGCAGCCCTTCCCCTTGCCGCCTCCGTCGCACCGAAGAAAAAGCGTCCCATGGTCCGCCTGCTCATCTTTCTCGTCGTCGCCCTCCTGATCGCATCGGGTGCCGCCTGGCTGGCCGACCATCCCGGCAGCGCCACGATCGACATCGGCGACGCCGTGATCGAGATGCGGCTGGGCATGCTCGTGCTGGGGATCGCCATCGCGGCACTGGTGCTGGCGATCCTGATCGAGCTCTATCGCTGGCTGACCCATGCGCCCGGCCGCTATCGCGGCTGGCGCCGGCGCTCGCGCGAGCTGCGCGGCTGGCAGGAGCTGTCCATGGGGCTGGTCGCGGCGGCGGCCGGCGATCCTTCCGGGCTGCGCGGCCATGCCCGCCAAGCGATGAAGCTGATCCCGACCAACCCGGCGGTACGGGTGCTCACCGCGCAGACAGCACTCCTGGAAGGGCGCGAGGACGTGGCCGAGGAGCAGTACAAGGAGATGCTGGACGACCCGGCCACCGAGCTGCTGGCGATCCGCGGCCTCCTGACCAGTGCCATGCGCCGGCAGAACTACGACGAGGCGCTGGACTATCTGGGCCTCGCCCGGCGCAAGCATGCCGCCGCTCCCTGGGTGATCCAGACCTCCTTCGACCTGTTCACCCGCACCGGGCGCTGGCGCGACGCCATCACCATGCTGGAGGACATGCAGCGCCTGCGCCTGCTCGAGCCGGCGCTGATCACAAGGCGCCGCGCCGTGCTCCTGCACATGCTGGCGGTGGACGCGGTGGAGCACGACAAGCTGCGCGAGGCGATCCGCGAGGGCCGCAAGGCCACCGACCTACAGCCTGGCTTCGTGCCGGCGGCCCTGGTCACCTCCGACGTGGCGCGCCGGCTGGGCAAGTCCGCGGAGGCGCGCAAGATCCTGGAGCGCAGCTGGGGGGCAGGCCCCCACCCGCTGATCGCGCAGGCCTATGCCGGCCTGGTCCCGAACGAGACGCCGGCGGAGAAGCTCAGCCGCTGCCAGCGCCTGCTCGACCTGCAGCCCAACCATGTCGAGGCCCATGTCTCGCTGGCCGAGCTGGCGATCAACGCGCAGGACTGGAACCGGGCGCGCGAGCTCCTGGAGCGCGCCCTGCAGCTCGAGCCCACTGCCCGGGTGTTCCGCCTGATGGCCGAGGTCGAGCGCGCCTCCGGCGCCTCGGCCGAGCGGGTCCAGGAATGGCTGACCCGGGCGGTCGACGCAGCACCCGACCCGGCCTGGGTCTGCGAGGGCACCGGTGCGGTCCTGGCCCAGTGGCAGGCGTTCGGCCCGAACGGCCAGTTCGACACCCTGCGCTGGACCACCCCACCCAAGGTGTCGGCCCTGGCCGGCCTGTCCGAGCCGCCCGGCCCCATGCTGATCCTGAGCGAGTCCGACCGGATCCAGCCGGCCACCTGACCGCGTCCGGCACCTGTCGGAAGGCCGTCAGAAGGATTGACGCTGCCCCCGCCGCCGTCTACCAACCGCCGTGCCGGGGCCGCCTTAGCTCAGTTGGTAGAGCGGCGCATTCGTAATGCGTAGGTCGGGTGTTCGAGTCACCCAGGCGGCACCAGCTTTCTCAAGGGTTTAGCCCAGGTCCCCTTCCCGCAGCTCTCGCCGTGTCGGCACCATGTCGTCACCAGCAAGAATGGCGGGCATATGGCGGCAACGAACAAGGCCGCCCGAATCACTCTGACCGGCCTTGATAGCGTCACGACATGTCGGGCTAGCGAGCCACTTGGTCCACAAGGACGACGGGCCACCAATTTAATCCGGCGCGCCCCGCCGCGCCTGCAGGAGGTGCTGCGCATCGATGCCCTGTCGCGGCCGGAGCTGCTGTTTGGCGTGGCCTCGGCGCTGCGCAGGGGCCGGATCGCGCCGGGGCTGGAGCTGGCCATCATCGACTGTCCGGACGGAGAGGCCCCTGCGCTGCGCGCCGAGATTGAGGCACGGATGCAGGAGATCGATGTCAGCGACGACAACTAGAGCCGTGATCGCCGCCGCCACCTTGGCCACCGCAGCGACCCGCGCCTCGACCAGACCCTTGACGACTTCCTGCCGTGCCTCCTCGTCGCGCTGGCGCTCAGCTTCGGCTGTGCCCTGCTCCCAAGCGAGCCGCTCCCGCAGCTCAGCCAGCCGCTGCTCCTGTGCCGGGATCTCGACCCGAGCCCCCACGTCGGCCGACATGGGGCACGCTCCCGGACCATCGCCTCGGCGAGGAACTGACGCCCGCGGCGCCGCTCGCAGGTGAGGTTCAGGATGCATACACGGCCCCTGTCGGCAGGCGGCACTCCACGACCCGGAACTTGTGGCCGCGCGGCGGTTCCAGATTGGCCTCCCAGCGGACCTCGATGTTAGCAGCGGCACCCACCTCGCGGCGGAGCGCCGCCGCGATCCGCTGCCCGATCTGCGGCTCCGCCCCGCCCTGGGCCCGCACCAGGAACCGTTCCAGATCAGTCTGCACGACCTGGTAACGGACCAGACCTTCCACCTGCTCGAGCGCCAGCGTCAGGTGATAAGGCGAGCGTACGCGTCCGTCGCGCAGCCGGACGCAGTCGGCGATCCTGCCCTCGATGCGGTCCAGCCTGGGCAGCCGACAGCCGCAACGGCAGGGTGGTCCCACCTTGAGCGATGCGAGGTCGCCCAAGGCATAGCGGATCAGCGGCATCGCGCGCAGATCGAGGCTCGTGAGCACGACGGCGCAGAGCTCACCAGCCTCCTGTGGAAGGCACTCGACGATCGTCGTCTCGGCCGCGAGGTGGTAGCCGTCGTGCGCGCTGCACTCCCAGGCCACGGGCCCGACCTCGGTGCAGCCGTAGATGTCGAAGACTTCGGCTCCGAAGGCCTCCTCAAGCATGGTGCGGGTGGCGTTGTCCAAAGTCTCGGCGGTGCTTACGACTGCCCGCAGCGGAGACGGGCGGCCACGCTCGCGGACCGCCTCGGCCAGATGCCGCAGCGGGGTGAGGAAGCCATAGACCATATGGGGGCGATGCGCCCGCATGGCGGCGAGCACGGTCTCAACGGGTGCCTCGCTCGACACGTAGCGCCAGCCAGGCGGCCCCGCACGTTTGCTGTCATTCTCACCCGTCACCAGCAACAGCCGGTGCCAGGGGCGCAGGCCCGCCGCCAGCAGTGCCCTCAGGAACACGAGCCTCTGGTGGCTCGCGAAGTCCCGGTCGCGGAACAGCGTCATCGGCCGCCCGGTCGAGCCGCTGGTTCGCAGCTCGAGCAAGCTTGAACGGTCGAAGCTGGCGCTCAGGCGCGACGGCACGGGCGTCGCCTGCAGCTCGCTCTTGTCGACCACGGGAAGGCGGTGGAGGTCGTCGACGGTTTGCACATGGTCAGGACGAAGCCCATAGCGCGTCCAGAGCCGCCGGTAGAAGGGAACAGTCGCGAATGCATGCTCCACGATGCGCCGCAGCTTGGCACTCTGCAGATGCCGCAACGCCTCCGGCCCGAGACCCCGGGCGCGGCAAAGTTCACCTGCGGACAGCAACGAGCGCACGATCGTCAAGGTCGCCTGCCCACCCAACCTTCCCGTCTTGCGCTGCAGGCCTCTCTAGCGGGCAACTCTCGTTGCGGAAAGATGCAGCTGCTCTCCTGCTTGCCGTCGAACATGGTCAGGAGCGAAACGTTGCGCGCCACCATCACCGCTATCGCCTGCGTCGGGTGCTAGAGGCCCCAGACCGCAGCGTGGAGACGGGGCGTGAGCGCACTGGCCTCGTTCCAGGTGAACCAAGTCGGGGACGTCGGTGCAGGCGCTGGGCTCGCCGAACAGCGCCATCACCCCATGGAACTTCGGGCTGTAGACGAGGCCGACGGCCGGTGTACCCATCGCCACCCAGATGGGAAGAATGATCAGGAGCTAACGGGCAAAGCTGCCCTCAGCCTCGTGGCCCCACAGGACGCCCCGGCAGCACCTAGACGATGATCAATCCACACTGGCGCGTTCCGGAAATGCGATGGATCATGCAGACCAGGACCCGCCGCTGCGCCCAGAAGACTGATGGCGGTCTGCTATCCGCAGGAGCCATCATGCCGAACATCGATATCTATGGCCGCACTCATGAACTCGAGCCGGAAGTGGTCGAGGCGATGGCGGTTCGGCTGGAGGGACGCCGCGCCAGCTCGCGCTACATGAGCATGCTCCACGACTATCTCGACCGGCTCGATCTCAAGGCAACAGATAAGGTGCTCGTGATCGGGGCGGGAACCGGGGTCGAGGTGCGCGAGATCATCCGGCGTCCGGGCTTTGGCGGGGTCATCACCGCTCTGGAACTCAGCAAGCAGCTCGTCGCGGTGGGACAGCGCAAAGCCGTGGAAGAGGGAGTAGATGACCGGATTGTCTGGAAGGTGGGTGACGCGCATGCGATCGATGCCGCCGATGCATGCTTCGACCTCGTCATCGCCCACACCGTGATCAGCCATGTCGATGCGCCGGACCGGGTGATGGCGGAGGCCCGGCGGGTGCTGCGGCCGGGCGGCACGCTGGTCGTCTTCGACGGCGACTACGCCACTTACACCTTCGGCACCCTCGACCCGGAACAGGGCCGCCTGTGGGACGAGCGGATCATCCGCGCCATGATCGCCAACCCGCGGGTGATGCGGACCCTGCCGCGCGTCTTCCGCCACCTTGGCCTCGACCTCGTCGACTGGCGCACCTACGTGCTCAACGAGGTCGGCAGGGGTGACTTCTTCCTGGGCTCCCTGCGCACCTTTCCTGTCTTCCTGACAAGGGCCGGTGTGGCTACGGCGGACGAGGTACAGGCTTACGTCGACGACCAGTTCCAGGCCTCGGAAAACGGCGCCTTCTTCGCCGGCTCCAACTTCGTCACCTACATCGCTCGGCGACCCGGCTGAACAACAGCCAGCCCCAGGAACACGCTCGGCGCCGCCAGGATGCCCATCAGGTGTCCTCTGAACCTCCTTGTCTGACCTGGAGCGTCACGGCGCCGCGCATTGCCCGCTCCTGGCGCCGCCTCGCCGTCAACGCGCTGGCCAGCCGCACCGGCCGCTCCTGCGGACGATCGCCGGGCTTGGCGACGCAGACCTGCAGGATCGGCGACCGGGTTGCCGTCCGGATCCTCACCGTCCCTCCAGAAGGCAACGACGCGCGCCTTGCCGAGCCAGCCGGTCAGGTAGCTGTTGCCGGCCGCGCTGGTGCGAGGGGGGCTGATGTCCGATCTCGCACCCGCCTTTCCAACCGCCGGTGCTGTGCTTGCCCCGCTGCGGCAATGAACACAAGGGTGCGGCTCGACCGACTTCACCAGTCTCTGGGCCGGCCAAGCGGTGGCGCCAATCCGGACTTCGACTGCTGTCGGGCTGGCACGCCATCCCACCGAGAGGCAGCCCGGAGAGAGGCAGAGTAACCGAAGCGACGTTCACATCATGTGAACATACATGTCGATGATCCGCGCCTTCCGGATGGGTGCTCGAACAAATTAGTGATCAAGGCCGGAGCCTACCCACAGATGCCCGTCGGTTCGATGCGGCGCATCCGTTGGCAGGCACGCGGCGACACTCATGCATGCCGGAACAGCAACATGACCTTCGATCTCGTCGTCAACGGCGCGATCCGCCAGGTGGATGCGGATCCGGACACGCCCCTGCTCTGGGTACTGCGCGACATACTCGGAATGAGCGGCACGAAGTTCGGCTGCGGTGCTGGCCTGTGCGGCTGCTGCACCGTGCATGTGGACGGCACGGCGATGCGCGCCTGCCAGTTGCCGATCGAGTCGATCGGCTCCTCCCAGATCACCACCATCGAGGGTGTGGCCACATCCGATGCCGGCCGCCACGTCCAGCAGGCCTGGCTCGACCTGGAAGTGGTCCAGTGCGGCTATTGCCAGCCTGGGCAGATCATGTCGGCGACGGCGCTGCTCAGCGAGAATCCCAGTCCTACCGACGACGACATCGACGCCGCGATGTCGGGCAATCTGTGCCGATGCGGCACCTACAACCGCATCAAGGATGCGATCAGGCACGCGGCCCTGCGGCTCCGGTCCGGCACGGAGGGCCAACCATGAACGGGCATCCGAGGCTTTCCCGCCGGGCCTTCGTGGTAACCGGAACGGCGGCCGCGGGCGCACTGACGATCGGCGTGCCGCTGGACGCGGGCGCAGCGTCCAGCACGACGCCGGACTTCGCGCCCAACGCCTTTCTGCGTATCGCTCGCGACGGCGCGGTGACGCTGATCGTGCCCTATGTCGAGATGGGCCAGGGAACCTACACCTCGGTGCCGATGCTGATCGCCGAGGAGCTCGAGATCGGCCTCGACGCCGTGACGGTGGAGCATGCGCCCGCCGACAACGCGCTCTACGCCAATCCGATCATGGGCCACCAGGAGACCGACGGTTCGCTCTCCATGCGCGCGGCCTGGGAGCCGATGCGACGGGCGGGCGCCACCGCGCGCCAGATGCTGATTGCCGCCGCAGCCTCAGTGTGGGGCGTGGATGCTGCCGCGTGCCAGGCTCGTGACGGCGCCGTGCTGCACGCCGCCAGCGGACGACGGATCGGCTATGGCGATCTCGTCGAGCATGCTGCAACGCTGCCGGTGCCGCGTGACGTGCCGCTGAAGGGCGAGGGCTTTCGCCTCATCGGCACGCCGCACCGGCGGCTGGATGCCGCCGCGAAGGTGCGGGGCACCGCACGGTTCGGCATCGACGTGCAGCTCCCCGGCATGAAGGTAGCGGCCGTCATGGCTTCGCCGGTACTCGGCGGGCGCCTTGTGTCGGTGGACGATACGGAGGCACGCGCGGTCGCCGGCGTGCGCGGCGTGCTGCGCATCGACGATGCCGTCGCCGTCGTGGCCGATCACTGGGCCGCCGCAAAGAAGGGGCTCGACGCTCTCGTGGTCGCCTGGGGCGATGGTCCGAACGCCACGTTCTCCACCAAGGCGCTGTTCGCCGATCTGGAGGCGGCCGCGGCGGGAGATGCCGTTCCCGGCCCGTCCGCCGGCGACGTGATGTCCGGCTTCGCGCGCGCGGCGCGCACCGTCGAAGCCTCCTACCGCCTGCCGATGGTCGCCCATGCCCCGATGGAACCACTGAACTGCACGGTCCATCTGCACGACGGGAGGTGCGAGGTCTGGGTCGGCACCCAGGCGGCGACACGCGCGCAGGCCGCCGCGGCCAGGGCCGCCGGCCTGCCTGTCGATAAGGTGGTGGTCCACAACCAGTATCTCGGCGGCTCCTTCGGGCGGCGCGCCGAATCCGACAACGTGACCCAGGCGGTGCTGTTCGCCCGGCAGGTCGATCATCCGCTGAAGATCGTGTGGAGCCGCGAGGAGGACACCCAGCACGACTTCTATCGCCCGGCCTATCTCAACCTGCTGAAGGCGGGTCTCGATGCCTCCGGGCGGGTCACCAGCTGGTCGCACCGTGTGGTCGGTCCATCGCCGCTGACGCGCTGGCTGCCGGCCGCGATCGGCAGCGACGGCCTCGATCCTGACGCAGTCACCAGCGCGGTCGGGCCCTACGCCTTCGAGAACCTCCACGTCGATTACGTGCGCCGGGAAAGCCCGGCCTACCGCTCCGGCTTCTGGCGCGGCGTGGGCACCACGCACAACGCCTTCGTGGTCGAGAGCTTCATGGACGAGCTGGCGGCCACCGCGGGCATCGATCCGCTGGCGTTCCGCCGCATGCACCTGGCCGATGATCCCCGGCTGCGCGCCGCGCTCGACCTGGCGGCGGAGAGGTCGGGCTGGGGAACGCCGTTGCCCGAAGGCGAAGCGGGCGAACGGACAGGCCGCGGCATCAGCCTCCTGCAGGATTTCGGCGGCACCATCCTGGTGCTCGTCGCCGAGGTGGTCGTCGACCGGCAGGGCTTCACGCGGGTGACAAAGGTCACCTCCGTCATCGACTGCGGCAAGGTCATCAACCCCGATACCGTCGCAGCGCAGATCCAGGGCGGCGCCATCTTCGGCATCTCCGCCGCCCTCTATGGCGAAATCACCTTCGCAGACGGACGCGTCGAACAGGGGAATTTCGACAGCTACCAGGCGGTGCGCATGGACGAAGCCCCCCGGATCACCGTGCACGTCATCGAGAGCGGCACGGAACCCTTCGGCGTCGGGGAAGCCGGTACGTCCGGGATCGGTCCGGCTGTTGCCAACGCGGTCTTTGCGGCCACCGGGACGCGTCTGCGGCACCTGCCGATCACGCCGGAAGCACTCGGCGGATAGCGCATCGTCCCTCCCTCTCATTCCATAGGTGTTCCATGCGACCAATCTTCGGCATGCTCGCCGCCACCCTTCTGCTTGCCTCGACCATCCAACCCACGCGGGCCGATGGCGACCCCGCCAAGGGAGAGAACGTGTTCAAGCGTTGCGCCGCCTGCCATACGGCCACGACGCAGAACCGGGTCGGGCCCGGCCTCGCCGGCATCTTCGGGCAGCCGGCTGCCTCGGTCGCCGGCTACAAATACTCGCCGGCCCTGGCCGCGAGCGGCCTTGCTTGGGATGAAGCCACGCTCGACCGGTTCCTGGAGGCGCCGGCCAAGCTGGTGCCTGGCACGCGGATGACCATGCCTCTGCCGAAGGCCGACGATCGCCATGACGTCATTGCCTATCTGAAGGCGCTGGCCTCTCCGTCAGCCGCGCCATAGCCGTGACCAGTCCGCGTGTGTCATGAGCCGCGGCTGGCAAAAAGCGCCGTCACCCAGTCGATGAACGCCCGGACGGGAGGCGACGCCTGCCGCGACGGCGGAAAGAGCACCGAAATCGGCACCCGATCCGAGCGGCAATGGCCGAGCACCTCGCGCAGGCGCCCTTGTGCGATGTGGTCGGCCACGAGGAAGTCCGACAGGCGCGTCAGCCCGAAGCCTCCCACGGTCAGATCCAGCAGCGCGAAGGTCTCGTCGACCACCAGGCCCCTTTGCGGCTCGATCGCGTGGGAGACGTCTCCCTCGTCCATCATCCATCTGTCGGGGCGGCCGTTGCGCGCCGACGAATAGCCGAGCAGCACGTGGTCGGCGAGCGCCGCAACGTCCCGCGGCTCGCCGTGGCGGGCCAGATAGTCCGGCGAGGCGCACACCACCCAACGATAGCTGCCGACGCGCCGGGCGATGAGGCTGGAATCGCGGAGCGCCCCTGCACGGATGACGCAGTCGACGCCCTCCTGAACGAGGTCGATCAGCCGGTCGGTCATACCGATCGCCATCTCGACGTCAGGATGGCGCTCGCGAAACGATCTCAGCGCCGGCAGGATGATGGAGCGCCCGATGGACGGGGGCATGTCGACCCGCAGGCGCCCGCTGACGCGCCCGTCCGGACGCAGGCTGTCTTCCGCGCTCCGGACGTCGAGCAGGATGGCACGGCAGCGCTCGACATAGAGCTCCCCTTCGTCGGTCAGACGAAGCTGCCGCGTGTTGCGATGCAGCAGCCGCACCCCGAGGTGATGCTCCAGGCGCTGCATCGTCATCGTGACGGAGGAGCGCGGCAGTCCGAGCGCCTTTGCCGCCCTGGAGAAGCTGCCGGTGTCCACGACGCGGACGAACGTCTCCATCGCCTTGAGTCGATCCATCGGTCACTTCCCATCCTGGCGGGAATCGAGATCGGGCCTGCATGAAGGTGTTGGCATTCGGCTGGTGTCACGCCCAGTTGGCGCCAAATCACGCCGGAACGTATCCACATCAGCAAAGCCGCTGGCGGCGGCCGCTTGCTTCGGACGTCCGCCTGCCCCCAGCATGCGCCTCGCCACCTAGATACGGATCGATTTGCCCTAGATCGCCGGCGTCATTCCAATCTCCGCACGGAACAGTTGCGCGAAATGACGCGGACCGAGGCCCGCACGTGCCGTGGGAACGGCCAGACCGTGCATGGCAGCGGGATTGGCGGTTACACAACGCTGGATCTCCTTGCACTATGGACCGTCCGGCAGGATTGGCCTCGCCGTGCCGGCTGAGCAATGAATACAAGGGCGCGGTTCGACCGACTTCACCAGTCTCTGGGCCGGCCAAGCGGTGGCGCCGAGCTGGACTTCGACTGCTGCCGGGCGGGCAAGCCATCTCACCGGCAGGCAACCCGGAGAAGCAAAGTAACCGAAACGACGTTCACATCATGTGAACATACATGTCGATGATCCGCACCTTCCGGATGGGTGCTCGAGCAATCCATTTAGTCATCAAGGCCGGAGCCCGGCGGGTACATACGTCGGTACCTGTGCTCGGAGAGCGCCTTGTATCGGTGGGCGATACGGAGATGCGCGGCCACCGGTGTACGCGGCGTGCTGCGTAGCGACGCCGGACGATCTAGGACAGCTTCGCAATGACAGTCGTTCCAACACGTTCCTCAGTTACTCCCGAGCAACGCTTCCGTCGCAGTGTTTGTGCGTCGGTATCTGCCGCTGCCCTGCTGCTTCTGTATGCTGTGGTGGCCGATCGATTCATGCCCATCACACCGGAGGCGCGGGTCCTCTACGACACGACCCGTGTTGCACCGGAAGTTTCTGGCACCGTAGTCAGGGTGAACGTAGCCAATGACCAGCCGGTTGAGTCTGGTCAAGTTCTGTTCGAGCTCGACCCCACTCGTTACAAGCTGGCCGTCGAAGCGGCGCAACTTGCGCTTGAAGAAGCCGAGCAGACCACTCGCCAGTGGGATGCCGACATTGCCGAAGCTCGTGCCGCAGTTGCCAGCGCAAGAGCGGCGGCGGATGACGCGATACGCGAAGCCGAACGGAAGGCGCAACTGAGTGAACGCAAAGTTGTTCCCATCAGCATGGCCGAATCCGCTGCCGCCACACGCGACGAAGCTCTGGCTCTGGTCCGAGTCGCAGAAGCCCGGTTGCGGTCCAGCCTTGTCAAGCGCGGAGATGACGGGCCCGACAATCTTTTCCTGCGGGAAGCTCGCAACAAACTAGCCGTCGCGCAGCGTGATCTCACGCTGACGAAGGTTGTCGCGGCGGAAGATGGTATTGTTGTCAACATGCGCCTCCGCCCGGGCCATTACATCGCTGCAGGAACTCCCGTTTTGACGGTTGTCGGCCGCACACCGACGATCGCCGCCGATTTCCGGGAGAAAGCACTGACGCAGGTCAGGATCGGCGATCAAGCGCTGGTCAACTTCGATGCGCTACCCGGGCGCGTGTTCGCAGGTCGCGTTGTGTCCATTGATGCCGGCATCGCCCAAGGACAGGTCGATGCCGACGGCACACTCGCCCAGCCGGTTGAAACCGATCGCTGGATCCGTCGGGCCCAGCGCGTGCGCGTGAACGTACAGCTGGACGCCCCACCGGACCTTGTCAGTGGTGCTCGCGCGACGGTCCAGCTCGTCCCGGACAGCCCGAGCGTATTCCGCTTGTTTGCCAAAGCTCAGATCGTTCTGTTTGCCCTGGCGCGCTATGTCTACTGAACCCGTTCCCGGACTGAGCGCAAACGACTGGCGCCTCGCCTGCCGTATGGCATCCGGTGCTTTTGCTGGCTGGACCTTGGCGACGCTCCTTTCGCTGCCGTATGCGGCCTTCTATGCCGTCTACCCCCTCGTCCTGATCGGTCTTTCGCCAGCACTCGACCGCCACATTGCCTTGCAGTTCCTCGTCGCAGCACCGACTGGGATGATTGCGGCAGGCATCATGCTCGGAGTGTTCTCCGTGCATCCGGTCCTCATGACGGCGTCATACTTGGCCTTCGTCATCGTCTGCTTTCGACTGATGACCAGTCCCCGCAGACTATTCATGTTTGGAGCAATTTCACTAAGCGTTTGCAGCGCCCTGGTTCATTATGGAAGCTATCCTGAAGTATCCTGGCAACAGTTGTTCTGGGCCGTAGGCGGCTCCCTCGTCTTCAGCGTTGCATCTTACCTCCTGTCCTTTGCTGTCTTTCCGGATGTCGAACCTCGCACGCCTCGCGCACCTCCTCCGCGGTCGGCGGCGCAGCGGCATCATCTCGTTCTGCTTTGTGCCGTGGGCGCAACCGGATCGTTCGTCTTTTTCCAGATCTTCGAGGCAAGCGACTCGCTGAGCGCTCAGATGGCGACGGTTCTGATACTCCTCGGACTCAGCCACGAAGGCATTTGGAGCGCTGGCTATGCGCGGCTTCACGGTTCGGTTGTCGGCTCGGTCCACGCAACGCTGGCGCAGCTGGCGATCTCTGGGCATTCAGGCTTCTGGCCTCTTACCGCCTGCGTGTTCCTTATTGGTCTCTTGTGGTTCAGCGCGGATCACGCACGAAGCCGAACCGGGCCAGGAAAAGGATTCGCTGCCGTTACCGCGTTGGCGATCCTGTTTGGTCAGCTCCAGCCGTCAGATGACTTGATCCAGAACTCACTGTACCGCGGCGTATCCGTGGTCATCTCTATATCACTGATGTTAGTCTTCATCCTGCTATTGCATCACATGCTGAACCGTCTGCCCGCGACACGATGGTCGAACGATTGAGATCAGCATTGCACCCCTTCAGCCTTCAATCTGGGGCACTAGAAAGGAGAATCGGGCATGACCGGGTCGGCAACCAACAGAATGATTGTACGCTTCTGGCGGGACTTTACGAACATTTTGTCCGCTTCACGGCCGACGACGTTTAGGGCCCGGTAGTTCTTGAGCCAGCCGAGAGTGGCGGCAACGCACAAGACACCCATGAAGGAGCGGGCCCTCTTCTCAGAAACTGTCCAAGAAGGGTTGAGTGGCCGGGGTAGCGGTGGTTCCAGGCGGGTGCTGAAGCCTGACCTAGAGGCTGTTATGGACCTGACGGGGTGTAGTGGTCAGGCTTGGGGGCATGAGCCATGTCCGCAAGCCTTACCCTTCTGATGTGTCTGATGAAGAATGGGCGCTGGTAGCGCCGTATCTGGTCTTGGTGCGGGAGGATGCCGGCCAGCGTTGTCATGATCTTCCCCCGATTTGGCGGACAGGGGGTTAGCTAGTGTTCCGTTCGGCCTGCTCGGGTGTGATATAGCCGAGAGCCGAGTGGATACGCTTTCGATTGTAGTAGCCCTCGATGTAAGCGAACAGGTCACGGCGGGCTTC
>NZ_DATMFZ010000377.1:0-6500 GCF_035556675.1 Geminicoccus sp. | reverse complement strand
GGCGTCTACGGCAATCCGGACCTGCCGGACTTCATGGTGTTCCTGAACTGGCCGGAGCTGCCCTGGTACTGGCAGGGCTTCGACCAGTTCCCGTTCGCCCTGCTCATGGTAGCGCTGGTGCCGGGCATCCTCGCCTTCGTGTTCGGCTGGTTCGCCTTCCGGTCGCGGATCACCGGCGTCTACCTGTCGATCATCAGCCAGGCCATGACCTATGCCCTGATGCTGGCCTTCTTCCGCAACGACATGGGGTTTGGCGGCAATAACGGGCTCACCGACTTCAAGGACCTGCTGGGCTACCCGCTCCAGGCGATGGAGACCCGGCTGGGCCTCTATGTCGCCTCGGTGCTGGCCCTTGCCATCGGTCTCTGGCTGTCGATCCGGATCGCCGATGCCCCGCTCGGCCGCCTGCTGGTCGCGATCCGCGACGCCGAATCGCGCGCCCGCTTCCTGGGCCACCGGGTGCTGGCCGCCAAGCTGTTCGTCTGGACGCTGTCCGCGACGATGGCGGGCGTGGCCGGCGCCCTCTACGTGCCGCAGGTCGGTATCATCAACCCGTCCGAGTTCTCGCCGGCCAACTCGATCGAGGTCGCGATCTGGGTGGCGGTCGGCGGGCGCGGCACGCTGATCGGCGCACCGCTGGGCGCCTTCGTCGTGAACGGTGCGAAATCCTGGTTCACCGGCCTGTTCCCCGAGCTCTGGCTGTTCGGCCTGGGGGCTCTGTTCGTGGCCGTGACCCTGTTCCTGCCCAAGGGTGTCATCGGCACGCTGGCCGAACTGCGCCTGCGCCGCGCCGCCCCTGCCCCCGCCGCCGAGAAGCTGGAGCCCGAGCATGCCGGCGCCTGACGTCCTGCCCGCCGATACCCTGCTCTACGTGGACGGCGTCACCGTCGACTTCGACGGGTTCAAGGCGCTGAACAGCCTGTCGCTCTATCTGGGCAAGGGCGAATTGCGCACGGTCATCGGCCCGAACGGGGCCGGCAAGACCACGATGATGGACGTGATCACCGGCAAGACCCGGCCGACCTCGGGCACCGTGCTCTACGAGGGCTCGGTCGACCTCACCCGCCGGGCCGAGGAGGAGATCGCGAGGCTCGGCATCGGGCGGAAGTTCCAGAAGCCCACCGTGTTCGAGGCGCTCTCGGTCCGGGACAACCTGGAGCTGGCGAGCCTGGGCGGGCAGAAGCTGGGCACCCTGCTCGCGATGCGCACCAGGGCCGAGACGGCCGAGCGGATCGATTCAGTCCTGGAAACGATCGGCCTCGCCGGGCGGCGCACGGTGCTGGCGGGCTCGCTCAGCCATGGCGAGAAGCAGTGGCTGGAGATCGGCATGCTGCTGATCCAGGACCCGAAGCTGATCCTGCTGGACGAGCCGGTGGCCGGCATGACCGATGCCGACACGGAGAAGACCGCCGAGCTGATCCTGCGCCTCAAGGGCCAGCACACCGTGGTGGTGGTCGAGCACGACATGCATTTCGTCGAGACGCTGGCGGCCAAGACCACCGTGCTGCACGAGGGCCGGGTCCTGGCCGAGGGCAGCGTCGCCGCGGTGCGCGCCGATCCCACCGTCGTCCAAGTCTATCTGGGGCGCTCCTGATGCTCGCGGTGGAAAACGTCCATCTGGCCTATGGCGCGTCCCTCGCGCTCCGCGGCGTGTCGCTGGAACTGCAGAAGGGCGAGGTCACCTGCCTGCTCGGCCGCAACGGCGTGGGCAAGACCTCGCTGCTCCGCGCGATCGCCGGCCAGCTGCCGATCAAGACCGGCCGGGTCGTGCTGGACGGCCAGGACCTGGCCCGCCTGCCGACCCATGGCCGGGCCCGCGCCGGCATCGCCCTGGTGCCGCAGGGCCGCGAGATCTTCCCGCGCCTGACCGTGCAGGAGAACCTGGAGACCGGCTTCGCGGCCAGGCGGTCCAGCCGGATCGAGGACCATCTCTACGAGCTGTTCCCGGTGCTCAGGCAGATGCTCCACCGCAAGGGCGGCGACCTGTCGGGCGGCCAGCAGCAGCAGCTGGCGATTGCAAGGGCGCTTGTCACCGACCCGGGCGTGCTGCTGCTGGACGAGCCGACCGAGGGCATCCAGCCGAACATCGTCGACCAGATCGGCGAGGTGGTGGCCGGCCTGGCGCGCACCGGAAAGATGGCGATCCTGCTGGTTGAGCAATATCTCGACTTCGCCTTTCGCCATGCCGACCGGATCCTGGTGATGGATCGCGGCCGGATCGTGCTGGCGGGCCCAGCGAACGAGATCGACCCGGAGGAGGTGCGCCGGCTCGTGGCCGTGTGAGCCGCCCCGGCTCACGCCACCAGGCGTGAGCCAGTGGCGCTGATGAAATCGAGCTGGACGATGATGTCATTGTAGTCCAGGTCGCCGCCGCCCTTCATGTCCTCCCACCCCCAGGTGTTCAGCCCGTAGTTCCAGAGATGGTTGACCGGGGCACCGTCGACCGCCTCGTTCGCCTGGGCAAAGGCAAAGAACTGGTCGGAGCCACTGGACAGGCGCATGGCGATCAGGTCGCCGGCATCCACGTCGAGGATGCTGGTTTCCAGGTACTCGCCGAAGCCGGGGCCGTCGATCCAGCGGTCACCGTCGGCGGTCCGATAGGCACGCGCCTGGCTGGCCGCATCATAGCCCGCATCGCCCGGGGCCAAGCCATCGATCGTGCCGGTGAGATCGTCGACCTCGTAGATCAGCAGGGAGGCCTGCTTCGTTCCGTTCTGACGCAGGCGTACGATCGCCTCCTGGTCGTCCGCGCCGCCGGCGGTTTCCGCCACGGCGACGACGCGCGCGACCCGGACGGCGTTACCCGGATCCAGGGACAGATAGTCGACGAAGCCATAGTCGTTCGACAGGGCGGCCTGCGGGGTAGTGGTCGCCTGGCCAGCGACGCCGACCGTGAGCGATTCACCCTCTTCCAGGGTCAGCTGATAGGCACGTGCATGGCTGTGCCCATCGAACAGGCGGACCAGGCTGGCATCGAAGTCTTGCTGGAGCGACTGCTGTGCGAGTTGACTGGTCCAGGCATAGGCGGAGCCGGCAGCGGCGCCCCAGGAGACTGTCCCGTTCGACGTGACGACATCGATCGTGCCGTCGCTACCCAGCACCGGCTGGAACAGGAGGCTCTGGCTGGCAGCGCTGCCGGCGTCGGCACCGAGCAGGCCCGGGCCTTCACCGTACAGTTGACCGTGCGCGATCGTCGTCAGGGCTCGGGTGAGCAGCACGCCATTGGGCGAGCCCAGGCCGGTTGTGAGGTCATAGCCGGGGCCGGCCTCGTAGCCAAAGCCGGTGGGAATCCCGCCGGCGCTGCTGGAAGTATTGTTGCCGAGCTGGACATCGTTGAACGCACCGGGCGCGACCACCGCCGCGTTGTAGAGCAGGTCGGTGACGTAGCCCATCCGCGGCAGGCCCTGGTCGCTGAATACCGCGTTGACCTGGGCGGCGAGCGACGCCCATAGCGGTGTCGAGGCACTGGTCCCGTAGCCCGACGCCATGTCGGTCATGTCGGCACCGGGCACCTGATAGAACAGGTTGCCGCCGGCAAGTGCCGCGACATCCGGTACACCACGACCGCTTTCGGCAAGAGGATCACTGGTCGTGGGGGCAAGGCCGAAGGCATTCTGGTACCAAGGGGTCGGCCGGGTGGGATCGACGCCACCGGAGGTCGCGGCATTCCAGTAGTAATCGTCCGGCATCACCTCACCTTTGTCCAAGGTGTAGGTGTTCCACACGGTTTCGATGAGGGCAGCGGTATCGTCCGCATCGTCCGGCAGCCTGTCTAGGCCGCCAGCCATCAGCATCTTCAAGGTAGCGAGGTCGTGGTCGTTGGCCCGATCCACGATCTCGTCCAGCGTCGTGTCGCTTTCCGCCCCTTTCGAGGTGCTGATCGATGTGCCCCCTACCGACACCACGAAGGGACTGGACAGGCTGGAGAAGACGTTGGTCAGGCCGTTGCCGATCTGATTGCCCGAGCCGCCGTCGTACGCCATGAGAAAGACGGACTGGTTGCGCAGCGCCGCGTCGACGAACAGATCGTCATAGGCGGCGAAGAACGGTGAATCGGGCGAGAAGTAGCGAATATCGACGAACGAGGAGGAGACGACGCCCGGGTCATTCTCCTGGTCCCAGATCGCGCTCTGGTAGGCAGAAAAGGCCAGACTGCCGGCCGCGCCAACATAGAGCCCGATCGTGCTGTTGGGCGCCGCCCCTGCCACCACGCCAACATCGAGCGAGCGCTCGCCACCGACGCCGGTGTTGCTGATGTCGTAATATTGTCCCTTAGGATTATCGACATAGTAGCTGCCGGGTGTGTCGATGCCGAGGGCGTGGCGGTAGGCATCCAGCCGGGCCTGAAAGCCGTCCCCTCCTTGGTCCCCGGGCAAAGCGGAACCGATGCCGGTTTCGATCAAGGCGATGGTGCCCGTCGCGGCCGCGCTGCCGGTCAGCGGAAAGTCGTACATCTTCGCGAGCATGTCCGGCGTGACCAGCAATGTCTCGGACGAGGCATTGCCGATGCTCTGCGGCCCCTGCGGCAGGTCGACCGGATGATCGATGAGCCCCGATACAGCGTAGCTGGCACTCAGCTCGGGCCACAGGCCCGCGAGGGAGATGTTCCAGTCGTCCGGGATCGACAGATTTCCTTCCCAGAACGGGGGCGAAGGGCCAATCATGGTCTGTCCGACCAGCAGCGGCGCGCCGAAGGTCGTGGCGAACTGGTCCGGGGTCAGTTCGATCCATACCGTGCGGGACTCGGCCGACGAGATGTAGCCTGTGCCAGAATCGATGATCGCGATGCCGCTGTCCTGCAGCTTGTCGACGAAGTTCTGGTAGATGGCCGGATCGGCCCCGTAGGTCGACCACAAGGTGCCATCGGCTTCCATCTGGGCGAGCGTCGCCTGCCGGGTCGCCCAGTCCTGGTTCAACAGTTCAGTTGGATCGCCGACCCGTTCCAGGAACAGAGCGACCTGTATCTTGATGTCGCCCGACAGCGGCTCGATGCTGGAAGGATCCAGGTCATAGGCCTCAACGACTGTGGTCTTATCGGTGAGGCGAAAGGATGTCAGGTCGAGATAGGTAGAGTTTTCGATCACAGGCATCCTGATCCTCTTCGATTTGAACCGCCTGAACCAGCCGGGTCTTTACGAGGAGGATTTTCCGGAAGCTTTCAATGTACGAAGTTGGTTGATTCAATGGTTCGTCAACATGTGTTGCGCCGAATATCGGACATACAACAAGCGTACAATAGGCTCATGCCTCAGGCTCAATCCATACTACCTCGGCATTCTGGTGCTCCACCTCGCAGCAGCAGCCGACACCGTCGTGCGCTGCACGTGTGGATCATTGTGCAGCATGGGTTGCCGATGATCGGCTGAGCCATGTTCTCGAATGACGCAGACCGCCCAGCTAGAAGCTCAGCCGCTGCATGATCCGGCCCGGGATCAGCCGGATCACCTGCATGATCCCCCACCAGACGAACGGCACATAGGCAGTCTGCCGGCCCTTCTCCGCGGCCGTCACGATGCTGCGCGCCGCACTCGCGGGATCGGCCATGAGCGGCCCGGCCTTCATCGGCCAGGTCATCGCGGTGTCGAGGAAGCCGGGCTTGATCAGGGTGACCGGCACGCCGGACCAGTACAGCCGGGCGCGCAGCCCCTCGGTGAAGGTGGCTAGGCCCGCCTTCACCGAGCCGTACACATAGTTGGAGCGCCGCCCCCGGTCGCCCGCGACCGAGCCGATCACCACCACCCGGCCGGCCCGCGCCCGCTCGAAATGGGGGATCAGCCGCAGCAGGATCGACACCGCCCCGGCATAACCGGCGGCGATCATGGCGAGGGCGGTGTCCGGCTCGCGCTCGGCCAGGTCCTGTGGCGTCATCACCGCGAACGCCACCACCACGGTGAGCGGGCCCGTCGCCCGCTCCACCACGTCCTGGACGAACCCGGCATGGCTCGCCGTGTCCAGCGCGTCGAACGGCAGCGCCTGGGCGCGCACGCCGAACCGGTGCCGAAGATCGGCGGCACTGCGCTCCAGGTCGGCCTGGTCGCGACCGGCCAGCAGCAGGTCGTGGCCGCGGGAGGCGGCCTCGCGGGCGATGGCACGGGCCAGGCTGGACGAGGCGCCCAGGATCAGCCAGGTCTCAGCCATGGACGGCCTCCCGCACCGGCGCATGGATGCGAAGGCGCCGGGACAGGCCGCTCTGCCAGCGCCCGTCCGGATCGACCCGGCCCAGCACCGCGCGGAACCGGTCGAGCTGCGGGTACATGCTGGCGAAGCCTCCCGCGGAAAGCTGGCTGTCCTTGGCCAGATAGATCCGCCCGCCCGCATCCAGCACGATCCGCTCCAGCGCATCCAGCAGCTCGATCACGCCTTGGCGCTCGGGAAGGTCGATCGCCAGGGTCCAGCCCGGCATGCAGAACGAGAGATGGCCCGTCCCCTGCCGGCCGAACGCCTTCAGCACCGCCAGGAACGAGGCCTGGCCATGTTGGCCGATCTCCTCCAGCAGCCGG
>NZ_DATMFZ010000376.1:0-16154 GCF_035556675.1 Geminicoccus sp. | reverse complement strand
CGGCTGCTCAGCTGGCGCTCGGTCCTGCTCACCCAGGACAATATCGACAGCTATTTCGGCCGCTATGTCGACAATAACGGCGTGGCACCGTTCGACTACCAGCGGATGTCCAAGGTCCTGCACCCGGATGACTGGGACCCGCAGAACGAGGTCTTCCCGCTGGACGTCGACATCCTCTGGGACGGGCTGCCGAAGCCGGACGGCTGGCAGTACCCCAAGGAATATACCGAGGCCAGGGCCAACGGCGATTGGGAAGCGGTCACGGCAGAATATGCCGAGCACTACCAGGTGAAGTTCATCGGCCCGTCCCCGAACGCGTGACTGCCGGGAGCACCCATGACCCATGATCCCCAGACAGGCGTCCTGACCCTGGAGCGACCGAAGCTGGTCGTCAGCAACGAGCCGCCGCCCTTGTTCCGCGCCGAGGGCCTGACCAAGCGCTACGAGGCCAACACCGTCCTGAGCGAGGTCGGCTTCACCGTGCCGCGCAACAAGGTGGTGACCTTCGTCGGCGAGAACGGCGCCGGCAAGTCGACCCTGTTCAACATCCTGAGCGGCATCGTCCGGCCGGACGCCGGGCGGATGTGGCTGGATGGGGAAGCCTACGCGCCGCAGGGCTACGGGCAGGCCACCGCGAAGGGGGTGACGCGCGTCTTCCAGGAGCAGGCGCTGATCCAGAACGTGCCGGTCTACGAGAACCTCCTGCTTTCGGAGGAGGCGCGCTTCACCCGGCTTGGCCAGTTCGTCGACCGCAAGGCGATGATCGCGGCCGCCGAGCGGATGGTCGAGGAGGCCGGCCTCGACATCGACGTGCGGCGGCGGACCGGCGACTACGACTTCTCCAAGCGCCAGTCGATCGAGATCGTGCGCGCCTGCCTGGGACCTGTGCATCTGGCCGGGATCGAGCGCCCCTTCATCCTGCTGGACGAGCCGACCTCCGCGCTCGACCGACGTGACGAGGAGGCGTTCTTCCGCCTGGTCGAGAAGCTGAAGGCCAAGGGCTCGCTCCTGTTCGTCTCGCACCGACTGACCGAGGTGCTGGAGATCTCCGACCTGATCTATGTCCTCAAGGACGGCCAGCTGGTCGCCGCGCTGGATGCGCAGGAGGCCGACGAGGCGACCCTGCACGGGCTGATGGTCGGGCGGGAGCGGGCGGCGGACTTCTACCATGAGCGCCGGCAGAGGCGGATCGACCGGGAGGAGGTCGTGCTGCGCCTGGACCGGCTCGACCTGCCCGGCATCTATCAGGACGTGAGTCTGGAGGTGCGGGCCGGCGAGGTGGTCGGGATCGGCGGCCTCCTGGATTCCGGCAAGAGCGCCCTCGGCAAGGGTGCCGCCGGGGTGGAGCCGCCGGCCTCGGGCAGCGTGGCGCTGGCCGGTGGCGCACCGGCCGAGCCGCAGATCGGCCGCTTCGTGCGCGCCGGCCTGGGCTATGTCCCGGCCGAGCGGCTGACCGACGGGCTGATCGCACCCTTCAGCGTCGCGTGGAACATGACGCTCGCCAGCGGCAGCGACCTCCTGACCAGCCGGCTGGGCCTGTGGCGCCGCCGGCACGAGCTCGCCACCGCCGACCACTATGTCCGCCAGCTCCGGGTGCGCTCCGGCACGCCGAACCTGCCCTGCACCAGGCTCTCCGGGGGCAATCAGCAGAAGGTGGTGCTCGCCCGCTGGCTGGCCCGCAAGCCGAAGGTGCTGATCCTCGACAACCCTACGCGCGGCGTCGACGCCGGGGCCAAGGAGGAGATCTACGCCCTGATCCGCGATCTGGCGGACGAGGGCGTGGGCATCCTCCTGATCACCGACGAGCTGCTCGAGCTGATCGGCCTGTCCAACCGCATCCTGATCATGCAGCGCGGCCGGGTGGTGACCGAGGTCGCGGCCCCTGCCGATGCCAAGCCCGGCGAACGCGAGCTGGTCGCCTGGATGCTGCCCGGCTCTGGCGGTGCCGCCGACGCCCTGCCGCACGCCCCCTCCCAGCAGAAGATCCCCGCATGATCGCTCAAGGCCAAATCCCGCGCCTGGCTCTGGCCAGCCGCCGCTCCATCCTCACGAAGCTCAACAACGGCCTGTGGCTGCCGGTGGCGGTGGTCGTGGCGCTGGTGGTGTTCTTCTCGCTCGCCACCGATTCCTTCGCGACCCTGCGCAATTTCACCGCGATCACCGGTCAGGCCGGCACGCTGCTGATCGTCTGCCTGGGTACCACCTTCGTGGTGCTGATGGGCAGCATCGACCTGTCGGTAGGCGCCATCGTGCTGCTGGTGGGGGCAGCCAGCGTGATCATCCTGAACGCCACCGGCGTGGGCTGGCTGGTGCTGCCGGTGGCGGCAGCGCTGGGCGCGGCGCTGGGGCTGGCCAACGGGCTGATCTATGCGTTCGGCCGGATTCCCTCCTTCGTGGTGACGCTGGGCTCGCTCTCGATCTTCAGCGGCATCGCCCTGCAGATCCTGGAGGGCCGCGCCATCCAGTTCACCGTGCCGGGCTTCGAGGAAATCGCGATCGGCCAGCTGATCCCGCGCCTGCCCAACATCGCGCTGTGCGCGCTGATCGCCTGGGCGATCGTGGTGTTCATCGCCGAGCGCACCCGGTTCGGCCGCTTCATGTACCTGATCGGCGGCGGCGAGAACGTGGCGCGCACCGCGGGCGTGCCGGTGCGCCGCTACAAGATCTACGCCTTCGCCCTGTCCGGCCTGCTCGCCGGCGTCGGCGCCATCCTCGCCGTGGCCCGGCTGGGTGCGGCCGGGCCCTCGCTCGGCCAGGATCTCCTGCTCAACAGCCTGGCTGCGATCGTGGTGGGTGGCACCTCGCTGGCCGGCGGTGTCGGCGGGCCGCAGCGCACGCTGATCGGCGTCCTGATCATCGCCATGCTCGACAACGGCCTGAACCTGATGGGCGTGTCGCAATACTCGCAGATGATCGTGAAGGGCGTGGTGGTCATCGGTGCCGTGCTGGTGAGCCGGGAAAGTGCCGTGGCCTCCGTCGTCAAATGAGCGAGATCCTGATCGTGGGCGGCGGCCTCTCTGGCGCCGCCCTGGCGGCAGCGCTGCTGGAACGGAGCCGTCCGGGCAGCGCTGTCCGGATCATCGAGCCGCGGCCGGAGCTCGGCCGGGGTCTTGCCTACTCCTCGCCGCTGCCCGGCCATCTCCTCAATGCCGAGGCGTACCGCTTCTCGCTGCAGCCGGACGACCCCGACCACTTCCTGCACTGGCTGGCCCGCCACTTTGCCGAAGGCGGCTGGCCGGAGGCGCCGGCCGACCTGCGCAACGCCTATGTCCCGCGCGCCATCATGGGGCTCTATGCCCGGCATGTCCTGGCGCAGGCGGCAGCCAGGGGGGCGGAGCGTGGCGCGTCCCTGGAACATGTGCAGCGCGAGGCCGTCGACCTGAACGTAGCTGAGCAGGGCAGGGCAGTGCTGACGCTGGCGGACGGGCAGAGCTTGGCCGGGGACGCGGTCGTGCTGGCGACCGGCCTGTTCCCGGCGGTCCGCGCCCTTCGGGATGACCCGCGGCCGGGCCTGCCCCGGCGCATCCTGCACGATCCCTGGGACCCGGCGGCGATCGGGGCACTGCCGAAGGATGGTGCGGTCGCGATCGTGGGGTCTGGCCTCAGCATGGTCGACGCGGTGGTGTCGCTCGAGCAGGCGGGCCATCGCGGCCCGATCCACGTGATCTCGCGTCATGGTCAGGTGGCCCATCCGCGCCGGGCCGCTCCGGCCGGGCCGGATGCCCTGAAGGACGAGACCGCCGAGAGCCTCGTGCGCCTCCTGCGCAAGGTCCGCCGCCTCTGCCGGGTCGAACAGGTCAAGGGCGGCGACTGGCAGTCGGTCGTCGACCCGATCCGGCCGCACATCGCGCGGCTGTGGAGCGAGGCCAGCGACGAGGTGCGCCGCCGGTTCGTGCGCCACCTGCGACCCTGGTGGGAGTCGCATCATCACCGCTCCCCACCGGAATCCGGCGCCCTGGTCGCGAGCCTGCGTGCGGCCGGGCGGCTGTCGGTCCGTGCCGCCACCATCCACGCAATCCGCCAGGCGGCAGACGGCATGGTCACCATCGAGCTGCGCGACCGTCACGCCAGCGCGCCGGCGGTGCTGCATGTCGATGCCGTGATCAATTCCAGCGGCATCGAGTATGACTGGACCAGGGTGCGCCATGCGTTCCCGCGCAACCTTCTGCGTCGCGGTCACGTGCGACCGGGGCCGGTCGGGCTCGGAATCGACGCGGATGCCGGAGGGGCGGTGATCGGCCGTTCCGGCAGGCCGTCCGGCCGCCTGTTCGCCCTCGGGCCGCCGCTGCGGGGGCTGTGGTGGGAGAGCACCGCCGTACCCGACATCGTTGCGCAGGCCGGGGCACTGGCGGACCGGCTTGCCGGCCTGCCTCCTACCGCTGTCCCCATTTTGCCAGTGCGTCAGCGGCAAGCTGCCGGGTGAGCTCGCCTGCCGGCATTTCCCGGCCCAGCGCTGCCGCCTGTCCCGACCAGAGCGGCGTGAAATCCCCCGATCCTGCGGCCTCGGCGCTTGCCCGCAACGGTGCCAGGGCGCCGGCGGCCATCGGGAAGGCCGGCGCCAGATCGGACATGGGGCCGGCCTCGCGGACGATGCGGTTGACGATCCCGCGCGCCGGGCGGCCGGTGAACACGTTGGTCAGCACCGTCCGGTCGTCCCGGGCGTTCCTGAGGGCGGCCCGATGCGCCGGCCCGACCTTGGCCTCCGGGCAGAACAGATAGGCGGTGCCGAGCTGCACGGCCGTGGCACCCAGCGCGAACGCCGCCACGATGCCTCGGCCATCGCCGATGCCGCCCGCCGCGATCACCGGCACCTGCACCGCATCGACGATCTGCGGAACCAGCGCCATCGTGCCGGCCTGGCCCGTGATGTCGTCGCTCAGGAACATGCCGCGATGCCCGCCCGCCTCGTAGCCCTGGGCGATGATCGCGTCGCAGCCCTGGCGCTCCAGCCAGCGCGCTTCCTCCACCGTGGTGGCCGAGGACAGGATTCTGGCGCCGCTCGCCCGGACCCGGTCGAGCAGGGGCTTCTCGGGCAGCCCGAAATGGAAGCTGACCACCTCGGGCGCGAACTCCGCCACGACATCGCACATGGCGCTGTCGAACGGCGTGCGGTTGGCGCTGGCCGCCGGCGTCGCCGGATCGAGGCCGAGTTCCGCGTAGTAGGGCTGCAGCCGTTCGCGCCAAGCCTGCTCGCGTGCCGGGTCGGGCGGCGCCGGCCGGTGGCAGAAGAAGTTGACATTGATCGGCCGCGACGTGCGCTGGCGGATGATGCCGAGCTCGGTGCGCGCCTGCTCGGGCGTGAGCATGGCGCAGGGCAGCGAGCCCAGGCCGCCGGCTTCGGCGACCGCGATCACCATCTCGGCCGACACCGGTCCCGCCATCGGCGCCTGGATGATCGGCAGCTCGATGCCGAGCAGATCCTGGATTCGCCGGCTCGGCCACATCTTCCCGATCCTCCCGTGACTTTTCCGGTGCCTTTGCCCCGGGCTGGCTGACGGCAGCATAGCGGGAAGAACGGGCCGGGTGAGAGCGATCCGGGAAAGCGCGCGCAGGCGTGATCCCGACCGCCCTCCAGGCCATGCCCGTCTTCCGGTTGGGCACCAGCGTCGTTTTCGGCTATCCTGTCCGTTTCCGGCCCGGACCCGGCTTCGCGCCGGATGGCACGATCACGTTTTACGAAACGAACCCGAGCGCCTGTCCCTGTCGAGATTCTTCGACAGATTGTCCGCCCGGCTTACGGGATCAGGCGGCCCGCCCGAAGGCGCCACGCCAGCGCGCAGCCGGATGGCGGTCGTTCAGGATGGCCGGTCGGCCGGCGAACAGCTTCTCGCGCAGCGTGCCGGGCGCATAGTCCCGCTGGGCCAGGCCGCGGGCCTGGAGGACCGGGATCACGTGCTCGATGAACTCGACGAACGAGCCCGGCATGGTCTGGTACGCGACGTTCACCCCATCGATGCCGGCCGCCTGCCAGCGCTCCAGCTGGTCGGCGATCTGCTCGGGCGTGCCGACGATCCGGCCATTGTAGGACATGGCATGGGCGAGCGTGGCCGCGGTCGCCTTCCTGCCGGGATAGGCTTCCTCGTAGAAGCGCACGAAGCCCTGCAACCCTTCGATCTGGTACTCCTCGATCGGCCGGTCCGGATCGAGCGTGCCGAAGTCGATGCCGAGGTCGCGGCTGACATGGGCGGCGAGCCCGTCCGTGCTGACATACTCGTCGATCGCCCGCGACTTGCGCCAGGCCTCCTCCTCGGTGCTGCCGACCACGAAGCTCAGGCCCTGGATGAACAGGAAGTCGTCGTCGCGGCGCCCGTTCGCCCGCAACTGCTGGCGGATGTCGGCCACCGCCACGGCGGCGGCCTCGGGCGTCAGGCTGACGATGAAGGTCGCCTCGGCATTGCGCGCCGCGAACGCCCGCCCGGCCCGTGACGAGCCGGCCTGGATCAGGACGGGCGTGCGCTGCGGCGAGGGCGAGGTCTGGTGCGGCCCCTGGACCCGGTAGCGCCGGCCGGCATGGCCGATCCGGTGGATGCGGGCGGGATCGGCATAGATGCCTGCCGCCCGGTCGGCCAGGACGGCGCCATCCTCCCAGGAGCCCTCCCAGAGCTTGTAGAGCACCTCGACATATTCTTCCGCCCAGGCATAGCGCTCGTCATGGGGCACGGCCCTGTCCAGGCCGAAATTGCGCGCTGCGGCGTCGCCCACGCTGGTGACGATGTTCCAGGCGACGCGGCCGCGGCTTAAGTGGTCGAGCGTCGTCACCTTGCGGGCAAAGTTGAAGGGATGCTCCTGGAGGATCGAGCTGGTGAACGCCAGGCCCAGATGCTCGGTGGCGCCGACCAGCGCTGCGGCCAGCACCCCCGGATCGCTGGTCGGAAAATGCAGGCCCTCATGGACATAGGTGTCCACCGACCCCTTGTAGGCCGGGTCCAGGCCCAGCACGTCGGCCAGGAACAGGGCGTCGAACCCGCCCCCATTCCAGGAGCCGGGCCAGGTCCAGCCAGTTGCCCAGCTCGTTGAAGCCGATCTGCCGGAAATCCGGATGGCGCCAGAGCCCATGATAGACATGGGACACGCTGTTCATGGCGAAGGCGTTGAAGATCAGGCGCTTGGCCATGGGCTGGTCCGGCTCCGGGACGTCAGGCGGCGAAGAACTGCGCGTCGGGCACGACGTTCAGCGCGATGGTCAGCCGGTTGGCGTAGGCGAAGAATGCCGCCACCTCGAGGATCTCCACGATGGCGGCCTGGTCGAAGCCTTCGTCGCGCAGCCGGTCCAGGTCCGGGTCGCCCAGATGCTGGGGCGCCTCGGCAAGCGTCTCGACCACCTCCGCCAGGGCCAGCTCGCGCGGGCTCAGGCGGACATGGCGGAAGCCCTGCGCGATCCGCCGCGCCCGGACCCGGTCGTCCAGCGCGGTGCCGAGCGCCTGGGTATGGTTGAACACACAGTAGGCGCAGTGGTTGGTGGCGGACGTGACCACCGCGATCAGCTCGCGCTCCGCTGCGGTGAGCGCGCTCTGCCGCGGATCGAACAGATGCTCGTAGAAGCGGACCATGCGCAATGCGGTGCCGGGATTGACCGCCAGGGCCTTCAGCCAGTTGGGCACGAAGCCGTAATGCTCGCGGAACCGGGCGAAGATCCGGCGGAGTTCGTCCGGCAGCCTTGCCTCATCGGCCACAGCCAGCCGGGAGACCGGCTCGCCGGACGCCGCGATCGGCAGAGGTGGGTCGAACTCGGTGCGCTCGACGGCCGTGACATTGGCCATGACGCCTGCCTCCTCAGCTGGTCAGTGGAAGTGCTTCTCATCCGGGAGCACGCCCAGCGAGATGAAGATCCGGTTGGTATGGTTGAACCAGGCGATGGTCTCGACTGCCTCCAGGATCTCCGGCTCGCTGAAGCCGAGCGTGCGCAGCTGCTGCAGGTCGGCCGGCTCCACCGTCTTGGGCGAGCGGGTGATCTTCTCGGCCAGATGGGCCAGGGCGGCCTCGCGCGGGCTGAGCCCCGCCAGATGATGGTCGAGCGCGATCCGCCGGGCGCGGGCCGGATCGTCCAGCACGTCGCCCAGCGCACGCGTGTGGTGGATCTCGCACAGGCCGCACCCGTTGGTCGCAGAGACCACCACGGCGATCAGCTCGCGCTCGGCCAGCGGCAGCTGCCGACCCTTCGCGGCGAACAGGCTGCCGAAATAGGCGGCAAAGCGCCGGGCGGTGTCGGGATTGACCGACAGCACCTGGATCCAGTTCTCGTGGTGATGATCGGCGAGCAGCGCCCGGACGTCCTCGGGCAGGCCGGCCTCGTCCGCCGGACCCAGTCGGGAGATGACCACGTCGTCGGCAAGTATCGGGTCGGACATGATGGCCTCCTTGATTCTGCGGATGGATGATTCGGTCAGGCCGCCGCGCGGGCCGGGGTGAAGGCACCGCGATAGCGGGCGGCCGGGTGACGCTCGTTGATCCTGGGGCCGCGGCCCTGGAACAGGCGCTCGCGATAGGTGCCGGGCGCGTAGTCCTGCTGGGCCAGGCCGCGCTGGC
Source organism: Geminicoccus sp. (assembly GCF_035556675.1). Taxonomy (GTDB): domain Bacteria; phylum Pseudomonadota; class Alphaproteobacteria; order Geminicoccales; family Geminicoccaceae; genus Geminicoccus. The sequence goes on along the minus strand of NZ_DATMFZ010000376.1, from coordinate 7,628 downwards.
GCAGGACCGGCATGACATGGTCCGCGAACTCGGCGAACGAGCCCGGCAGGGTGTGGTAGATGACGTTCACGCCGTCGATCCCGGCATCCCGCCACAGCTCCAGCTGGTCGGCGATCTGCTCAGGGGTGCCGATGACCTGGGCGTTCAGCGCATAGGCGCTGGCCAGGTCGCGCACGGTCGGGCGCTGGCCGGGATGAGCCTCCTGGAACACCCGGACCAGGCCCTGCACACCCTCGATCTCGGCCTCGTCGATCGGCCGGTCCGGGTCGAGCAGGCCGAGGTCGACGCCGAGGTCGCGGCTGATATGTGCGGCCAGCCCGTCCAGGCTGATGTCCTCCGCCAGGTTGCGAGCCTTGCGTTGCGCCTCCTCCTCGGTGCTGCCGACCACGAACGCCATGCCCTGGATGAACAGGAGGTCGTGCGGATCGCGGCCGGCCGCCGCCACCTGGCCACGCACCTCGTTCACCAGCCGGCGGGCACCGTCCGGGTTCTTGCTGACGATGAACGTCCCCTCGGCGTTCTTCGCGGCGAAGGCGCGGCCGGCCTTGGACGAGCCTGCCTGGAACAGGACGGGCGTACGCTGCGGGGAAGGGGTGGTCAGATGGGGACCCAGGACCTTGTAGCGCTCGCTCTCGTGGAAGATCCGATGGACCTTGCCCGGATCGGCGTAGAAGTTGCGCTGCCGGTCCTCGACCAGGGCGTCCTCGTCCCAGGAGCCCTCCCAGAGCTTGTAGACGACGTCGACATATTCATGCGCCCAGCGATAGCGCTCGTCGTGGGGCACGATCCGGTCGAAGCCGAAGTTCTGCGCAGCGTTGTGGCTGACGCTGGTGACGATGTTCCAGCCGACCCGCCCCTTGCTCAGATGGTCGAGCGTCGAGACCTTGCGGGCGAGGTCGAAGGGATGCGCCTGCAGGATGGAACTCGTGAAGGTCAGGCCGAGATTCTCGGTGGCGCCCACCAGGGCCGCGACCAGCGTGAAGGAGTCGTTGACCGGGATCTGCACCGTCTCGGTGAGGAAGGTGTCCCAGCTGCCCTTGTAGACGGGATCCACGCCGATGATGTCGGCGAAGAACAGGGCGTCGAACCGGCCGCGCTCGGCGATCTTCGCGACCTCGATCCAGGTGGAAAGATCGTTGAACCGGACCTGCGCGGTGTCGTCCCGCCGCCAGAGCCCATGATATACGTGGGAAACCGAGTTCATCGCGAACGCGTTGAAGATCAGGCGCTTGGCCATGGCGCGGTCCTTGGTGGAATGAGATCAGGCGGCGAGTGCCCGGGCCGGCAGCACCAGCCGCGCTTCCTCGACCAGCTGATCGATGCGCTGGCGCAGCAGCGGGTCGTCGACCCGGCCGTCCACGATGGCGCGGTCCGGCACGAACAGGGCGGTGGGCAGGGTGCGTGCCACGAAGAAGGCGAACAGCGGGCGCAGCTGGTGCTCGACCACCAGGGCATGGCGGTCGCTGCCGCCGGTGGCGATCAGGCCCACCGGCCGGCCGACCAGGGCCTTGTAGTCGATGAAGTCGATGAAGTGCTTGAACAGGCCGCTATAGGAGCCCTTGTAGGTCGGCGAGGCGACCAGCAGCAGGTCGGCAGCCTCGACCGCGCGGAACGCGGCTTCCAGCTCGGGCGGCGCCTGGTCGCGCGACCGCAGGGGACCAAGGGCCGCGCCCAGCTCGGCCACGTCGATGATCTGGGCGCCGGCGTCGCTGCCCGTGCGGATCTGCCCGATGATCCCGTCCAGCAGGGTACGGGTCCGCGAAATGGCCGACAGGCTGCCGCTGAGGCCGACGATGCGTGGATGAGACACTGCGGCTGGATCCCTGATGACTGCGGTTTGCGTGGCCGGCACTGCCGGCTGCCAACCATCAGGGATCATCGCACGGCATATGTCGATTAAGTTTATCAACAATATCAATTAACCGGCTGGCCGCCAGGGACTCTTGGACGGCGGGAGCATGGGACAGGCTTAACCGATAAAATAGATCAACTAAGTAGACAAACGGCCCGCCGCCCTGGATCTGAATGGGGCGCTGCCGGCTCCCCTCGGCAGCGGCCTCGACGGAGTACGCCAGGAATGACCTCGCCCGCACTGCCGGTTCTCGACCTCTCCCGCTTCGACGCCGGCCCTTCGGAACGCGAGGCGTTCCTGGCGGATCTTCGCCACGCCGCGCGGACGGTCGGCTTCTTCTACCTCACCGGGCACGGCGTGCCCGAGCAGCTGGTGAACGACGTGGTCGCCACCTCCCGCCGCTTCTTCGAGCTGCCGGAAGCGGACAAGCTGGCGATCGATATGGTGAACTCGCCGCATTTCCGCGGCTACACCCGGGTCGGCCACGAGATCACCCGCGGCAGGCGCGACTGGCGCGAACAGCTGGACATCAATGCCGAGCGCCCGGCCGTGCCGCGCCGCCCCGACACGCCAGCCTGGACGCGGCTGCAGGGGCCGAACCAGTGGCCCGACGCACTGCCGGAGCTGAAGCCCGTGCTGCTGCGCTGGCAGGAGGAGCTGACCGGTGTCGCCATCCGGCTGCTGCGCGCTTTCGCCGTGGCGCTCGGCCAGGACGAGCATGTCTTCCAGCCGATCTACGCGTCGGCGCCCAACCAGCACATCAAGATCATCCGCTATCCCGGTCGCGATGCCACCGAGGGCGATCAGGGCGTGGGCGCGCACAAGGACAGCGGCTTCCTCACCCTGCTTCTGCAGGGCGACCGAGGCGGGCTGCAGGTCGAATCGGAGGATGGTTGGATCGATGCCGCGCCGGTGCCTGGTACTTTCATCGTCAATGTCGGCGAGGTGCTGGAGATGGCCTCGGACGGCTATCTCCGCGCGACCGTCCACCGCGTGGTGACCCCGCCCGCCGGGACCGACCGGCTATCGGTCGCCTATTTCTTCGGTGCCGCGCTCGATTCGACCATTCCGCTCCTGGAGCTGTCGCCGGATCTGCGTGCCGAGGCCACCGGGCCGGCACGCGACCCGGACAACCCGCTATTCTACGAGGTCGGCCGCAACTTCCTCAAGGGCCGGCTGCGCTCGCATCCCGACGTGGCCGAGCGGCACTATGCCGACCTGCTGGAGTCAAACGTGCGACCCGTACCGGCCGTGGTGAGCTGAGGAGATCCGGCGATGACCCTGGAGACGACCCGGCCGGAGACCCTGGCCATCCATGGCGGCAGCTGGCGCGCCGATCCCGTGACCGGTGCAGTGGCGGTACCGATCTACCAGTCGACCTCCTTCCAGTTCCAGGACACGGCGCATGCCGACCGCCTGTTCGGGCTGGAGGAGATCGGCCACATCTATACGCGGGTTTCCAACCCGACCCAGGAAGCACTGGAAACGCGCTTGGCTGCCCTGGAGGGCGGGGTCGCGGCACTGGTGGTGGCGTCCGGCCAGGCAGCGTCCGCCTTCTCGGTCCTCAACCTCGCCGAGGCCGGCGACAATGTGGTGGTGTCGACCGATCTCTATGGCGGCACCTGGAACCTGTTCGCGGCAACCCTGAAGCGGTTCGGCATCGAGGCGCGCTTCGTCGATCCGGCCGATCCGGAGAACTTCCGCCGGGCCAGCGACGAGCGCACCAAGGCTTACTATGCCGAGACCCTGCCCAACCCGAAGCTCCAGGTCTTCCCGATCCGCGAGGTCGCCGAAATCGGGCGCAGGCTGGGCATCCCGCTGATCGTCGACAATACCGCTGCCCCGCTCACCGTCCGCCCGCTCGAACATGGTGCTGCCGTGGTGGTCTACTCGGCCACCAAGTATCTGGGCGGCCATGGCACCACGATCGGCGGGGCCATCATCGATGGCGGCAACTTCCCCTGGGAGGAACATGCCGCGCGCTTCCCGCAGCTCAACGCGCCTGACCCCAGCTACCAGAATCGGATCTGGGTGGAGCTGGCCCGGCCACTCGGGCCGATCGCCTATGTCCTGCGGATCCGCACCACGCTCTTGCGCGACATCGGCGCGGCACTCACCCCGTTCGCCGCGTTCCAGTTCATCCAGGGACTGGAGACGCTGCCGCTGCGGATCGCCCAGCACAATCGCAACGCGGTCAAGGTCGCGGACTTCCTGAACGGCCATCCCAAGGTCGAGCGCGTGATCTTCCCCGGCCTGCAGGGCGGCGATGCGGGCAGGCGGGCGACCACCTACCTGCAGGGCGGGTTCGGGGCCCTGGTAGGCTTCGAGCTGAAGGACGGGCGGGAAGCCGGCCGCCGCTTCATCGATGCGCTCCGGCTGTTCTACCACGTCGCCAATATCGGAGACGTCCGATCGCTGGCGATCCATCCCTCGACCACGACCCACTCTCAGCTCACTGCCGGGGAGCAGCTCGCGGCCGGCGTGACACCTGGCTATGTGCGGCTTTCGATCGGCATCGAGCATCCGGACGACATCCTGGCCGACCTGCGCCAGGCGCTGGAGCAGGCCTGAACCGGGACGCGCGCCCGCCGCTTAACCGGCAGGCGGCAGTTCAACCTCTATGTCGGGAGACGGATGGCTTGACCAGGACGACAGGTGTTTGGGGCGTTGGTCCAACTGCCCGCTATGCCGGGCTGGCAGCGCGGTTCCGGCCGCTGTTCGAGCGCATCCGCCAGGGCGCGGTCCAGCGCGAGCTGGAGCGCCGTCTGCCCGTCGAGCAGCTGGGCTGGCTGAAGGAGGCAGGCTTCGGTGCCGTGCTGCTGCCCGAAGAGGTCGGCGGCGCCGGCGCCACCATTGCGGAGTTCTTCGAGCTCCTGGCGGAACTCGCCCAGGCGGATTCCAATCTTCCGCAGGCGCTGCGGGTCCACTTCCAGTCGGTGGAGAACGTGCTGGTTGCCCCGGGCAGCAACTGGCGGGACCGGTGGATCGCGAGGCTCGCGAAGGGCGAGACGATCGGCAGCGCCTGGACCGAGGTGAACACGGGCGCCAAGGCCGGCACTTTCGCCACCCGGGTCGTGCGCGACGGTGAAGGCTGGCGGCTGAACGGCACCAAGTACTACACGACCGGTTCGATCTTCGCCGACTGGATCAATGTCGGTGCAGTCGACGAGGCGGATGAGCATGTCTCCGTCCATGTTCCGACCAGAGCTTCGGGCGTGTCGATCGTCGACGATTGGGATGGCTTTGGCCAGACGCTCACCGGCAGCGGCACCGCCAGCTTCGTCGACGTTCCCGTCGCCGGGGAAGAGATCCGGCCGGCCGGCGAGACCTTCGGCTATTCCGCGGCTTGGCTGCAGGTGAACCATCTGGCGACGCTGGTAGGCATCGTCCGCGCCGCCGCCGAGGAAGTCGCCGAGGCCGTGGCGGAGCGGCAGCGCACCTACACCCATGGCGCTGCGGATCGGGCCAGCCGGGATCCGCAGGTCTTGCAGGTGGTCGGCCGGGTCCACAGCCAGGCCTATGCGGCGGGCGGCATCCTGCAGCATGCGGTCCGGGCGCTGCAGCGCTGCCGTGACGCGACGCTGAAAGGGGAACCCGAGGCGAGCGAGGCGGCCAACATCCGCGCCGAGATCGAGATCGCCCAGGCACAGACCACGATCGCGAGCCTGGTCCTGGACGCCACCACCCAGGCCTTCGACGCGCTGGGTGCCTCGGCCACCCTCCGCAGCAAGGGGCTCGACCGGCACTGGCGCAACGCCCGCACCGTGTCGTCGCACAACCCGCTGATCTACAAGGAGCGGATCGTCGGCGACTATGCCGTCAACCGCACGCCGCCGCCCTTCCAGTGGCATATCGGCCAAGCCTGATCCGCAGGCTCGGCCGATTGCCCGTCAGCCGCAGCCGCTCATTCGGCTGCGGCTGCTTCCCGCACCGCCTCGGCCCGCTTGACCGCCTCGATGTCGCGATAGGCGGCCGCCGGGTGCGGCGCGCCCAGGCGGGGGCCCTTGCCGAACAGCTTCTCGCGCAGCGTGCCCGGCCGGTAGGCGGTGGGGTAGACGCCGCGCGCCTGCAGTTCCGGCACCAAGTAGCCCACGATGCTCTCGAAGGTTTCCGGCGTCACCGCATAGGCCAGGTTGAAGCCGTCGACATCGGTCGCCTCGACCCAGCTCTGCAGGATGTCGGCCACAGTCGCCGCCGAGCCGACAAAGACGGGGCCCATCCCGCCGATCCCGCCCCAGGCGGCCAGTTCCTCGATGGTCCAGGCCCGTCCGCCAGCGGCCAGATGCTCGATCGCCGAGACGATCGCGTTGGTCTCGACCTTGCGCACGAGGTCGGTGGGTGCGTACTGGCCAAAATCGATGCCGGTCCAGCCGGACATGAACACCAGCGAGCCGTCATAGGAGACGTAGCGCTGGTACTCCTCGAACTTGGCCTGGGCCTTGGCGTCGGTCTCGTCGACGATCAGCGTCACCAGCGTATAGATGTAGAGCTCGCGCGGATCGCGCCCGGCCCTGGCGGCCCGCTCGCGGATGTCGGCGACATAGGATTTGAGGATCGGCTGGGTGGGTGCGCTGACGAACACGCACTCCGCATGCTGCGCGGCGAACGCCTTGCCCGGACCGGACGCGCCCGCCTGGTAGAGCACGGGCGTGCGCTGCGGGGAGGGCTCGCAGAGATGATAGCCCGGCACCTCGAAGAAGCGGCCCTTGTGCCCGATCTCGTGGACCTTTTCCGGGTGGGTGAAGACGCGCTTCTCCTGGTCCCGGACGACCGCCCCGTCCTCCCAGCTGCCTTCCAGCAGCTTGTAGATCACTTCCAGATACTCGGCGGCGACCTCGTACCGGTTGTCGTGCCGGCGCAGCCCGCCCTCACCGACATTCTTCGCACCGCTTTCCAGATAGGAGGTCACGATGTTCCAGCCGACCCGGCCCTTGGTGTGGTGGTCGGCGGTCGAGAGGCGGCGGGCGAAGGTGTAGGGGTGCTCGAACGAGGTGGATGCGGTGATGCCGATGCCCAGATGCTCGGTCGCCAGCGCGATCGGTGCCGCCAGCTGGATCGGGTCGTTGACCGGGATCTGCGCCGCTTGGTGCAGGGCGTGGTAGTTGCTGCCCTTGTAGACGTCGTAATAGCCGATCACGTCGGCGATGAAGATGCCGTCGAACACCCCGCGCTCCAGGGTCCGCGCCAGGTCCTGCCAATACTCCAGGTCCTTGTAGGTCCAGGATCGGTCGTCCGGATGCGCCCATAGGCCCGGCGACTGGTGGCCGACGCAGTTCATGTCGAAGGCGTTGAAGCGGATCTGCCTGGTCATCATGGTTCCCGTCGTCAGCACGTGGAGGCATGCGTCCTTCGCGCAGCCCCGGTTTGCCGCGCTCTAGCCACAACGTGAACCCTACAAAATCTGTAATTTCCATAAAGAACAGGAGTTGGCATGCCTGATGAGCGAGAGCAGTTCCGCTGCGGATCCCAGGCGCAAAGACTACGGAACTGCATGTTGCAAGACATTCGTGAGCATAACTGTAGGCCGCATCTGCAGAACGCTTCGTTCCTAGTCTTATAATCCATCCCGAATTGTTTGCCTGTCCCGCAAGATCTTCCCCGCGAAAGCTTGGTCTCCTCTGAGCGGCAGAAGGATCTAGTTTAACCTGCCAAATTGCATCGGCCCAGAAGGTATCGAAGCACTCCGTTGAGACAATCGTTGGGACCAGAAGGCAGTGGATGCTGCAGTTCCCATGTTGGGCAACAGGTTATCAGCGATCTATGGCGGAAGCGGTGG
>NZ_DATMFZ010000375.1:0-13785 GCF_035556675.1 Geminicoccus sp. | reverse complement strand
CTCTGGCAGCAGCTCTACCACTGGCCGGAACTGCGCACCGACGGCTCGCAATGGGACCGGCTGTTCGAGGATGGCGACCGCTTCCGGATCGGCGAACTCGAGGCGCGGGTGATGCACTCGCCCGGCCATACGCTGGCCTCGGTGAGCTACCTGATCGGCGACGCCGCCTTCATCCACGACACCGTGTTCATGCCCGACGGCGGCACGGCCAGGACCGACTTTCCCGGCGGCAGCGCCGAGGCCTTGTGGGATTCGATCCAGGCGATCCTGGCCCTGCCGGACGATACCCGGCTGTTCACCGGCCACGACTACCAGCCGGGCGGCCGGCACCCGCGCTGGGAAACCACCGTGGCGGAAGAGAAGCGGTCGAACCCCCATCTGGCGAAGTGCGACCGCGAAGCCTTCCTGAAGCTGCGCCAGGCGCGCGACCGCACCCTGCCGATGCCCAAGCTCATCCTCCACGCGCTGCAGGTGAACCTGCAGGCCGGGCGTCTGCCCGAGCCGGAGGCGGACGGCCGGCGCTACCTGAAATTCCCGCTGGACGCGCTACCCGGCGCCGTCTGGTGAAGCAGGCCGCGCGGCCGGTGCGGGTTCATCCGCCGTCCGGCCGCTGCAGGAGCAGGCGCAGCACCGCAGCATGGGCGCGTGCGACGGCGACCAGGCGCTCCTCGTTCATGCCTTCGCGCGCACTGGCGGACAGGCCCGACATCGCGCAGGCGACGAAGTCGGTGACGAGACCAGCCATGGCCGGATGGGAAGCGGCGATGAAGGCGCGGATCTGCCCCCGTCGCTCCTCCGCGACGCGGCGCGCCAGGATCGCGCTCTCGCTGTCGTCGCCGCCCCGCGTCGCCTCCAGCACGAGGCAGCCACGGCGTTCCGGGTCCGCCGCATAGGTGCGCGCGGCACTCTCCAGCAGTTCGGCCAGCGCCTCGTCGGGCGCGCGGCCGGGCAGCAGGATCTCCTCCAGGGCCAGCACCGAGCGCGCGTATCGCTCGAGAATGCGCCCGAAGAAGCCGGCCTTGCTGCCGAACGCCATGTAGAAGCTCGGCGGCTTGATGCCGAGCGCCTCGGTGAGTGCCGCCAGCCCCACCGCCTCATAGCCATGGGCGTGGAACATGCTCTGGCCCACCGCCAGCGCCGCTTCCGGATCGAACCCGCGGGGGCGGCCCCGCCCCGGCTTCAAATTTGTGACCATTGCACCTTGCACCTCCGGCCGCTTGAAATTTATAGTGACCACTAATTTATTCAAGCAAGGCGTCGGCGGCGGTGTCGGCGTCTGCAGCGACCGGAGATTATCCCATGAGCGCAAGCACCGCCCCAACCCTGGTTTACGTCACCTATCAGGGCACGCCTGGAACCCGCTTCGACCGGACCTACTATGTCGAGCGTCACCTGCCGCTGGTGATGCAGGCATGGGGCCGATACGGGCTCGAAAGCGTCGCCGCGTTCTTTCCGGCGGAGGGCCGGGAGGGCACCATCGCCATCTGCGAGTGCCGGTTCCGCGACGCGGCGGCGATCGACGCTGCCTTCGCCTCTCCGCAGACCCCCGCCGTGATGGCCGATGTTGCCCACTTCACCGATGTCGCGCCCGCGCAGTTGCGCGCGACGCCCCTCTGATCGGTGATGGCCATGAGCAACCTTTACGCCCCCTGGGCCGGCGCACCGGTCCGCACGGTCCGCCGGGGGCATTTCTGGATCCCGGGCGAGCGCGTGCCGCATGGCGGCAGGACCTGGCAGCGCGGTCCGATGTTCGTGGAATGGGAAGCGCCCGAGAAGATCACCCGGCCCTGGCCGATCGTCCTGATGCATGGGGGCGGCTTCCAGGGGACCGAATGGTTCGACACGCCCGATGGCCGGCCGGGCTGGGCGCAGCGCCTGGTCGAAGCAGGCTATGCCGTCCTGGTCGTCGACCGGCCGGGCCATGGCCGCTCGCCCTTCCACACGGAGACGCTGGGGCCGATGGGGCCACCCTTCTCCTATGAGGGTGGCCGGCAGATCTACTTCCCCGGCAGCGACGCCAGGCACACGCAATGGCCGTTCGCTCCCGACGACGAGGCGGCGATGGACGAGTTCATTGCCGGCTACGGCCCGCTGCCCGCCGACCTTGAACTGTCCGAGACACTGGACGCGGACCGGGTCGCCGCACTGCTCGACCGGATCGGCCCGGCCATCCTCCTCACCCATTCCGCCTCCGGGCCCGATGGCTGGCTGGTGGCGGATCGCCGCCCGCACCGGGTCAAGGCGATCGTGGCGGTCGAGCCGATGGGGCCGCCCTTCGCGGACATCCCCAATATCGGCCCGCTGCGCTGGGGGCCCACCGCCGCGCCGCTGACCTTCGATCCGCCCGTGCCCGATCCGGAAGCGCTGCGCCAGGCGGCACCCGGCACGCTGCGGCTTCCCGCCTTTGCCGGACTGCCGATCCTGCTCGTGACGGCCGAAGCCTCGGCCTTTGCGGCGGCGAGTCCGCCGACCGCCGATTTCCTCAATGCGGCCGGTGCATCGGCCGAGCTTCTCCATCTCCCCGACCAGGGCGTCCACGGCAATGGCCACGGGCTGATCTACGAGAAGAACTCGGACGAGGCGCTGGCGCCCGTGCTCGACTGGCTGATCCGGACAACCGAACCGCACCCAGACAAGGAGACGAAGATATGAAGACCTGGCTCATCACCGGCTGCTCGGGCGGCTTCGGCAAGCTGCTGGCGGAGGCGGCCGCGGCGCGCGGCGATCAGGTGGTCGCCACGGCGCGCAACACCGCCAGCCTCGAGGAACTGCGCCAGCGCCATCCGGCGACCGTGCGGACCGTGGCGCTCGACGTGACGCAGGCGGACAGCATCGCCCATGCCGTCGCGGCGACGGAGACCGCGTTTGGCCGGCTGGACGTGCTGGTCAACAATGCCGGCCACGGCTTCATGGGCGCGATCGAGGAGGCCACGCCCGACGAGTACCGTCCGCTGTTCGAGGTCAATGTCTTCGGCCTGATCGAGACGACGCGCGCAGCACTGCCGCTGCTGCGGCGCACGGGCGGGGGCCGGATCGTGAACCTGTCGTCGGGTGCCGGCATCATCGGCATGGGCGGGCACGGCTATTACAACGCGACCAAGTTCGCGGTCGAAGGCCTGTCGGAAGCACTCGCACAGGAAGTGGCACCGCTGGGCATCCACGTGATCATCGTCGAGCCCGGCCCCTTCCGCACCGAGTTCCTGGGGCGCTCGATCGCCGTCGCCAGACGGCAGATCGAGGCTTACGCGGCGACCGGCGGTGCCGCCCGCACCTATCGCGAGGGCAACGACGGACGCCAGCCGGGCGACCCGGCCAAGGCCGTAGCGGTGATGATGCAGGCGATCGATGCCGAGGATCCGCCGCTGCATTTGCCGATCGGCCCGCGCGCCTTCGATCTTGCCGAGCGGAAGCTCGCCGCTCTGCGCAAGGACATGGATGCCTGGCGGCCGGTCGCGATCGACACCGATTTCACCTGACCCCAGGGCGTTGCGGACATGGCGATTGGAGAGGAACGATGGAGATCGGTTTCATAGGCCTGGGCGCGATGGGCCAGGCGATGGCGCGCAACCTCGCGGCTGCGGGCCACGCGGTGAAGGCCTGGAACAGGTCGGGCGGCAGCGTTGAAGGCGTGACGATGGTCGGTGCGCCCGAGGACGTGGTTCGGGGCGACGCGGTGCTGACCATGCTCTCGGACGACAACGCGATCCGCTCGGTGGTGCTGGAGCCCGGCCTGCTGAACAAGGCGAAGCCGGGCCTGGTGCATGTCGTGAGCTCGACCATCTCGGTCGCCTTCGCGCAGGAACTGGTCCAGGCGCATCGTGCCGCCGGCGTCGGCTACGTTTCCGCGCCGGTCCTGGGCCGGCCCGACGTGGCGGCGCGCGGCGAGCTGAACGTGCTGACCGGCGGCGACCCTGCGGCCGTCGCGGCGGTGCGCCCGGCGCTGGAGGTGATCGGCGGCCGCATCTGGGACATGGGGCCGGAGGCGCCGACGGCCAATGCCGCCAAGATCGCCTGCAACATGATGATCACCATGGCCATCGAGGCCATGGCCGAAGCCGTGGTGCTGACCGAGGCCAACGGCCTCGCCCGCGATCGCTTCTTCGAGCTGATCCTGGGCACCCTGTTCGGCGGCCGCGCCTACCAGACCTATTCCGCCAACATCTCGGAAGGAAACTACCAGCCGGGCTTCAAGGCCGTGCTCGGGCTCAAGGACCTGCGCCTGGCGAAGGAGGCGGCCGCCGAGGCCCGGCGCGTCCTGCCGATGCTGGATGCGGTCCATCGCCGGATGGCCGAAACGGTCGATGCCGGCATGGGCGAACGCGACTGGTCGTCCATGGCCGAGTTCACGCTCAATGCGGGCAAGTAGCGCGGACGGACGTCCCGGATGTGCCGGCCTGTCGGCGAGGGAGGATGGTGCGGGCGGTCGGAATCGAACCGACACTCCTTTCGGAACCGGATTTTGAGTCCGGCGCGTCTACCAGTTCCACCACGCCCGCACGGGCGACCGGCGCACTAGTGCCATGGTCGGGCGGCAGCGTCCAGTACCGGCAAAAGCCGGGACGGCGCTCAGTCGTCGGCCACCACCACGAGCCGGTTGCCGTCCACCCGCACCACGCGCACGGCCGTACCGGCCGGCAGGTCGGGCCCGCTGGCCGGCCAGCTCGAATCGCCGACCCGCAGGCGGCCACTGCCGTTCCGGATCGGCCGGTCCAGGACCAGCCTCGTGCCGACCAGCGATGCCCCGCGGCGGTTCAGGTCCGGCAGGGGAGAGGCTGGGGCTGCCGGGCGGAAGCGGAACCAGGCGAGCACCGCCAGGCCCGCAGCCAGGGCGAACACCAGGGCCTGGACCTGCCAGACCAGTTCCGGCGCCCACCAGGCGAGTACGGCCGTGACCGCCGCTGCCACCGCCAGCCAGGCGAAGAAGAAGCCGGGCGTGGCCAGCTCCAGGAGAAGCAGGACCCCGCTGATCGCCAGCCACTGCCAGGCCGCCATGGCCAGCACTCCTCAGCCCTGCCCGTCCGGCCGCGGGCCCCAGGGGGCGGCGGCAGTCTCGGCTGTGCGCCGGCCCAGCGCCTCCTGGGCCAGCTCGGCAATCCCGGCCAGCGAGCCCAGCGCGGCGCTGGCCTCCATCGGCAGGATGAAGGTCTTCTGGTTGGGCGAGGTGGCGAAGCGGCCCAGCGCTTCCAGGTATTTCTGGGCAACATAATAGTTGGCAGCCTGGATCCCGCCCTCGCCGATGGCGCCGGCCAGCATCCTGGTGGCCTCGGCCTCCGCCTGGGCCAGCCGCTCGCGCGCCTCGGCATCGCGCATCGCCGCGTCACGCCGGCCTTCCGCCTCGAGCACCGCCGCCTGCTTCATTCCCTCGGCGCGCAGGATGGCGGCGGCCCGCGACCCCTCCGCCTCCAGCACCACCGCGCGCTTCTCGCGCTCGGCCTTCATCTGCCGGGCCATGCTGCTGACCAGGTCGGCCGGCGGCCGGATGTCCTTGATCTCGATCCGGGTGACCTTGACCCCCCAGGGCTGGGTCGCCTCGTCCACCACCGAGAGCAGCCGGCTGTTGATCACGTCGCGCTGGCTCAAGACCGCATCGAGGTCGAGCGAGCCCATCACCGTGCGGATGTTGGTCATGGTCAGGTTCAGGATGGCGTTGCGCAGGTCGGCCACCTCGTAGGCGGCGCGCGCCACGTTCAGGATCTGGTAGAACACCACGCCATCCGCGGTCACCATCGCGTTGTCGCGGGTGATGACCTCCTGGGAGGGCACGTCCAGCACCTGCTCCATCACGCTGAGCTTCGCACCCACCCGGTCGATCACCGGCACGATCAGGTTGAGGCCCGGGGAAAGGGTGCGGGTGTAGCGGCCGAACCGCTCCACGGTCCATTCCTCGCCCTGCGTGACCGAGCGCACGCCCATGGCGATCAGCGTGATGATCACCGCCAGCACCACCAGCACCACGACCGTCGCACCCAGCTCCATGCCCAGCCTCCGCCGCCCTTGTCCGCCTGTCCCTTTCCTAGCAGGTCGGCTTTGACAGATCGCGGGGGAACGCCCACCATCCGTCCTGGATGGTGCCCGGGGTGACCCGGGCCGAGAGGGAAGCCGGTGCGATGCCGGCGCTGCCCCCGCAACCGTAAGCGGTGAGCCGTCGCTCGAGTTCGGATGCCACTGGGACCGTCGGGTCCTGGGAAGGCAGAGCGACCGGTGCCGACCCGCGAGCCGGGAGACCTGCCGTCCGTTTGCCATGTCGGAACTCGCCGGGCGGGGTGCCCCGGCCGGAGGTCAATCATGCCGAGCCTGTCGTTCGATGCCCCGCCCCTCATGCCGGCCGAGCTGGCCGACCCGAGCGGGCTCCTGCGCGCCGCCCTGGCGCACGACCAGGGCCACCCGCCGCGCGAGATCCTGCTCGCCTGGCTGATGTCGCTGGCCCCGGGTACCGACCCGGCGCGTGCCGCGCGCGCCATGCTGCCGGACCGGGCGTACCTGCCGGGCTCGATCGGGGCGGAGCTGGCCGAGGTGGCGCGTTGGCCCGCGGAGCGCCTGGCGGGCTATGCGCGCCGTCCGCGGCGCTGACGCCGGCCCTCGCCGCTCAGCGGCAGTTCGTGGTGGTGTCGACGCCGAACAGGGTCAGCGGATCGCTGCGGCTGTCCTCGTAGTCGTAGCGGCAGACGAGGCAGCGCCGGCCGATCGGGTCGCCATCGGCCAGCACGATCTCGCTGCGCAGCACACCGCGGTCCTCCCAGCCGTCCGGGTTCGCCTGCCGCTCCTCCGCGTCCAGCGCCTGGTTGGCCGTGCTGCTCATCGCGACGCGGCCCGGAAGCGACGCCAGCCGCCACTCGGGTCCCCCCGGCGTGGCCGCCTGGTAGCGCATCAGGCAGGTGTCCAGCAGGGCCTGGGGGTCGCGCTTGAGCCGCTCCAGGGTCTGCGCCGCCCGGCGCCTCGGCTCGGTAGCACTCTCCTCGAGCAGCCCGGCCTGCTGCCGATCCACGGGCGTGTCCGGCGCCCCGGCACAGGCGGTGACGAGCAGGCAGGCCGCCGGCAGGAAGCGCGTCACGCCTGATCGTCCCAGAGACGGAACCCGCCGATGAACGCGTTCTCGTTGTCGCCGATCCGGCAGCCTTTGGGCAGTTCCTTGAGCTTGCGGGCATTGCCCCCGCCCAGCACCACGTCGTCGATCAGGAGGGCCTCCTGGAACAGCCGCACCACCTTGTGGACATGGGCTTCCCAGCGGGCCCGCCCCCGCTTCTCCAGCCCGCGATTGCCGACATAGTCCTCGTAGGTGTGGTCCTTGCGGTAGGGCAGGTGCCCCAGCTCCATCGGGATGATCGTGCCGTCCACGATCATGGTGTTGCCGAGGCCGGTGCCGAGCCCCAGGAACAGCATCTTGCCGCCTTCATAGGAGCCGATCGCCTGCATCACCGCGTCGTTGACCAGGCGGACCGGCACACCGAAGGCCTGGGTGAAGTCGAACTCCATCCAGCCCGGCCCGAGATTGACCAGGTCCCGGACCACCCGGTTGTTCGCCACCGGGCCCGGGCAGCCGATCGAGATTCGGGTGTAGTTCCAGTCCGCGGCCAGGCGTTGCACGTCTTTGAGCAATTGCTCGGGCCGGTAGTCCGGCCCGCTCGGGGCCTTGCGGCGCTCATCGTAGCCCTCGCAGCGCAACTTCACGTTGTTGCCGCCGACGTCCACCACCAGCGTCGCCATCTCGCCCCCGCGCATCGGACCGCCTGGGGCTGCGTAGGTGGTGGCATCTGGCGCGTAAAGGGCCGAGGCACGCCAACGCCCAGGCCTGAGCGGCGGCGTTGCGGGCACACCTCAATGACGGGCGACCAGTTCCCGCAGGGCCGCTTCCGGCATCGGCCGGGCCAGGACATAGCCCTGCACCTCGTCGCAGCCGAGTTCGCGCAGGAACTGGAGCTGCCGCTCGGTCTCCACCCCCTCGGCGATCACCCGCTTGCCCAGGCTGTGGGCGAGGTTGACCATGGCGGTGACGATCATGTCGTCGTCCGTGTCGCGGCCGATGTCGCGCACGAAGGACTGGTCGATCTTGATCTTGTGGACCGGAAATCGCTTGAGATAGGCGAGCGAGCTGTAGCCGGTGCCGAAATCGTCGACGGCGAGGCGCACGCCCAGGTGTGCTATCCGGCGCAGCATCTCGGCGATCGCGTCGTTGGAGGGCTCGAACAGCAGGCTCTCGGTGATCTCGATCTCGAGCAGGTCGGGCGGGATGCCGCTCTCGGCGATGAGCTCGCGCAGGCTGGCCGCGAAGTCGCCGTGGCGGAGCTGGGCCGCCGACAGGTTGACGCCGATGGCGATCTCCTGGCCGAGATCCAGGCCGCGTCGGATCGCCCGGCAGGCCTCCTCCAGCACCCAGCGCCCCAGCGGCCGGATCAGCCCGGTCGCTTCGGCCACCGGGATGAAGGCCTTGGGCGGGATCGGGCCGCGCTCCGGGTGCTGCCAGCGCACTAGCGCCTCGGCACCCACCGGCCGCCCGCCGCCGATCGAGAACTGCGGCTGGAACACGAGCGAGAGCTCGGCGCGCTCGATGGCGCGGCGCAGCTCGCGCTCCAGCGACTTCTTCTGCAGGACCTCCGCGTTCATCTGCTCCAGGAAGAACTGGAAGCGGTGGCCGCCCTCGGCCTTGGCCCGGTAGAGCGCCAGGTCGGCGTTCTTGATGAGCTGGTCGGGGCTGCTCGCGTCCACCGGGAACAGGGTGACGCCGAGCGACGAGGTGATGAACAGGTCGTGGTCGTCGATGGTGATCGCCTGGGCGATCGCGTCCAGGGCCTTCTGCGCCAGGACCGCCGCCCCGTTGGCGCCGTTGCTGCTGGACAGGTCGGTCTGCACGATCGCGAACTCGTCGCCGCCCAGGCGCGCCAGCGTATCCGTGCCGCGCAGGGTCCGGCGCAGCCGGTCGGCCACGATCTGCAGGAGCCGGTCGCCCGCGGGGTGGCCCAGCGTGTCGTTCACGTCCTTGAACTGGTCGAGGTCGAGCAGCATCAGGGCACCGTGCCTGCCGTCGCGCACCGCCCTGGCCATGGCCGATTCCAGCCGGTCCAGGAGCAGGGTGCGGTTGGGCAGACCGGTCAGGCCGTCGTGATGGACCAGGCGCTTGATCTCGGCTTCCGCGCGGCGCCGGTCGGTCACGTCCCGCAGCACGGTCTGGAAAGCCTGGCGGCCGCCCTCGCGCAGGGCCGAGGTGGTGATCTCCACCTCCACGCGCCGGCCATCCAGCGTCATGATGGCCGTGGCGGCCGGGTCGGTGACGATCTCCTCGTCCTCGGCGCGGGCGAGCTGCCGCGCGAACGACGGGCCGCCCTCGGGCGCGATCAGCTCCATGAGCCTGCGCCCGACCAGGTCGTCGGCGGAGCGCGCCGCCAGGATGCGCAGCGCCGACTGGTTGGCCAGCGCCACCACCCCGTCCTCGTGCATCAGGATCGCGTCCGGTGCGGTGTCGATCAGCCGGCGCCAGCGCTCCTCCGAGGCGGCGCGCCCGGCTTCCGCCGCACGATAGGCGGTCACGTCGATCAGGGTGACGACCGCGCCGGTGATCTCGGCCCGCGCGGTCTTGTGGGCCAGCACGCGGACGAGATAGCGGCAGGTCTTCCAGGACGGGATCTCGATCTCGGCCCGCTCGCCGGTCTCGAGGGTGCGCAGGATCAAGGGCCCCAGCTCGCGGCTGCCGAGGCCGGCGATCACCTCGTCGAGGGGGCGTCCTTCAGCGGGGCCATCCAGCCGCAGCATGCGCCCGGCGATCGGCGCGCAGCGCCGGACCCGCAGGTCGCGGTCGACGAACACCACCCCGACATCGATCGAATCCAGCAGGCTCGTGATGTCGCCGGTGAGCTGCTCCAGCTCCGCGATCTTCTGGCGATGGGCGCTGTCCACCCGCACGAGTTCCTCGGTTAGCGCCTTCAGGTCGGATGCATAGGCCTCCAGCTCGCCATGGGCCTGCTTCAGGTCGTCGAAGGCCGCCTGGAGGCGCTCGTTGCCGAGCTCCAGCCGCTCCACCGCGGCCTTCAGGTGCAGGCGCGAGACGCTGAGCTGGCTGGCCAGCACCGAGGTGCGGTCCGCGGCGGGATCGACCGGGATCGGGCCGGTCTGGATCGGCCCCTGCAGCGGCCGGGTGGGCCCGGCCAGCACCAGGACGTGCGGCGGGCCCTGCTCCGGCGATTCCAGCGGGAGGAACAGGAGATCGACCAGGCAGGTCAGGCCGGGTGCCGCGTCGAACGGCAGATGGAGCAGCCGCTGGGGCGTAGAACCCGAACGGGCGGCCTGGAGGGTCTCGCCGACCGGCGGCTGCATGGCCGGCGGCAGCGCGTCCAGCCTGCATTCCGGGTCCGGCATCCCGACCAGCAGAGGATGGGTGCCGTGGAGCGGCAGGATCCGGTCCTGCGGGTCGATCAGGCAGGCGGCGGTGCCGGCGGTCAGCCGCTCCAGCACTTCGCCGGTCCAGGAAGTGGCGGGCTCGGCCAGCCCCTGGCTCCTGCCCAGCCGGGCGGTCCAGAAATCGGCGAGCCAGCCTGGCAGCCTGGGGGTCGGCATGCTCAGGCGCAGCCCGTCCGGCCCGGCCAGCTCGACCGACATGCCATCGCCGCGTGCGCACAGGCCGCCGGCGGCACGGACGGAATCGGCCAGCGCGCTGCCGCCCTGCCGGTCGCCCTGGCCCAGCAGGAGGTGGGCGATCCGGTCGGCCGGCCCCAGCGCCAGCCCGGAGCCGGATGGGAACTGGCCCGGCGGCAGGTGCTGCCAGTGGCCGTTTTCCCGGACGATCCGGGTGGGATCGGCGAGGCGGGTGATCCGGTCCGCCAGGATCGTCTGCCCGGCACTCCCGGCCTCGTCCGCCGGGCTCGTGCTGCCCGGCTCGCCGGCAGGCGGGGGCACCACCAGCAGCCAGGCGATGCCGGACCGGTCTGGCCGATGAGCGAGGACACGCTCCGCCAGATCCAGGGCACCCGGCATCGGCTCGACAATGGTCAGGAAGCGTGCCGGAGCATCGGCGGACGACGCATCATGCTGCCAATCGGCAGACAGATCTGGCCCTGGTTCGGCGGATATGATCATCGTCGCCCAACTGTCCATGCTGCCGCAGCTTGGTCGGATTCCGGGCCGGCTCGTCAACTCCAGATTACAAACTGGTAGTCTTATTTCGCGCAGATGGGAAGGCCCGGAAGCCGGGCAGATTGCCTGGCTTCCGGGCTGCGCCGGGATCAGCCCTTGATGTTGTCGGGCATCACCTTGTTGTCCTCCCAGGCCTGCAAGAGCAGGTCGTAGTTGACCGTCACACCCTGCGGCTTCTCGTTCGCCAGCTTGCGCTTGGGCTCGCCGCCGGTCTCGTCGGCCTTCTTGTACCACTCCTCCGGATCGACCTCCGGATTGAGCTTCGGCGCGCATTCGCCCCCGATGCCGGCGCGCTCCAGGCGGCGCAGCACGTCGTCCTGCTGCTTGGCCAGGTTGTCCATGGCCTCCTGGGCGGTCTTCTCGCCGCCGACGGCCTCGGCGACGTTGGCCCACCAGAGCTGGGCGAGCTTCGGATAGTCCGGCACGTTGTTGCCGGTGGGCGACCACGCGACGCGCGCCGGGCTGCGATAGAACTCGATGAGGCCGCCGAGCTTGGGTGCCCGCTCGGTGAAGCTCTCGTGGCGGACGTCGCTGTCACGGATCGGCGTCAGGCCGACATGGGTCTTCTTGAGGGAGGTGGTCTTGGCGACGCAGAACTGCGCGTACAGCCAAGCGGCCTTGCGCCGGTCGACCGGGGTCGAGGTCATCAGCGTCCAGCTGCCGACGTCCTGGTAGCCGAGCTTCATCCCCTCCTTCCAGTAGGCCCCGTGCGGCGAGGGCGCCATGCGCCACTTGGGCGTGCCGTCGGCGTTCATCACCGGCAGGCCTTCCTTGGCCGAGGCGGCGGTGAACGCGGTGTACCAGAAGATCTGCTGGGCGATGGCCCCCTGGCTCGGCACCGGGCCGGCCTCGGAGAAGGTCATGCCCTGGGCTTCCGCCGGGGCGTAGGCCTTCAGCCAGTCGATGTATTTCTGGGTGGCATAGACGGCGGCCGGGCCGTTGGCGCCGCCGCCGCGGCTGACCGAGGATCCCACCGGGCGGCAGCCTTCCATGCGGATGCCCCACTCGTCGACCGGCAGGCCGTTGGGGATGCCGACATCGGACATGCCGGCCATGGACAGCCAGGCGTCGGTGAAGCGCCAGCCGAGCGACGGGTCCTTCTTGCCATAGTCCATGTGGCCGTAGATGCGCTGGCCGTTCACTTCCTTCACGTGGTTGGTGAAGAAGTCGGCGATGTCCTCATAGGCCGACCAGTTGACCGGCACGCCCAGCTCGTAGCCTTTGACCTTCTGGAACTCCTCCTTCATCTGCGGGTCGTTGAACCAGTCGTAGCGGAACCAGTAGAGGTTCGCGAACTGCTGGTCCGGGAGCTGGTAGAGCTTGCCGTCCGGTGCGGTGGTGAACGACTTGCCCATGAAGTCGTCGACATCGAGCGTGGGCAGCGTGACGTCCTTGCCCTCGCCCGCCATCCAGTCGGTCAGCGGCACGACCTTCTGGTAGCGGAAATGGGTGCCGATCAGGTCGGAATCGTTGATGTAGGCGTCGTAGATGTTCTGATCGGACTGCATCTGGGTCTGCAGCTTCTCGATCACGTCGCCTTCCTGGATCAGGTCATGGGTCATGTTCATGCCCGTGATCTCGGAAAACGCCTTCGCCATCGTCTGCGCTTCGTAGACGTGGGTGTCGATCGTCTCCGACACGATCTTGAAGGACTGCCCCTTGAACGGCTCCGCCGCCTTCTGGAACCAGGTCAGTTCTTCGATCTGCTGGTCGCGGGTGAGCGTCGAGGGCTGGAACTCATCGATCCACTTGTTGATCGTGGCGTCGGCGGCGTTCGCCCGGATGATCCCGGGCATCGCCAGCGCCGCGCCGGCCATGGCGGTGCCGCTCAGGAACCGCCGCCGGCCCAGGTGCCATTTCGTCATGAGAGACCTCCCTGTCCCTTCCTTTGTTCCCGTCGATCGCCCGCCGCCGGTCCGGGAACTGGTCCCGGCGGACGTGGCCCGGTGCCGTCAGCCGAAGCGCAGCACCAGGGCGAACCACAACACTGCCAGGATCGACGCCCACCACAAGGGCAAGGCCGCCAGGGCCAGCCAGGCGAGGTGGATCCAGGCGGCACCCAGCAGCCCGATGAACACCCGGTCGCCGCGGGTGGTGGTCATCGGCAGGAAGCCTTTGCGCTCGATCGTGGGGTAGGCGAACTGCAGCCCGGTCATGACCAGGAGCAGGAGCGCCACGCCGGCGAAGAACAGCCCCACCGGCATCGTCCAGGCCATCGAGCGGATCAGGGTCGCAAGCGCTTCCATGGTGGCCTCCGCTAGACCCGGCCCAGGGCGAAGCCCTTGGCCATGTAGTTGCGCACGAACCAGATCACGAGCGCGCCCGGCACGATGGTGAGCACCCCCGCCGCCGCCAGCAGGCCCCAGTCCATGCCGGCCGCCGAGACGGTGCGGGTCATGGTGGACGCGATCGGCTTGGCGTTGGTCGCGGTCAGCGTGCGCGCCAGCAGCAGTTCCACCCAGGAGAACATGAAGCAGAAGAACGCCGTGACGCCGATGCCCGCCTTGATCAGCGGCAGGAAGATCCGCACGAAGAAATGCGGGAAGGAATAGCCGTCGATATAGGCGGTCTCGTCGATCTCCTTGGGCACGCCCGACATGAAGCCTTCCAGGATCCAGACTGCCAGCGGCACGTTGAACAGGCAGTGCGCCAGCGCCACCGCGA